>JBGSSK010000233.1:0-20830 GCA_041737095.1 Parvularculaceae bacterium | reverse complement strand
CGCGCCCGCTTGTCGGCGGCGCGCACAGCGCCTTCGGTCAGCAGGCGGCGGATGTGATAGGGCTCGCGCGCATGGCCGTTCTTCAGCGCCTCCCACACTTCGCACTGCCGCTGATGGTCCGGGTTCACGGTAAACGCCATCAGCTGGTCGAGCGTCATCGCGTCGTCCGCATAGAGATCGAGCAGCGCCGGCGCAACGGCGGCGAGCTTCAGCCGCTGCTTCACCACCGCCGGCGTCACGAAGAAGGCGGCGGCGATCTCCTCCTCGCTCTTGCCTTTCTCGCGCAAAGTCTGAAAGGCGCGAAACTGGTCGAGCGGATGGAGCGGCGCGCGCTGGATGTTCTCGGCGAGACTGTCCTCCTCGGCGAGGCCTTCCGTGCGGATGACGCAGGGGATGGGCGCATCGGGCGCGAGGCGCTTTTGCTCCACCAGCAATTGCAGCGCGCGGAAGCGCCTTCCTCCGGCGGGTACTTCGTAGACGCCGGTCTCGGCGCCCGCGTCATCCAGAATGGCGCGGACCGTGAGGCCCTGGAGGAGAGTCCGCCGCGTGATGTCCTCGGCGAGCTCTTCGATCGAGACGCCCGCCTTCACGTGGCGGACATTCGCCTGAGAGAGAACGAGCTTGTCGAGCGGGATATCGCGCGACGCGCTCAACGTCAGTTTGGGGGACGAATTCGAATTCGATTTCGACTTGGCCATGGAAGGTCTCCGCGACGGGCCGGCCGAAAACCTCTCTCTCGACCTCCAAACCCGTCACGAAAAATCCGGCTGTCCTCTCTCACTCTCGATTGGCTGAAGTTGACCGCCGTGCGGCCGATTGAGGGTGGGGAGCGCCATCACTCGGAATGCATCACCACAATTCTGGATGGATTCGATTGTCTGGGTCGGGTCGCACGCTCACGGGCGATCAAGCTCTACTTCTCACGGTCACTGGCGCGAGCATTGAAGTATCGCCATCTATCGTGACCGTCTGCCTTGGCCGAACGTGATTCTTGCAGAGGCGCATCAGCGCATTGTCGCAACGCGACGCGTAGAGAAACCGATCAGCATTCGCTGCACGCATTCTATTGAAAGCCATCACCTCCCTTCGTTGCAGGGTCGAATGCTGAGGGAGGTAATCTCGCCGATGACCGACCCAAAGGCGTGATGGAGTTAGAGGCAATGTCGCCTGGGCAGCGGCGTCGCCGAACCCTCCTGTCGGATTGGCCAATATGAGCGGCGAGTCGCTGAGAATGAACTGCTCGCCTTTCGCTTCCAAGACCGACCAGCGCATACCCGCAATCTCATCGGCCAAAGCCGGATGGGCTGAGAATACGGGCAGGGTTGCTTCCCGGCTCACCTCAATGCGATAGCCCCGCCAGTCCGCCATTTCTTGTCTATGCGCGATTTTTTTGTCGTCGGTGAACTGACGTTCCATTGCGTCGCCAACTTCATTAAGCGCCACATCGAACGCATTGGGTTTTTCAGCCAGTTTCTGCACAAGCCGCTGCATGACCAATCCATAACCCTCGGCATATGATCGGCGATGGCGCTTTGATCTCAAGTAGGCAAGCGCGAAGAAGCCCGCCATGATTTGCCGGTCGTCGCTGGTGATCTCCTTTCCGTCAGCGAGTTGCCTGTAAATTGGGGCCGCAGCCGACTCCCACTTCGCGATATCGTTCTCAACGGTAAGGTCAGGGCCGCCTTCTGCGGTCACAGTATGAAAGTCGCGTTCGAAGCCTGTTTTTTCGGGTGCGCTGGAGCGGGGTCTCTCTCCGAGCGAGTCGTAGGTCCAGACCTTATCGTTGGCATCGGCGAACTCTGCGAGGCAGAATCGTGGGATGAAATGATGGCGTCGCGGTTGGTTGACGTCGTCATTCATTCGAAAACAAGCGGCCTGAGGTACACAGCGTCAGTAAACGCGCAGGATTTGGCGTCGACGGGAGCTTCAATAGGTGCCGTCCCTGATTTGCATCAGCGCATCGGCGCGCTGCGCAGGGGGCAGACTATTAATTCGCGCCTTCAATCCTGGCGACAATGACTTGTAAACTTCGTCGAGCGTCGGCTTTGCGCGACCGTCGGGCACACGGTTGAATGCAGCGGGTGCCGCTTCAACTGCTACTTCGGTAACTGGCGTCTGCTCTTGGACGATTTCATTGATGGCTTGATACTGGGCGGGATTTGTGGGGGTTATCAACGCGGGCGTTTGCGACGGCTGAAACTCTTTGGGCTTATAACCTGCTGTCTTTCCATATCGTGCGAAAATATCTGTTGCGAGCAACGCGCGCGACGCTTCCTGCGAGCTATTTGGAACGAAACGAACCACCATGTCTGTTCTGGGCTTCTCGATGGCATAGGTCTGGCCAGGATCGATTGTCGTAGTCGAATTCGCGTGCCCGTATAAGTTGGCCTGACTGTAGTTCCCGTAACCATAGCCATATGCAGTCGCATTGAAATTCGTTGACGTAGTTGCGGTGCTTGGCGACGTGTAGAAGGAGGTCTTGGCCCATTCGTCAAAGTCGAGAACAACGAATCGGTCATACCCGTGTTGCTGAGCAAGCTCCGCGGCTCTCACCATGGCGATGGCGTTTGTCTTGTTTCGCGAGGTGTAGGCATTTCCGGATGCCTGTATGCGAAATGTGTCGCTGGCGAGTGGTGTTTCGCTAAATCCGCCGAATAGCCCGTTTTCAGTGTAGGTTGCGCAACTTGCGGCGGCGAGCGCAGAAAGTACTGCTGAAATGTAAATCTTCTTCATGCTGAACTCCCCGCGTAAGACTTTTCATCATCGCCGGTCTTCCTTAATTTTTCAACAAATGTGACAACTTGAGTGCCGCTTTAATCGACCGGATTGATGGTCCGGCCGATCTTTTCTGGCCGCTGTTACGCGGCGCAATCAAGGAGCTGTTTCGCCCTCCCCTCAATCTCCAGCCGAGCGTCCTGATGCGCCTTGCCGCGCGCGACGGCGGTGATGCCTTGCACGAAGTCGAAGATGCTCTCGGGTTTCTTGCCCTCTTCGGCGAGCACGGTTTCGATGATAGTCGCGGTCTCCGCTTTCGAGAAGCCGCGCTTCCTGAGGAAGTCGCTGCGGTCCTCGTCATTGCGGGCGATGATCTTCTCGCGCGCTGCCTTGACGCCGTTGATGAAAGGCATGGGCGATGACTCAGCGAACCGCGTCAGCGCGGGCGCGGCTTCGCGCGCGAAGCGGTCTGAGGCGTATTTCGAGTGGCGAATGACGATCTCCTGAAAATCCTCTACGCCCCAGAGATTGCGGTTCTGGCAAACGGCTCGGAGGTAGAAGGAGGCAAGCCCCAGCGTCTTCGCGCCGACTTCCGAGTTCCAGCAATAAAAGCCGCGGAAGAAGAGATCAGGCGAGCCGTCGGGTAGCCTCCCCGCTTCGATGGGGTTCAGATCATCGACCAGGAACAGGAAGACGTCGCGGTCGGAGGCGTAGAGCGTCGTCGAGTCGCGGCTGACGGCGGCATTCGGGTTGTAGACGCCCGTCGACCAGTCAAGGACGCCGGGGATTTTCCAGCGCGTGTCGCCGACGCCGTCGCCGGCGATCTTCATGACCGCGGAGACGAGCTCGTGGTCATAGATGC
Organism: Parvularculaceae bacterium; assembly: GCA_041737095.1. Taxonomy (GTDB): domain Bacteria; phylum Pseudomonadota; class Alphaproteobacteria; order Caulobacterales; family Parvularculaceae; genus Amphiplicatus. The sequence continues at coordinate 17,253 of JBGSSK010000233.1, read as the reverse complement.
GGCCATAGTCGGGGCCAGTGACGGCGCGAAGCTCCATGCGGCCGTCTTCCGTCTCCAGCGTCTTCACCTGTTCGGCGCGATGCGTCGTCAGCCCGTATTGAAGATTGATCGCGGCGAGCGGGGCCGGGAGCTGGCGCAGATACGACGCCGGCGCGCCGACCAACGAGCTCAGCTGGCCGAAACTCCAATGCGTCGGCGCGACGGCTTCATCGTTTTCTGGGAGCCGTAATGCGAGACGCTCCGGGTCGTCGCGAGACGCTTCAACGCGGATTGCCGCGCTCTCGACCGTCCGCGTGCGGCTGCGCGCGGCGCGTCCGTTCACTGACGTATAGAGATCGGTAAGCGACAGAAACCGCTCGTCGTCGGGACGCGAGAACCACTCGGACGAAACGCGACCGACGCGCGTGCCGCGGCTCGGATCGACCTTGTAGCCGCCGGAAGCATCGCGCCGGGCGTCGAGGACTTGGGTGCTGCACATGGGAAATCTCCGCGACGGGCGGCCGCGAGACTCTCTCTCGACCTCCAAACCCGTCACGGATCGCCGGGAACGACTCTAACTCGGGGCTGACAAAAGGCGCTCAAGTCGATCTTGAATGAGCTTCAAACGAAACGTCACGGCTGGTTCTGACGATCGCGCGGTTGGCGCCCAATGGAGGGTATGGGTCGAATAGTAATCCGCATTTCGAAAGCTCAGGAATTCGATGTGCGTTTTTGCGCTCACGCCGACTGCTTCGACATCGACAGCAGTGTCCAACGTTGATCGCCGTCACATACGACCAACATTTCCCAACTTGGCGGAATTGTTCCGCAAATTGCTAGCGGTTTGCTAGCGGGGATTCAAAATCCAAAAATGCCGATTCGGCGCACTCAGTAATCCATTGAAAAATATATGAAGTTTGGAGCGGGTAGCGGGAATCGAACCCGCGTCTTTAGCTTGGAAGGCTACGACTCTACCATTGAGCTATACCCGCGTCGCAAGGGATAGATAGCGGATCATGCGGCTTGCGCAAGACCCGGCGGCGCGCAGCAGCTTAGCAATCGCGGCAGAGACGCAATAGTCGTCCATCCGCCTCATCGGTCAGGATATAGACGAGGCCGTCCGGTCCGACGCGGATGTCGCGCAAGCGCGCGCCGATCTCGCCGAGCAGACGCTCGGATTCGCGAATTGAGCGGCCGTCATTGTCGAGCGACGCCCGAACGAGCGATTTCGACGCCAGGCCGCCGACCAGAAGATGTCCATTCCAATCCGCAAATGCAACGCCCCGATAGACCGCAAGACCCGAAGGCGCGATCGACGGCGCCCAGACGAGCAGCGGCGAGACGACATCGTCCGCATGCGCCGCTTTCGAAATCAGCGCCCCATCATAATCGATGCCGCTGGTCGTCAACGGCCAGCCGTAATTCGCGCCGGCTATGAGCCTGTTGATTTCATCGCCGCCGCGCGGTCCGTGCTCATGCTCCCAGATGAAACCGGTCTCCTGATCGTACGCCAGGCCTTGAGGATTGCGATGTCCGAAAGACCAGATTTCCGGCGCTACATCGGCGCGCCCTATAAACGGGTTGTCAGCAGGCGGAGCGCCGTCGCGATCAAGGCGCAGGATTTTTCCAAGATGCGACGCGAGGTCCTGCGCGGCGTCGCGATATTGGTAGCCGTCGCCGACTGACAGCAGGAACGACTTGTCCGGCAGAAAGAGGATCCTGCCGCCGGGATGGCTGGCCCCGGCCTTGTCGGGCCTCACGCGGAAAATCACTTCGCCGTCGACCAGCCTGTCATTGACCAGCCGCGCGCGCCAGACCGCCAGCCGGTTCGCGTCCTCGTCGCCGCTCGCATAAGCGATGAAAACCCGCTGCGTCGACGCGAAATCGGGATCGAGGGCGATATCGTGGAGTCCACTGTCCGCATTGACATAAATATCGCCGGGCAGGCCCGGAACCGGCTCGGGCGCCAGAGATCCGTTTCGATAGAATCTCGGACCGCCCGCCTTTTCAATGATCAGCAACGCGCCATCCGGCAGAAACGCCATGCTCCACGGGATTGTCAGCCCGCTCGCCAGCGTTTCGACCTTTACCGTCGTCTTTTCCGCGGCTGACGCGTCGGGCGGCGGAGGCGGCGTCTCGCGCGAACAGGCGGCGATAAGCGCCAGGAGCGCCATCAATCTGAACATTTGAAAGACTCCAATTCGTATCACCTGAAAAAGACAACCAAACACACCAGTTCCTCAAGCGCTCGCGTTGATCGCGGTCAAAGCTCGTTCCGGCGCGCACGGCCGAATTTCGGCGAGGGTATTTCGAAGACAATCGCCATCGCACGGATAGCAAAAGTCGCGGCGGCGGCGATCGGTGCGGCCAACGCGCCGGCTGCGCCGATGTATAGCAGCGCGACGTAAACCGCCGCCCCGATCAGCGCCGCGGTCGCGTAGATATCCTGCTTGAGGATCAACGGCGGCTCGTTCAGCAATACGTCGCGGACAACCCCGCCGAACGTCGCCGACACCGCCCCCATGAAAATGGCGATCAGCGGCGGAGCATCGGCGGCGAGGGCCGCCTGCGCGCCGAGCACGGCGAACACCGAAAGCCCCAGCGCATCAGCCCAGATTAGCGCCTTCAGCCGCGATGTGAAAATCGGCTGCGCCAATGTCGCGGCGACGGCGCCTGTGAGGCAGATCGCGACCGCTGACGGGTCGCGGATCCACCAGACCGGAAATTCGCCGAGCAGAACGTCGCGGATGGTGCCGCCGCCGACGCCTGTCACGAAGGCGACCATCGCGACGCCGAATATGTCGAGATCGTTCCGGAGCGCCGTCAGCGCGCCCGATACCGCGAACACGAAAAGCCCGAACATGTTCAGAGCCGCGAAGATCGCCTGCTGTTCCATCGCCGCACGATGCGCTGATTCAAGACGCCGCCAGTAGGCGGTTCGCTCGTCATGCGACCGCGTATCTTGGCGGGAACCACCCGCGCGAGGTCAAGGAATGGGGCAAACCGATGGGCGAGATGACAAATTGATCTTTCCGGCGCCGCCGACACTCGTGAAACCTGCGCCGCCGGTCATCGCCGACGCCGAATTCAACCGCCGCGATCAACCTGCGCCGGATCGATCGCTTCGCCTTTGTCGCGCGCAGCGGCGAGGCGCGCGCCCTCATGCGCCAGAAAGGCGTACAGCGCTTCCGGGTCGGCCTTTCGCATTTGCAGCGCCGCGAGTTCCATGCCCTCGGCGACCGGAATTTCCCTTTCGCTCTTCGCAATGCCGTCCAGAATGATCTCGGCGGCGCGTTCGGGCGCCATGCCGTTGTCGATGTTTTCGTCCGAGCGGCCGCGAACGCCGCCATCGCCGGTCAGCGCGTTCTTCGAAATCGATGTCCTTACCGAGCCAGGCGTCACCACGCTGACGCCGATCCCATAGGCGCTTTCGATTTCCGCGCGCAGCGCGTCGTAATAGCCGATGCAAGCGTGCTTGGCAGCGCAATAGGCGGTGCGGAGCGGCGCGCCAATCTTTCCGGCGACCGAACTGATGATAACAATGTGCCCGCTCTTTCGCTCGATCATGGAGGGCAATAAAAGCTGCGTCAGACGCAGCGGCGCGAAAAAGTCGATTTCCATGATGCGGCGATATACGTCGAACGACGTGTCGATCGCGAGACTGCGTTGGCTGACGCCGGCGTTGTTGACGAGAAGATCAACGCCGCCACGCCAGGCGAGCGCAATTTCGACCGCCGCCGGCAACGCGGCATAATCCGTCGCCTCGAACGGCATCGCCAGCGCGTCGCCTCCAATTGCGCCAGCGACCCGTTCGAGTTCGGCGACGCGCCGCCCGGACAAGATGACTTTCGCGCCGCGCGCTGCGAGCCCGGTCCCAATCGCCTCGCCGATGCCAGATGAAGCGCCTGTCACCCAGGCGGTTTTGCCGGCAAATTCCATCTACATCGACCGCGCGATCAGGAGTTTCATGATCTCGTTCGTCCCGCCATAGATCCGCTGCACGCGTGCGTCGGCGTACATGCGGCTGATCGGATATTCGTCCATGTAGCCGTAACCACCGTGCAATTGCAGGCACTCGTCGATGATCTCGTTTTCAAGATCCGTCAGCAGCATTTTCGACATCGACGCCGTCGCGGCGTCGAGTTTTCCTTCGATGAGAAGTCCAGTGCAGTAATCGACAAAGACGCGGGCCATCGTCGCCTTCGCCTTGCATTCGGCAAGCTTGAACTGCGTGTTCTGAAAATTGAACACCGGGCGGCCGAACGCGTGCCGCTCTTTCGTGTAGGCGATCGTCAGCGCAAGCGCGCGTTCGATGGCGGCGATCGCGATGACAGCGATCTGCTGACGTTCCTGCGGCAATTGCTGCATTAGCTGGAAAAAGCCCATGCCTTCGCTTGAGCCGAGCAGATTTTCGGTTGGGATTTTCACGTCGTCGAAGAACAGCTCCGAGGTGTCCTGCGCCTTGTTGCCGAGTTTTTTCAGATTGCGACCCCGACGGAAGCCTTCGACCTCGTCGGCCTCAACGACCATCAGCGACACGCCCTTGGCGCCTTCCGAAGGATCGGTCTTGGCGACCACGATGATGAAATTCGCGGTCTGGCCGTTGGTGATGAACGTCTTTGAGCCGTTGACCACATATTGATTGCCGGACTTGATGGCGGTTGTCTTGACCGCCTGCAAATCGGAGCCAGTACCGGGCTCTGTCATGGCGATCGCGCCGATCAGCTCGCCCTTCGCCATCCGCGGCAGCCAGCGCTTTTTCTGCTCATCAGTGCCGTAATGCAGGATATAGGGCGCGACGATGCAATTGTGGAGGCCCGCGCCGAAGCCCTCGACGCCGGCTTTCACCTGCTGTTCGCAGAAGATCTGCTCATGGGCGAAACTGCCGCCGGCGCCGCCGTATTCTTCCGGCATCGACATGCACAGAAGGCCCGCCTCGCCGGCCTTCTCCCACGCCCAACGGTCGACCATTCCCTGATCGCGCCATTTTTCCACATGCGGCGCCAGCTCGCGGCTGAAGAATTTGTAGACCTCGCCCTCGAACAAAACGAGATCGTCGGTTTTCCAGGCAGGGGTCGCAGTTTGAAGCGCGGGCATCGGTCCTCCAAATGGGTTCGGGAGCGCCACTTAGCGACGCCATCAGGTCCGCTGCAATTGCGAAGCGCAGAAGACGAACCGCCGCGAGCCGTGGCCCGCGGCGGTTTTCAAGTCATATCGGTAATCAAACGGCCTAGAAACCGCCGATCAGCGCCGGAATATAGGTTGACGCAATGACAATAAGAAAGATTGCGCCCGTCAGAAAGAGGAGACCTTTAGCCGCTTCACCCGCCCCCAACTGACGAAGCAGACCGATAACCGCGATCAGCAGGAGCCCCAAGCTCACGATGCCGACCGTCGCAGCGATCGATGACATTGATTACGCGCCCTTCCGCAAATCAAGATTTTCCAGACACCCCGCCGGACCACCCAACCCGACTGGAGGTTATATAATTACAATTCGAATCATCGAGAGTCGAGGCTCCGACTGATCCTTGAGTAAGTTTTTTTTTAATCTTTGGATTTCTTCAGTCGTTTGACGAGGCTCGACGTGTCGAAGCGCCCGCCGCCGATCGCCTGAATATCAGCGTAAAACTGATCGACGAGCGCCGCAACGGGCAATTGCGCCCCAATTGCGCGCGCTTCCTCGAGAGCGATCCGCAAATCCTTGCGCATCCAGTCGACCGCGAAGCCGAAATCGAATTTTCCCTCGGCCATCGTCTTCATGCGATTTTCCATCTGCCAGGAGCGCGCCGCGCCGCCCGAAATCGCTTCATAGACCCGGTCGAGATCGAGCTCGGCCGCCTTGGCGAAGTGGACGCCTTCCGCGAGGCCCTGAACGAGCCCGGCGATACAGATCTGGTTGACCGCCTTGCAGAGCTGGCCGTGGCCGGAAGGTCCGATGTGAACGATCCGCACGCCATAGGCTTCCATAGCCGGGCGCGCCCGCTCGACATCCGCGGTCTCGCCGCCGCACATAATGGCGAGCTTGCCAGTCTCGGCCCCGGCCTGCCCGCCGGACACCGGCGCGTCAACAAAGCCGATGCCCGTTCTTGAAAACCGCTCGAAAAGCCTGCGGGCCAGCGCAGGACTAGCGGTCGTATGATCGACGACGATCGCGCCTTTGGCTACCGCCGGAGCCGCTGCGGCAAGGACGGCCTCGACATCCGGGTCGTCGCCAAGGCAGGTGAAAACGATCTCGGCGTCCTTCGCGGCGTCCTGCGGCGTGGCCGCGGCCCTGCCTTCATGCATCGCCGCCCAGCGCGCGGCCTTTTCGCCAGTGCGGTTGAAGACGGCGACCGAGAAGCCGCGGGAGGCGAGGTGTCCCGCCATCGGGAAGCCCATCACGCCAAGACCGAGAAACGCCAGCTTCATCGCCCACCCCTTACTTCTTTTCTCCGCCAGTGCGCGGCCCAACGCCATACTGGCTCGCGAAATAGAGGAGCGGGGCGCCGGCGAAACTGTCGAATCGCAGAACTTCGCCGACAAGGATGACGTGGTCGCCCGCCGGCCGGCGGTCGACGATCCGGCAGTCGAACCCGGCGAGCCGTTCATTGAGGATCGGAGCGCCCGTTTCCCACGTGACATATTCATCCGCTGCGAGCGGGCGCGGATCATGACCAGCGAAGCGCTCCGAAACGCTGCGCTGCCGATCATTCAGGATGCTGATCGAAAAATCGGTCGTCGCTGAAAAATCCGCGAAAGTCGACGCCTTGTTCTCGATGCACCAGAGGACGAGCGGCGGATCAAGCGACACCGACGCGAAGGAATTGATCGTGATGGCGGTCACGCCGCCTCGTGGATTGACGCAGGCAACGATCGCAACGCCGGTCGCAAACCGGCCCAGCGCGTCCTTCAGGGGCCTGAAAGGATCAGTCATCGACGCGGTCGCCTCACTTTGCGACACCTCAAAGAAGGCGCGCGTTTTCCCGGCAGGCCGTTGATGTTGAAGTTCTTTCGCCCGCCGGCTTGTGCCGGTAGCATCAATCACGGCAAATAAAAAGGCGATCAAGCACTGGCGCCGATTGGACCTTAATGGACCTCGCAGAAAATCTGACGACTCTCCTGTCGACATCGCCTTGGCAGATGTGGGTGTCGTTCCTGATCCTCGCCGCCGCCATGACGGCCTTCGCCAGCGACCGTTTCTCGATGGAAATCGTCGCGGTCGCGACGGTTGCCGCCTATCTCGTCCTCTTCGAGTTTGCGCCTTTGCAGACGCCGGCCGGGGTGAAGCTGATCACTACCTCGACCCTCCTCGCGGGCTTCGCCGACCCGGCGTTGCTCGCGATCATGAGCCTGTTGATGCTGAGCCAGGGGCTGTTCCAGTCCGGGACGATGGAATTGCCGACGCGGTTACTGATCGGGGTTTCCGGCCGTTACAGCAAGGTCGTGCTGGCCGGCGTTCTGGTGACGGCGCTTATCACGAGTTCTTTCATCAATGATACGCCGGTTGTCGTCATGTTTCTTCCGATCGTCGCAGCAATCGCATCGGCGAGCGGGGTTGCGCCGTCACGCGTGATGATGCCGCTTTCCTTTATGGCGCTGCTCGGCGGCATGATGACGCTCATCGGTTCATCGACGAACATTCTCGCCGCCGGCGTCTTCGAGGGCGCGACCGGCGAGACGATCGGCTTCTTCGACCTGACGCCGATCGGCGCGGTTATCGCCGTGACAGGCGTTTTGTATTTCGCGACCGCTGGTCGCTTCCTGCTGCCGCGCCGGGGCGCCCAGGAAGGCGGCGCCGCGCGCGAAAACAAGCAGTTCATTGCGCAGTTTGAGGTCTCGCGCGGCCATTTCCTCCTCGGCAAGGGGCCGATCGGCGGCCTCTTCCCGGATCTGCCTGACATCACGGTCCGAATGGTGCAGCGGCGGGAGGAGGCGATCCTGCCGCCATATGATGATTTCGAATTCAAGCAAGGCGATGTCGTCATTATCGCCGCGACGCGCAACGTTCTCACCAAACTTCTCAAAGAACGACCGGAAATCCTCGGCGATGCGCTCGCCGAAGTCGATCTTGACGAGGCTGATCCCCGCGCGCCTCGCTCGCAACTGACGCTTGTCGAGGCGGTCGTGGCGCCGGCATCGCGGATGATCGGCCGCACCATCGGCCAGATCGGATTCCACTATCAGACCAATTGCGTTATTTTGGGCGCCGAACGGCGTAGCCGGATGATCCGCACACAGTTGAGCGGCATCCGCCTTGAAGCCGGCGACGTCCTTTTGATCCTCGGACCGCTTGAAAACGTCCGAACGCTGCGCACCGACCGCGATGTCCTGTTGATGGAAGCGTCAATGACGGGTCTTCCAGCCCGCCGGAACGCCATACTTTCAGGCGTCATTTTCCTGATGGTCGTCGCAGCGGCGGCTTTCGATATTTTGCCGATCGGCATCGCGGCGGTCTGCGGCGTCTTCGCCATGCTGGCGCTTGGCTGCCTGAATATCAGGCAGGCGGCCCGATCGTTCGATCGCCGCATCTATCTTCTGATCGGCTCGTCTCTGGCGATGGGGCACGTTCTCGATAGAACTGGCGGCGCCGCACTGATCGGCGGCTTTATAGCGCCGATCGCGCAAACATTCGGACCCGCGGCGCTGTTGTCGGCGATGTTCATCATCAGCGCGGTGATGACGAACCTTCTGTCGAACAACGCGACGGTCGCGCTTCTTGTCCCGATCGCCGTAAGCGCGGCAAATCTCGCCGGCATTGACCCGTGGCCGGTTGTCTTGACCGTCATATACGGGGCCAATTGCCCATTCGCGACGCCGATCGGCTATCAGACGAACCTCCTCGTAATGACGCCCGGTCATTATCGGTTCATGGATTATTTCCGTGTCGGCGCGCCGTTGATCGTCCTCATCTGGATCATATACTCCCTCGTCGCGCCGATCTATTTCACGTCGATCGGCAGGCTTTGAAGGCGCATCTCGGGCGGGTGAGTCAAAAATGGCACAGCCGCGGCCGTCGCCGCCCATTGCCCGTTGCCGATCCGCTAATCGACCGCTAAGATTCTGGCGATAAGGTGGTGCGATGCGCAACGAGGATGTCTCCCGCCGGCTCGGACTTGATGGCGGGGATTTTTATATCACCGCGCCTTCGCCCTGCCCGTATCTCGGCGGCAGGATGGAGCGGAAAGTTTTTTCCTATCTCGGCGGCGCATCGGCCCCGACGCTGAATTCGATGTTGTCGAAGCGCGGGTTCCGTCGGTCACAAAATATCATTTACATGCCGGCCTGCGACGGCTGCCGGGCGTGCACGCCGGTCCGGGTTGTTGTCGATGAATTCGCGCCGACCAGGTCGCGCCGGCGCATCGCCGGACGCAATCGCGATCTCGGCCGCCGAATTGTCGCCCCGAAGGCGACCGCGGAACAGTTCTCAGTGCTGCGCGCCTATCTCGACGCGCGCCACCATGACGGCGGCATGGCCGAGATGACGGTTCTCGATTATGCATCAATGGTCGAGGAAACCGCCGTCGATACGATGATCGTCGAATACTGGAAGCGATCAGACGGCGGAGACGAAGCGCTATGCGCGGCGGCGCTGACCGACCGATTGAGCGACGGGTTGTCGATGGTCTATTCGTTTTTCGAGCCGGATGAAGAATCGCGAAGCCTCGGCGCCCACATGATCCTCGATCATATCGCGCTGGCTCGGGAGCTTGACCTTCCTTACGTCTATCTCGGTTACTGGGTCGATGGCTCGCCGAAGATGGACTACAAGAAATCCTATCACCCGCTCGAACGTCTGACCGCCGGCGGGTGGACGCGCATGGCGGCGCCCGGCTAGCGGCCTTTCAATCCGAAGCGGCTCAGTCCATTCTCCCGCAAAACAATGGGATGCGGGGAAACGCCTTGATCAGTCGTCGAAATCTTCTTGTCGGGGGCGCTGCAGGCCTGACCGCCGGTTGCGATTGCGGAGCGCCGGAAGGCGGGCCGATCGTCGGCGGCGCAGTGCGCGAACGCACGCTCCGCATGGTGACGACCTGGCCAAAGGATTTTCCGGGTCTTGGAACATCGGCGCAGAACGTCGCCGATTTCATCGGAGAAATGTCCGGCGGCGCGATCAAGGTTCATGTCTACGCCGCCGGCGAACTTGTCGGCGCCTTCGACAGCTTCGACGCCGTCTCCAGCGGCTCCGCCGACATGTATCATGGGGCTGAATATTACTGGGCCGGCAAGTCGAAAGCCTATCCGTTCTTCACCGCGGTTCCGTTCGGCATGACCGCCAACGAGATCATGGGCTGGACTGAATTCGGCGGCGGGCAGCAATTGTGGGACGAGCTGTCGGCGAAGTTCAACATCAAGCCGTTCGTCGCCGCCAATACCGGCCACCAGCTTGGCGGCTGGTACAAGCGCCCCATCAATTCGCTCGAAGATTTGCGCGGGATGAAGATCAGGATGCCGGGAGTCGGCGGCGAAGTGATGCGGCGGGTCGGCGCGTCGGCGGTCGCGATTCCCGGCGGCGAGATCTATTCAGCGCTGCAGTCGGGCGCGATCGATGCGGCCGAATGGGTCGGCCCGTGGAATGATCTCGCTTTCGGCTTTTATCGCGAGGCGAAATATTACTACGCGCCGGGCTTTCAGGAGCCGGGCGCGCAAGGCTCGGTCGGGATCAATCTCGATCTCTGGAATGGGCTGACGTCGCAGGAGAGGTCGATCATCAAGGGCGCGTGCCACCGCGCCACCCATATCTGCCTTGCAGAATTCACGCATTACAACGGCGTAGCGCTCGAGCAACTGGTCCGGGACCATGGGATCGAAGTGAGGACGCTGCCGGATGACGTTCTGGCGGCGCTGGCGCGGGAATCAAAGATCGTACTTGAGGAAGCGGCCGCCAGCGACGACATCACGCGCCGCGTTTATGAGAGCTACCGCGCAGAACTCGCGCGCGTTCACGAATGGAGCGAGATCTCGGACGAGGCGTTCATGCGCGCGCGCCGCACGCTGTTCGAGTTCTGATCATGCTGACGGCGATCGGCGACATGTTGAACTGGGCGGCGACGGGTCTCCTCCTTCCCTTGCTGATGCTGCCGCTCGCCGCCTTCATCCGGAACAAGCGGGTCGCGGCGCTGTTCTTCCTGGCGGCGATCGCGATCGTCTTCGGCGGCGCCAGCCTCTTCGCAATCCTTGCGGCAGATCTCCGTCCGCCCATCCTCTCGATCGGTCTCATTGCGACGTGTCTCGCGGGCGTTCTTGGCGGCGCCGCGCTGATCGGCGCAAACGGCGCCGAGGCGTTGACGCGGAAAATCGCGCCGCCGATCGAATCAATCGTCCGGCGCGTCGGCCGCGCCTCCCTCTATCTCATCATCGCGATGGCGCTGGCGCAGTTCGCGGCGGTCATCCTGCGATATGTGTTCGGGCTCAATTTTATCGCCGTGCAAGAGAGCATCACCTATCTTCATGGCGCGGTCTTCCTGCTCGCCGGCGGCTACGCACTACTGACGGATGATCACGTGCGCGTCGACATTTTCTATCGGGACGCGCCGCCACGCCGCAAAGCTATGGTCGATCTCGCGGGGACTTATCTCCTGATGGTCCCATTCTGCCTGGTCACACTTTGGGCGGCGGGTCCCTATGTCGCCAATTCCTGGGCGGTTCGCGAAGGATCGATGGAACAGTCCGGCATCAAGGGCGTCTATCTTTTGAAAACGCTTATTCCGATCTACGCAACCCTGCTCCTGCTCGCCGGATTCGCGCTGGCGACGCGCGCCGTTGAAACGCTTCGCACGAGGAGCGCCTAGCTTGGAAATGTTCGGCGCGAACGGATTTTGTCTCTGCGGCGTTACGCCATGGCTCGACGTCGCAATGATCGTCGTCCTTTGCCTTCTCATTCTAGCTGGCTATCCGGTCGCCTTCAGCCTTGCCGGGACCGCGCTGCTTTTCGCCGGGATCGGCCTCGCCTTCGGCGTCTTCGACCCGGGCTTCATCCGGCCCCTGCCGCAAAGGATCTTTGGCGCGGTCAGCAACACGACGCTGATCGCCGTCCCGATGTTCGTGCTGATGGGCGTCATCCTCGAAAAGGCGCGGATCGCCGAGGAATTGCTCGAAGAAATGGCGAAACTGTTCGGAAGCCTGCGAGGCGGTCTCGGTCTGTCCGTCACGATCGTCGGCGCCCTGCTCGCCGCATCGACCGGCATTGTCGGCGCGACGGTCGTCACCATGGGATTGCTCAGCCTGCCGACAATGCTAAAGCGCGGCTATGACCCGGCCTTCGCCTGCGGCTCGATCGCCGCTGCAGGAACGCTCGGCCAGATCATTCCGCCGTCGATCGTCCTCATTCTCCTCGGCGACGTCATTTCCAACGCCTACCAGAAAGCGCAGCTCGAAATGGGCGTATTCGCGCCAAAAGCGATTTCGGTCGGCGACCTGTTCGCCGGCGCGCTGCTGCCAGGCTTGATGCTGGTTGGCCTCTACCTCGCCTATCAGATCCTTGTCGCGGTCTTCGACGGCAAGAAAACGCCGGCGATCCCCGCCGAGGAACGCGGCGCACCGAAGGAGATGATCGCGGTCGCACTGAAAGTCCTCCCGGCGCCGCTTTTGCTCATAATCGCCGTTCTCGGATCGATCCTCACCGGAATTGCGACGCCGACCGAGGCGGCGAGCGTCGGCGCGATCGGCGCGCTTCTGATCGCCGGGGCGCGGCTCTCGCCTTCAACCGGCCTTTTCAGTGGACGGATGGTCGTCTACTTCGCCGCGGCGGCGATCGTCGCCCTCCTCATTCTGACGAGCTTCGTCGATTTGCGCGTCGGCCGCGTAGCGCCCTCCGCCGCAGACCAGGCGGCGATGGCCCTCGCGGCATTCCTTTGCGCGCTCATTCCCCTCGGCGTCATCGCCAGCGGACAAAGCCTCGTTCGGGAAAAATCGCTGCGTCCGATCGCCGACCAGACGGCGCGCATCACCGCGATGGTCTTCACGATCCTGATCGGCGCCGCGATGTTCTCGCTCGTATTCCGGGGTCTCGGCGGCGAGGAGACGATCCATCGGGCGCTGGCGGCCCTTCCGGGCGGCGCGATTGGGGCGATCATCGGCGTCATGTTCGTGATGTTCATCCTCGGCTTTTTTCTCGATTTCATCGAGATCACGCTGGTCGTCGTGCCTCTAGTCGCGCCGGCGCTCCTCAAAATGGGGCTCGATCCGATCTGGCTCGGCGTGATGATGGCGGTCAATCTGCAGACGTCATTCCTGACGCCGCCCTTCGGCTTTGCGCTATTCTATCTGCGCGGCGTCGCACCGCCTTCGGTCAAGACGGGCGACATCTATCGCGGCGTCGCGCCGTTCATCGCGATCCAAATCCTGGCGCTGATTATTCTGGCGGCAAATCCGGGCATGGCGACGTGGCTGCCGCATTTGCTTTATGACTAACCGCCCGCATAGGCCTCTAGCGCCGCGATACGTTTGTCGATCGAGGGATGCGTCGCAAAAAGCCCGGCGAAATTCGCGCTGTTGTCGAGCATCATCTGCCGCACTTCGCCCGGCGCGTCGATATCAGACCGGCCGGAGATTTTGCGGAGCGCGTTGATCATCCCGTCCGGGTTCCTGGTGAGATCGACAGCGCCGGCGTCGGCGAGAAATTCGCGCTTTTGCGAGAGTGAAAAGCGTATCACCATCGCCAGCACATAGGCGATCACGATCAGCGCGACCGCAATCAGGATGAGAACGCCGCCGCCGCGGCTGTCGCCCTTGCGGCTCGACGTGTGCCCGCCGATGCGGACGCCGGTGCGAAATACATTCCGGAAGACGATCTCGCCAAAAAATGAAAATATGCCGACAAAAATGACGGCGACAATCAGCAGCCTGACATCACGGTTCCGGATATGCGTCAGCTCGTGCGCCATCACCGCCTCGATCTCGTCCCGGTCGAGCGCATCGACGATGCCGCGCGTCAGCGTGATCGAATAATTCTTGTCGCTTACGCCGCTCGCGAAGGCGTTGAGCGCCGGCGAATCGATGATCTGGAGTTTCGGCGGCGTGATGCCGCGCGATATGCAGAGATTTTCAAGCATGTTGTAGAGATCGGGGGCATCGGCCCTCGTCACCGGCTTGGCGCCAGTTGACAAATTGATCAGCGCCTGATGCGCCGCCCAGGCGATCGCGAACCAGATCGCTGCGCCGACAAATGCGAACGGCCAGGTCTGCGACATGTTGCCTAGCGCGATTTCGAGCCCCTCGCCGACGCTCGCGATCTCGGTCGTCAGCCCGACATAGCCTACATTCAGCCCATACATCAGCAAAAGGAGCAGCAGCGGAAACCCCGCCAACAGCGCAATCGACTTCAAATTGTTATTCCAGATATGGGTCTGCAGCCCATAAGCGCCCATGGTCAGCGCTCCTCGTCAAAGGCGAACGCCAATCCCGCCTCCGCATGCAATTCAGTCGTGTCGAATATCGGCATGTGGCAATGCCCCTGCGCAAGGATCATGCTGAGTTCCGTGCAGCCGAGGATGACGCCGTCGCACTCGCCATGCGCGGCGACAATCCCGAGCAAGCGATCGCGCGACTTGTCGGTCACGACGCCGAAGCACAATTCGTCGAGAATGATACGCTCGATCTCGCGCTGTTCGCCGGCGTCGGGAATGACCGGGTCGCCGTCATAGCGCCTAGCGAGCGCCGGCAGATAAAATTCGCCTGACATCACGACCGGCGTCCCGAATAGCAAGGGCCTCCGCGACCCCGCCGCCTTCATCGCCCCAGCAAGCGCGTCCTGGAGGTGGATGACGCGCAACCCTGTCGCGTCGCCGAGCGCGGCGGCGGCGAGGTGCGTCGTGTTCGAGCCGATCATCAGGGCTTCAGCGCCAGCCCGCTTCAGGCCGTCGCCTGCTTTCAAGACCTCATCGGTGAAGCGCGGCCAGTCGCGCTTCCTGTAGAGTCCGATCATCAGGCCGTAATCGAGATGCCAGCAGATGAATTCAGCGGAGTGTTCGCCACCGCGCCGGTCGCGCGCGCCCTTGTTCAGCAAGCGGACATAAATCTCCGTCGATTCCGGAGATATGCCGCCGATGAGGCCAAGGCGTTTCATGACTTGCCAGCAATCCCCGCCGCGTGGGCGCCCGGTCTAGAACTTCACGCTCGGCGCCGTCTCGACCGCCGCGCGACTGTCGGCCGGCAGTTCGAAGAACTCGCGCTCCTTGAAGCCACCGAGGGGCGCGACGAAATTGCCGGGGATCTGCTGAATCGCCGTGTTGAATTCCTGGATCGAATTATTGAAGAAGCGGCGGGCCGCGGCGATCTTGTTTTCTACGTCGGAGAGCTCGCGCTGCAATTCGAGGAAATTGGTGTTCGCTTTCAAGTCCGGATAGGCTTCGGCGAGCGCGAAGAGTTTGCCGAGCGCCTGGTTGAGAAATCCTTCCGCCTGCGCCTGCGCCGCGGGTCCATGCGCCGAGGAGGCGGCGTTGCGCGCCTGGATCACCGCGTCGAGCGTGCCGCGCTCGTGCGTCGCATAGCCTTTGACGGTCTCGACAAGGTTCGGAATGAGGTCGTGGCGCTGGCGCAACTGTACATCGATGTCAGCGAAAGCCTGGTCCGCGCGCTGGTTGAGCCCGACGATCCGGTTGTAAATTCCTATGACGACGAAACCGATGAGGACGACGACGATCAGGAAAATCAGGAAGCCTGACATGGATTCTCCTTTGGACTGCGGCGCGGGCGGCGTTTGCCGATTGCGCAAGGAGCGCTAGTGTAGGTTGCGTCGGGAAGCGCGGCAATGCCGCCCGCCGGCGCGGCATCTTGAAGACGCCTGGACGAAATTTGAGGGACGCCGGATGGAGATCGAGATCATCGCCGAAGGCCTTCAGTTCCCGGAAGGCCCGATCGCCATGCCGGACGGTTCGGTCATCCTCGTTGAAATCAAACGCCAGACGCTGACGCGGATCCGCACTGATGGCCGCATCGAGGTGATTGCAAAGCTTCCCGGCGGTCCGAATGGCGCGGCGCTCGGCCCGGACGGGTGTGTTTATATCTGCAACAATGGCGGCTTTGAATGGCAGGCGGTCATGGGACAGACGAACTCCGGCGATGCGCCCGCGGGTTACCGGGGCGGTTCAATCGAGGCGGTCGACCTCGCGACCGGCCGCGCCGAAACGCTCTACACGCATGTCGGCGATCATCGCCTCAGCGGCCCAAATGATCTTGCTTTCGACCGGACCGGCGGCTTCTGGTTCACCGACCACGGCAAGTCGTACGGACGGACGCGGGATATCGGCGGTCTTTACTATGCGAGACCGGACGGGTCGAAAATCATCGCGGCGGCGTTCCCGATCTTCGCGGCGATTGGCGTCGGCCTCTCGCCCGACGAAAAGACAGTCTGTTTATCCGACACGTTTTCAGGGCGCCTCATCGCCTTTGATCTCACTGGCCCCGGCGAGGCGGCGCCGGCGCCGATCCCGATCCCGGGCCGGCTGGTCGCGACCATGCCGGGTTACCAGTTCCTCGACAGTCTCGCGGTCGAAGAGTGCGGGTATATTTGTGTCGGCACGCTGTTTAACGGCGGAATCACCGTGATCGCGCCGGCCGGCGAAGCCGAGCATATTCCGATGGCGGATCTCTTCCCGACAAAGTCTGCTTCGGCGGAGCCGAACACCGCGACGCCTATGTCACCTTGTCCGGCACGGGACGCCTCGCAAAGGCTCGCTGGCCGCACGCCGGGCTGGCGCTCAATTTCAACAGCTACGATTAATTGACACAAGGAGACTCTCAGTCATGCGGATACTGATGATTGTGGCGATGCTGTCGCTCGCCGGCTGCGCGACCGCGGTCTACGACTCGCTCGACCGGCGCGGCATTGATGCGCGCGCAATTCTTGTCGAACGGATAAGCGAAGCACGGGCAGAGGCGGCCGATGCCGAGGCGGATTTCAATGCGGCAGCGAACGCTTTGGCGGCGATTGACGGGCTTGACGGCGCAACGCTCGCCAGAAACGCGAATTCCGCGCGCGCCGCCGGACAGCAGGCGGCGCTGGCGGCGCAGGACTTGCGGCTCGCAATCAACAGCGTCCGGGCGGCCGCCGATCGCTATTTCGAAGAACGCGACCGGGATCTGTCGCTGCTAGGTTCCAATGACGTAGCGCGCAGCGCCGCGGAAACCAGGATCGCAGCCGCATCCGGCGGCTATCGGGACTATCTATCGACCTATAATGCGATCCTGTTTCGGATGTCGCCGGGCCTCAGCCTCATTGACGCCGAAGCGAACGCGCTCCGGGATGCGCCGACCAGCGGCCTTGCCGCTGCGGCGCGCAGCAACAGCCGCCGC
>JBGSSK010000258.1:0-3164 GCA_041737095.1 Parvularculaceae bacterium | reverse complement strand
GCTCGGCGGCGCGCTCAAGGACGACACGGTGCGCGGCGCCTTCAAGGGCGCGCTGCCGGAACCGACCATGAAGCGGGTGCGCGAGGAAAGCGCCGCATCCGTCCTTGAAGGCGCGTTGCGTCCGGTGACGATCCTCGCCTGCCAGTTAAGTTTCGTCGACGAGGATCTTGAGCGTCTTGCGGCGACGCCGGGCGAAGTGACAAACCTCATCGCAATGGGATGCGTGCATCTCAAGAAAGCGATCATCGAGGCCGGCGGCGCCGTCGATCAGGCCGACGGGGGACGGATCTTCGCCTATTTCAATGCGCCGCTTGAAAATGCCGATCACATTCGCGACGCGTGTTCCGCGTCGCTGCGCCTCATCGAAAGCATGGACAGGATCAACGCCGAAATCGAGAGCGCGCCGCGCCTTATGGGCGTGCAGATGCATCTTGCGATCGGCATCGCGACCGGCGATTGCTATGTCGGCCCGATGGGACATGGCCGCCAGAACCGTTATTCGGCGATCGGCAAGCCGCTCGATATCGCATCGTTCCTCAGCCGGCAGGCGACCGTTTACGGTCCCGCCATCATCTGTGACGAAAGCGTTCACAAACGCATCAATCACCATTTCGCTTTTCTCGAACTCGATCGCCTGAAGGAAAGCGGTTCGGACAAGCCGTTCAGCATCTATGCGCTGGTCGGCAACCCGTTCATCAAGTCAAGCAAGGGTTTTCGCGCCCTGGAAGACGCGCACCGGCAATTGCTGGCGACTTATCGCGAGGGCGATTTCCTCGCCGCGCGCGCCAATCTCGCCAAGGCGCGGCAGTCGCCCGGCGCGAAAATCGCGCTGTTCGACGTTTACGAAAAACGCATCCAGCAAATGATCGACGAAGCGCCGTCGGGGGCCTGGGACGGCGCGCAAACCGTCACGCTGTGACGTGATCTCTATCGCGCCGGGGCTTCGGCGACGGCGCCTGATTTGGCGAAGCTCTGCAGGTTTTTTTTCATCGCGCTTTTCGCAAGATCGTCGGCGACCTCGCCAAGCTCCTTGATCACGCGATCAAAGCCGTCTTTCAGCTTGTCGGCTTCGTCGTCATCGCCGTCGATCGCCTTGATCGACGCCGCATAGATCGATTTTGTTTCACGAAGGTCGGCGATCGCCGCTTCCATCAAGGCGACGTCAGAGAGGCGCGGGCTCGGGCTGTCGCTCGCATCCGCCGCCGCCTTGCTCAGCGACCTTGCTGCGCCGAGATGGCGTTCGGCGTCGGCGATCAGTGTTTCTTCCGCCGCCTGCGAGGCGAGGAGCAGCGCGACGTATGCGTCGATCGCATCGCCGCGCGAAACGCGTTCGCCGGCCGTCTCGCCGCCGGCCAGCATTGCAGCGAAGGATGACGATGTCGGCTTTGGCCAGCGCGTTTCGGCGAGATCGGCGACCGCGCGGCCGAGCGCCTCGCGTTCCTCTGATCCCGCATTTTCGTTAATGACGCCATGCGAACGGATCACCGTCGTGCATGACGTCGCGGCGGCGGCGGCGAACAGCGCCGCGATAAGGGCCGCCAGACGGCCTTTGAACTCTACCAAACACTGCTCCCGGCGCGACCGCCTCAACTGAATTACGCAACCAACCGCATTGAGCCGTTCCGCCCTTCGCCCTCGTCGCCCCGCGGTCGTCGCCTTGATTGTACGCCCAGACCGCCGCTAGATGGTATCATAACAAGATCAAGTGAGTCAGCCGTAAAATGTCCGATCGTCGCGACCTCTACCCCGCTATCGAACCTTACGAGACGGGGCGTCTCAAGGTTTCCGACATCCACGAAATTTATTTCGAAGTCTCGGGAAATCCCGACGGCAAGCCGGTCGTCGTCTGCCATGGCGGGCCCGGCGGCGGCACGACCCCGTCGATGCGGCGTTATTTCGATCCCCGGCGATACAGGATCATTCTTTTCGATCAGCGCGGCTGCGGGAAATCGACGCCGAACGCCGAGCTCGTCGGCAATACGACGTGGGATCTCGTTGCGGACATGGAGCGGCTGCGGCGGCGGTTCGATATCGAGAAATGGCAGGTGTTCGGCGGCTCCTGGGGATCGACGCTCGCCCTCGCTTACGCCGAGACGCACCCCGATCGCGTCAGCGAGCTCGTTCTGCGCGGCATCTTCACCATTCGGCGCGACGAAATCCGCTGGTTCTATCAGGAGGGGGCGAACTGGATGTTCGCCGACGCCTGGGAGGATTATCTGGCGCCGATCCCTCCCGAGGAGCGCAGCGATCTCCTCGCCGCCTATTACCGGCGGCTGACCGGCGACGATGCGGCGGCGCGGCTCAGGGCCGCGAAAGCGTGGAGCGCCTGGGAAGGCGGCACGGTCTCTTTCGTCCCGTCGCAGGAACGGATCGACAGCTTTTCGTCCGACGCTTTCGCAATCGCTTTCGCGCGGATCGAGTGCCACTATTTCGTTAACCATGGTTTCTTCGGGCGCGATGATCAACTGATCGCCGACGCCCACAAAATCCGCCACATCCCGGCCGTCATCGTGCAGGGGCGTTATGACGTGGTGACGCCGATGAAGACTGCGTGGGAGTTGCACCGCGCCTTTCCGGAAGCCGAATTCGTACTTGTCGGAGACGCCGGCCATGCAGCATCCGAGCCTGGCATCATCGACGCGCTGGTCCGTGCGACTGACGCATTCGCAGCCTGGTAGCGGCGCCGTTCACCGAATATTCACGCCCTTCCTTGGCAAGTTCTTAACGAATGGAAAATACCAATTCCGCCGCACGGGGGGGGGCGTTGAAACTTATTTTAACGCTTTTGGTGAGATCATCCCGATTGAATAGAAGCGCGATGGACCGGCTCAGGTCCGCGACCGGTGGACGCCAGAAGTTGAATTCGACAGCTGACATTGATCTCGTCGACTACGCCCAGATCGACAGCCTGCTCGACGCCGCGGGCCTTGACGGCGTCAACGATATCCTGCGCGCCTTCTGGCGATCGACCGACGGGCTCATCGCCAGTCTCAATGCGGAAATCGCCAGCAGGGACTTCACCAGCGCCGGACGCACCGCGCACGCCATCAAGGGTTCCTCCGCCAATGTCGGGGCCAATCGCCTCGCTGCAGCGGCGCGCGACGCTGAACTCTGTTGCCGGGCCGCTGACGTCATTGGCGCCGCCGATGCGCTCACCCGGATCG
>JBGSSK010000180.1:0-7844 GCA_041737095.1 Parvularculaceae bacterium | reverse complement strand
CGAAATCGAGCGCCGCCTCGCTGCGCCGGCGCGCGACTTTCCTGTCAGGCTCGAAATAGGCTTCTGCGTTGATCGCGCGCGCGGCGAGCGCGAGATCCGCGGCGGCGCCGGCGTCCTTGGCGAGCGTGATCGCCGTTTCGTAATCGCCCGCTGCAAAGGCGCTATAAGCGGCGGCGGACGGTTCCGCCTGCGCGCCCGTCGAAACGAATGCGCAGATGGCGATGATGACAAACTTCATGATCAAACTCCGCTGACGCCATTCGGCGCCTCTCCCTACACGAAGACGCGCGGCGCGCTGATCACAAACTGGACACCAGCCGTCGAACGCGCCTTAATCCGGCGCAATGAACCGGACGCGGATCATCGGCGGCTTCATTTTCGCGGCCCTCTGCGGCGGTCTCGCGTCCGCCGCCGGCCTGCCGGGGCCGATCGTCGCGACAATTGCGATCACCGCCCTGACCGCCGCGTTTTGGATGACCGAGGCCGTGCCGATCGCGGCGGCGTCGCTGATCCCGTTCGTCGCCTTCCCGCTCGCCGGCGTGCTCGATGAAAAGGACGCGGCCGCGGCGCTCGGCTCCTTCGT
The DNA here is from genome assembly GCA_041737095.1 of Parvularculaceae bacterium. Classification (GTDB taxonomy): domain Bacteria; phylum Pseudomonadota; class Alphaproteobacteria; order Caulobacterales; family Parvularculaceae; genus Amphiplicatus. The sequence goes on along the minus strand of JBGSSK010000180.1, from coordinate 7,261 downwards.
CATCATCCTGCTGATGGCGTCGTTCATGCTGTCAAAGGCGCTGGAGCGGTCGGGCGCGCATGAACGGCTGGCGCTCTACATGATACGCCTGGTCGGCAGATCCGGTTCCAGTCTCGTTCTCGGCTTCATGGCCGCCGCGGCGATCCTGTCGATGTGGATTTCGAATTCGGCGACGACGCTGATGCTGTCGACGATGGCGCTGGCGATCCTTTCCCGGCGCCCGGACATGCGCCTTGCCGCGCCGCTGCTGCTCGGCATCGCCTACGCCTCGTCGCTCGGCGGCGTCGGGACGCTGATCGGAACGCCGCCCAATCTTATCTTCGCCGATGCCTATGAAAAAGCGACGGGGTCTGAATATTCCTTCGCGCAATGGATGCGGGTCGGCGTGCCGATCGTCATTGTCGGCGTCCCGTTGATGGGCCTGTGGCTGACGCGGCGGCTGAAAGGCGTCGCGGCGCCGACCCTCCCCGAGACGGGTCCATGGCGCGCCGATGAAGCGCGCACACTCATGGTCTTCGCCGGCGCGATGTTCCTCTGGATCACGCGGACCGAGCCCTTCGGCGGATGGAGCGGGCTATTCGGCCTCAAGGAAGCGGGCGACGCGACCGTCGCGGTCGGCGCCGTGGTCGCGATGTTCCTGATCCCCAACGGCAGGGGCGGCGCCCTCCTCGACTGGCAGGCGGCGGGCGACATTCCCTGGGGAATGTTGCTCCTGTTCGCCGGCGGCATCTGCATCGCCAGCGCGTTTCGCGCCAGCGGCCTCGATCTCCTGATCGGCGACAGCCTCGCCGGCGTCGCTGAACTCCCGGTCTTCTTCATGATGCTCGGGATCTGTCTCGCCGTGACATTCCTTACCGAGATCACGTCGAACACGGCGACGGCCAATCTGTTGATGCCGGTCCTCGCCGCCGTCGCGGTCGGCGCCGGCGTCGCGCCCGAACTCCTGATGATCCCGGCGGTCGTCTCGTGCTCCTGCGCGTTCATGCTGCCGGTCGCGACGGCGCCGAACGCCATTATCTATGCAACCGACAAGGTCACCATCGCCGAGATGGCGCGCGAAGGCTTTGTCCTCAATTTCATTGTCGCCTTCGTAGTCGCGGGCGTTTGCTATATTGTGCTAGGGTAGGTCCGGCAGCGGAGAGAGTGGTGCAGCGCGCAGGCCTCGTCGGCGTTTTCTATTTCATCATCGTCTTTGCGGCGGGATTCGCTTTCGGAACGCTGCGCACACTGGTGATGACGCCCCGTCTCGGCGAAACCGCCGCGGTCGCGCTCGAATTGCCGCTGTTGCTCCTTTTTTCATGGGTCGCGGCGCGCCGCCTGATCGGCGCTTGTCGCGTCGAAGGATCGCTGGCGGCGCGGCTCGTGATGGGCGCTGTCGCCTTCGCCCTGCTGATGCTGGCGGAACTGGCGCTCGGGCTTTTCGCCTTCGGTCGCGCGCTCCCTGAACAGGCGGCGTCATGGATGACGCTTCCCGGCGCGCTCGGCCTCGCCGGCCAGGCTGCTTTCGCAATAATACCTGTCGTTCAATTGCGCTTGGCGCGCCGATCCCCGCCTGCGCGGGGATGAGCGGAACCAAATCAGCAAGCGGCGCTAGACCGCCTCGACGGTCATGTGGCGCGCCTTCGCCGAGCGTTCGATCGCCGCGGCGCCGTCATCATCGACGTCGAGCGCATTGCGGATAAGCTCAAGGACGCGGATCTCCGTCATGTCGAGATTTTCATCCGCCGTAATGACATCGACGACGGCGGCGTAGGCGGTCTCGCCGAGATGGTCCGGCAGCGAGGACGCCGCCGAGGTCAGCACCTTGTGCAGGCCGGCCTCCGACGACATCAGCGCCCCGCAGGCTTCGGCGGTCTCAACGAGGTTCTCCTCATCGGCCTCGGAAAACAGGGGAAACGAGCGGACGACGCGGCCGATCGAGCGCAATTCGCGCTCCGACATGCGGCCGTCGGACGCCGACGCCATCACCATCAGATAGATCACCGCTTCCTGCGGCGTCAGTTGCGGGGCGGCGTCGGCCATGAATTCCTGTTCCTTGCAATTAAGCGCCCTCGTCGATTGGGGTGCGGTCGCAACCTAGCGGCGGCGCCGGCGCCTCGCAACCGCGAAGGGACGCGGAAGCGCCCGAATGATTTCCCTTCGCGCCAAAAGGCATTAGAGGGACATTCCCTGTTCAGCGAAATCTTTTGACCCCATGACCGCCCGATCCTTCACCGCCGAGGAAATCGCCGCCGCCAAAGCCTGGCCGTTCGAGGAGGCGCGCAAGCTCGTTGAGCGCCTCAAGCGCATCGGGCATGGCGGCGTTGTCATCTTCGAGACCGGCTATGGCCCTTCGGGGCCGCCGCATATCGGCACCTTCGGCGAGGTGGCGCGGACGACGATGGTCCGCCGCGCCTTCGAGCTGATGACCGGCCGCAAGACGCGCCTCATCTCGTTTTCCGACGACATGGACGGCATGCGCAAATTCCCGCCGCAAACGCCGAACCAGGAAATGTTGCAGGAATATTTGCAAAAGCCGCTGACCGACGTGCCGGACCCGTGGGGGTCGCACAAAAGTTTCGCGCATCACAACAACGCCAAGCTGCGCGCCTTCCTAGATGAGTTCGGCTTCGATTATGAATTCATGTCATCGACCGATTGCTACAAGTCGGGCGTTTTCGACGCGACGCTCATCCGCGTCCTTGAACGCTATCAGGCGGTGATGGAGATCATCCTGCCCTCGCTCGGCGAGGAGCGGCGCGAGACCTACTCGCCGATCCTGCCGATTTCGCCGAAGACCGGCCGCGTTCTTTACGTGCCGATGCGCGAGATCGATGCGGCGAAGGGCGAAGTCGTCTTCGCGGACGAGGACGGCGAAATAGTGCGCATGCCGGTCACCGGCGGGCGCGCCAAGCTGCAATGGAAGGCCGACTGGGCCGGCCGCTGGTTCGCGCTCGGCGTCGATTATGAAATGGCGGGCGAGGACCTGACCGAATCCGTTCGGCTTTCGAACCGCATCGTCAAGGCGCTCGGCGGCGAGCCGCCCGCCGGCTTCAACTACCAATTGTTCGTCGACGAGGAAGGCAAGAAGATCTCGAAGACCAAGGGCAACGGGATTTCGATCGAGGAATGGCTGACCTACGCCAGCCCGGAAAGCCTGTCGCTTTTCATGTTCCAGAATCCGAAAGCGGCGCGGAAGCTCTATTTCGACGTTATCCCGAAGACGCTCGACGAATATTGGCAGAATGTTGAAAAATTCCCGGCGCAGGACGGCGCGAAGGCGCTCGACAACCCGGCATGGCACATCCATGCCGGCGCGCCGCCAAGCGCGACGCCGCCGGTCTCCTTCGCCATGCTGCTGACGCTCGTTAACGCGGTCGGCGGCGACCCCGAGGTACTGAAGGGCTTCATCCGCAAATACCGCCCGACCGCCAGCGCCGAGGCGCTGGCGGCGGCCGACGCGCTGACCGTCTATGCGGCGCGCTATTACAAGGATTTCGTCGAGCCGAAAAAATCCTATCGTCCGCCGACGGAGCAGGAGCGCGCCGCGCTCTCGATGCTGGCGGCGCGGCTCGCCGAAATCGGCGACGGCGGCGAGGAAGACGCCTATCACACCGCGACATTCGATGCGGGCAAGGCGAACGGCTACGAGAAAAATCTCCGTGACTGGTTCGCGGCGATCTATGAGGTCGTCTTCGGCCAGCAGGAAGGCCCGCGCATGGGCCCGTTCGTGAAGATCTACGGCGCCGCGGCGACCGCAAAGCTGATCGAGACGGCGCTCGAGCGTTAGATCGTCGGGCGCGATTCTTGAATCGCGCACGATGATCAACTCATTATTCCAGCGCGCTTTTTCGCGCAAAACCGGTTTCCACTTTTGCGCCCGGCGCGCTAGTCGCGTATCCGCGGCTTCACCGCGCAACGATTGCGGCCGCGGCCGAACGCGACCGCCGCGGCGGCGAGAATTGAAACGACCAGAAGAACGATGATCACAAGGGCTTCCGGCATCGCCCTTACTCCTTGATGACGCCGATCATGCGGCCATAGTCGGAATAGCTGCGCTTGCGTCGCGCAGCGACATCTTCCTCCGACTGCGGATGATCCGCATAATCGAAAGTGACGCCCGCGCCCTCGACGATCCGGTTCATGAAATTGAATAGCGCCGCGACCTCTATCGCGTCAAAAAGCGCGCGCTCCGACCAGCCGGCGTCATAGACCGCCTTTGCGTCGGCGCTCGTCAATTTCGGCGGCAGCGATTTTAGTTTGGCGACATAGCGCAGAATCGGCTTCAGCTTAGCCTCGACCGGCGCCGTTTCAACGTCAGCGACCAACGCGTCGATGACGACCTCATCGATGCCGAAAGCGCGCGCATAAAGTTTGTGCGCGCCAAAACAGAAATTGCAGGAGTTAAGGCCCGACACAAAGGCGGCGATCAATTCGCGCTCGGCGACGGAAAGCGGGCTGTCGCCGCGCAGCAGCGCATCGTGATAGGCGAGCAAGGGCGCCGCGTGCTGCGGGAACGCCTTGAACAGGTCGCCAAGGCTCGGCGTTTCGGGCAGTGACGGAAAAAGGCCCATCAGGCGCGGTCTCCAAGCAGCCAGCGCACGACATCCGCATAATCCAGGGCAAGCGAGACAATCATTGTCGCAAACAATAGCGCGATCCATTTGCCGGACAATGTCTCCCGGAAACGCCACTCGCCGCGCCGCCGCCAGAGATAGATGACGAACGGCGTCCAGATTACGACATGCACGAGGCCGAGCAGCCGGCCATAGCCGACCAGGCTATAAAGGGCGATCATCGCCGGCATCGACAGCGCCATCACCAGCAGCGCCCAGCGCGCCTCGACGCGCTTCACCGCAAAGGGGATCGACAGCGCCAGCATGAGGCTCATGAAATTGACCCAGAGGCCGACCCAGGGCGGGGCGGCGGCGAGGTCGCGCAAAAAAGCTAGGGACGGCTCCATTTGATGATCTTTCCCTACGCCGCCGTAAATCTCAAGCCGCCACGGGGTTAGCGCCGGAAAACGTCATCGACGGTCCGCTCGAAAACATCCGCGATTCTGAAGGCGAGCGACAGCGATGGATCATAGCGGCGCTTTTCGACCGCGATGATCGTCTGGCGCGCAACATCGACCAGCGCCGCGAGTTCCGCCTGCGTCATGCCCTTGGCTTCGCGCAATTCGCGAATGCGGTTCGTCACCGCGCATACCGGTAGCGCAAAAAGCAGGCGATGACGCCCCAGGCGAACAGCGTAGCCGGCAGCACCCAGATCAATGTCGGCTGCGGCAGCGCCGTCCCTTCCGCAAATCCGAATGTGAAGGTGACGAGACAGACGAGCAGCGCCGCTGCGGCGAAGGCCTCAACCTGGATGCGCCGTTGCAACTCGTCCATCGTCCGATAATGGCGCATATAGACCATGGTCGCGCCGACCGCCGGAACGATCGGCGTCAGCGATAGAAAGACCAGCGCAACGCCGCCGACATCAAAAAACTTCGCAACGAAGCGGCTTGCGACAAGGACCGCTGAATAGACAGCAACGGCGATCAGGAATTCGTAGCGGTATTTCTTTTCGTTGAACGCCATTCGGGACTATTCTTCACGGCGCGGCGAAAAACCGCAGCAAGCATCGCCGCGCCTGCTTCCCGTCACCAGCGCGGTTGCGATCCCGGCGCCGAGGGCGATGCCGACAGCGACGTCGCCGGTCGATTTCGTCATGGCGGCGCCCATTGCGACAGCGATCGCAATCCAAGCCATAAACCTTAATGAGTTCATGATGTTAACCCCTTCTGCGGTTGCTCCAATCGATCCATATGTAATGTACACATAACATCATCTGTAAACGATGCAAGTCATATTAACGTGACATTTCCAAGATCGCCCTTTGGCGAGTTGAGCGGCGTCGGCCGTCAATATAACTTGCCCTGATGTGCTTTTCCGCGACAGCGAGTTTTGCGGCCGCCGCCGGCCTTGCGGTCGTCGGCGGCATGACGCTGGCGCAGCGGCCTTCGGCGCGGATGACGATGCTGGCCGCAACGCCCCTCCTGTTCGCCGCGCATCAGGCGATCGAAGGTGCGATCTGGCTTGGCGTCGCGGACGCCGGCGCGCCGCAGGCGTTGATCAAGATGTGGGTTTTCATCGCCGAAATCTTCTGGCCGACTTTTACGCCGATTGCGGTTTTCGTCCTGACGCGCGGACGGCGTCGGCGACAGGGGCTAACTGCGCTCATCGTCACCGGCGCGATCGTATCGTTCTATTTCCTGATTGTCCTGATGCGGAGCGACTTCGTCGTCACGGTCGCGGATGGCAATCTGTCCTATGCGGCGACGGAGCCTGCGGGGCGCCGTCTCGCGGGTCTTTACCTCCTCGCGACGGTCGCGCCTCTGCTGATTGCGCGCGAGCGGTTCGTAATGGCGTTCGGCGTCGCGGTGCTCGCGGGGGCGATCGTCACGGAGCTTCAGTTCAGCCATGCGGGGCCATCAGTATGGTGCTTTTTTGCCGGCCTCGCGAGCGCATTTGCTTTTCTCGCAGTGCGCGACGAGAAGGCGGCGCGGCGCCCTCGCCTGACGCCGACGCCCGGACTATAACATGTGCGATGAGGGGCTGGTTCGAGCGGGGAATGCCGGGCGGTCGCGTGCGCGCGCGGCATGTAATCTTTTTTCTGCGGCATGGCGAGACTGACTGGAACGCCGAGCGCCGCTATCAGGGCCATTCCGACACGCCGCTGAGTAACAAGGGCCGTGCGCAAGCGGCGCGCAATGGCGAGATCCTGAAATCCTTGCTCGCCGACATCCGTGACGTGCGGTTCGTCGCAAGTCCGCTCGTCCGGGCGACCGAAACGCTCGAGATCGCGCGCGACGCGATGGGCCTGCCGCGCCGGCGCTATGCGATCGACGATCGCCTGATCGAGATCGATCTCGGCGAATGGAACGGGCGCACCCATGACGAGATCGCGGCGGAAAATCCCGGAATCCACGAAGTGCGCGACCGCGACAAATGGAATTTCGCCATCCCGGGCGGCGAGAGCTACCGCGACGCGGCGATCCGCATCCGCGATTTCCTGACAATGCTCGACGGACCGGCCGTGCTGGTCGGCCACGGCGCCTCCGGCAGGATTTTGCGCGGTTATCTCCTGGGTTTGAAACCGAGCCGGGTCCCGCATCTCGAAGCGCCGCAGGACAAGGTGTTCCGGATCGTGCGCGGCCGCGAGACGTCGCTCTAGACCCGCTCGAGCCGGCTTATCGCCGCAGCATGCAGCGCCGGGGTCGCCGCGGCGACGATGCGGC
>JBGSSK010000170.1:0-10596 GCA_041737095.1 Parvularculaceae bacterium | reverse complement strand
CCCCTCCGCCGCCGGTCGTCATGGAGCCGCTGCAAGGCGGCGGCGAGCGCGTCGGCTCCGGCGGCAACGAACAGGTCGATTGAGGACCGTCCGGGCGGTTTTCGGCGGGGGCCGCCTCCGGTCGATTGAGGAAAGCGACCTGATCGGTATTTGACCGCAGCTCGTTTGGATTGGCGTGCGACGTCCTGAAAGGAATGGTCATGAGGTATCTTGTTTGCGTGCTTCTTCTTGGCGCCGCCGGATTGGCGTCCGGCTGCGGCGGCGGCGAACGCGTCGGCGACGAGAGCGCGCCTGCGTCCTATTACAGCGATGATGAAGATGACGGCGACACCCTCGATGAAGGCGAGGACAGCGGTGACGACGCAGATGAGGACGCGCCGCAGGACTGACTGCGCGTTCATCTTCGTTAACGATCCGTAAAAATGTGAACTTCGTTAATGCGATTTGCGGTTGACGATGGCGCCTTTCCGCGGTTCAATCCTCCGTGTCGGTACAAATTCCTCCGTAGACCGACAATGTGCGATGAAAGCTCGATTGCGTCGCGCGTCGGCCTGTCCCCTCCCGACGCCGCCCCTGATTGCGTGACTGCGCCTGTCGCGAGCAGGCGAGAGACTGCATCCCTCTCCGCACGACGCTTCACACGCGGAAAGGCATAGGCTGTCAGTCGGATACGGGATGCTTCCCCGCGAGCGCGAACGACCTTCGTTCGCGCTCGCATTATTTTGACGACTGAAGCGCGAACGACCTTCGTTCGCGCTCGCATTATTTAGGCAGCCGAAGGGCGATCGACCTTCGATCGTGGTCGCACTATTTTCGGTTCACGGTGCGAACTCAACTCGTTCGGATCGGCGTTAACCATAAAAATGCGCTCGCTACACGGATCGTTTCGCGGCGCAGCCGTTGACGCCATGCTGCGGCGCAGGCTTGTCGCTCGGGCGCCAGTGTGGGAGGTTCGGGCGCCGGCGGTTCTCGCAGGCCAAAGGGGCGTAATGTTCGGGGGGACTGTCAAACGGTCGAGAAGCGGCGCGCGTTTCTGCGTGCTTCTAGCGCTTGCGGCCGCCGCCGCGATTGCGCCTCGCGGCGCGTCCGCCGCCGATTTCGAGCTGACCGCGGCGGTCGGGCTCGATACGAACGGCACGTTTCGCGGCTCGAAAAGTTCAGGGTTCCGGCCCGCTTCGCATGCTTATGTCGAACTCGTGCGCGGCGAGATGCTCGCCGGCGTTTTCGCCAATCCGGTGAAGATCCAGGGCGAGAACCGCGCGCTGCTCCTTACCTATGCGTCGTGGAAACCCTCGGCGCGGAAGTTCGATCTCGAGGTCGGCGGGCGCTATTACGCGTTCCCGGCCTCTTCGGAATTCACCTATGATTTCGACCGCGACGGCGTTGTCGATCACAGCGGCCGCAAGGGACTTTTCGAAGCGGTCGTCGGTGTCCGGCGAAAATTCAAACGAGGGCGCTTGCATTTGCGCGGCTTCTATACGCCCGACAATTTCGCCGAAACCGGCCCCGCCTGGTATCTTAACGGCGAGGCGCGCGTCGCCTTGGTCCATGGTTTTGAAACGCGCGCGGCTGTCGGCTATAGCGGTTTCGCCGAACAGCGGTTCAACGAAAATTATGTCGACTACAGGATCGGCATCAACAAGTCGGCGCTGGGTTTCGACATGTATGTCCGGTATTCCGACACTGCGGGCCTCTCCGGCGCTGACAATTCCGCCATCATATTCGGCGTTGAGCGCAGCTTCACGCTCGCCGCGTCGCCCGGCGCCGACGACCGTTTCGAAAAGATCCGCAATGACTGGCTGATCGACAAGTCATTGCTCGGAGTTTTCCACTGATTTCTATTCGCCGCCGTAATAGCCGCGCGTGAAGCGCAGGAATTCCCTGGCGACGCCGGATTTGATCATCGCCTCGGAAAGATCGGCGCCGTCCGAAAGGAAGCATCGCGCGACGATGCGCTTGTGGGGATCGGTGTCGACATGCTCGCAGGCGATCGGGCCGCCGCCGACCAGCGCCGCCAGCCTGTCGCTCGCCGCGTCGAAACCGGCTTCGCTTTTTTCGGGGGCGTCGACGCCCCACAGCCGGATGCGCGTTGCAACGCCTTCAAGGTAGAGCGTGTCCCCGTCGACAATGCGGGCGACCGGCGCGATCAGGACCGACCTGCGTGGGGTGCGGCTTTCGCGGCCGTCCTCGGCGGCGAGGATGATTTGCGGCATGATCGCTTCGCTGGCGGTTTGTGTCGCCGCCGGCGCTTCGTCGGCCGCGACCGGCGGCGTTTCGACGGCGGCGACTTTGATCGGCGATTCAGCTTCGGGGCGAGGCGTCTTTGCGAGCATCGCCGGCTGGATCAAGGTGAACGGCGAACGGGCGCCTTCCGCGTCGTAAAACCAGCCCGCGCCGATCGCCGCCCCGAAAGCGATGCTGAGGAAAGCGATCTTCCACTCGCCGAACGTCAGCAAGGAACGGCCCCGGCCCGCAAAGACGCGCCGGGCGGGCTTGAACTCCGTGAATTTGCCGATCCTGCCCATTGGTTGAGCGTCGGCGAGTCGGCCTAAGATTTGTTTCGCCGATCTCGGCGAATTTTCGCAATCCCGGAAAGGATTAGGCGCGCAGGCGCTATCCGATCCGGCTGCGCAGGTAGTCGGCGAAGGGGCCGCCAAGGCCGGCGTCCTTGAGGCCGAGGTCGACATTGGCCTGGAGCCATCCGAGCTTCGAGCCGCAATCATGAATGACGCCTTCGCAGATGCAGGCGTGGAAGGTCTGCGCCCTGTTCAGCGAGTTCATGGAGTCAGTCAGCTGAATTTCGCCGCCGGCGCCCTTCTCCTGCGTCTCGAGGAGGCGGAAAATATCAGGCTGCAGGATATAGCGGCCGATGATGCGGAAATTCGACGGCGCGTCGGCGGGCCTGGGCTTTTCGACCATGCCGGTCATCTCGATGAGGGCGCCTTTGCGCGCCTTCGGCGCGATCACGCCGTATTTGCTGACATCTTCGCGCGGCACTTCCTCGACCGCGACGAGATTGCCGCCGACCTTTTCGTAGGCGTCGACCATCTGTCTCAAAAAACCCGGCCGTGACGGGACGATCTCATCTGGCAGCGACACCGCGAAGGGCTCGTCGCCGACAATCGCGCGCGCGCACCAGACGGCGTGGCCAAGGCCCAACGGCGCCTGCTGACGCGTATAGGAAAGGTCGCCGGCGCGCGGAATGGTCTTTTCGACCTCGGCGAGAATGTCGGTCTTGTTTTTCGCTTTCAGCGTCGTCTCGAGTTCGAATGCGTGGTCGAAATAATCCTCGATCGCCGACTTGCCGCGGCCGGTGACGAGGATGATGTGTTCGATGCCGGCGTCGCGCGCTTCGGCGACGACGTAATCGATGAGCGGCCTGTCGACGACGGGGAGGAGTTCCTTCGGGATTGATTTCGTCGCCGGCAGCACGCGCGTGCCAAGGCCGGCGACGGGGATCACGACTTTTCTGATGCGTTTCGTCATTCGATGCTCTCGACGTTTGGAATCGGACTGCTATTCAGGCGCCTTGTTGACGGGGCTTACATCGAGATCGATCGTTTCGCCGATCGGTTCAAGCGGTTCGGGCTCGACTTTCAGGATTTCCTGAAGCTGCGCGAGGCGGATCGCGGCGTTCGCCGCTATGTCATAGTAAAAGAGATTGAAGGGCTGCGTCTTCCATTTTGCGCCGAACCAGTCGCCGCGCCTCAAAAACCGGCGTTTCGGATTGTCTACGATGAGTATGCCTTGCTCGCAGGCCGCCCCGACGACTTTGGGCATTGGCGGCGGCGCGTCGCCGGCGGCGAGACCGGTCGCCGAGGCCGCGCCAACGTTTTTCTCCGGCGGCTCATAGGCGCCGCCGATCGTCCATGAAAGCGGGTTGACGCAAACAAGGTTCTCGCCCTTGACCGACTTCAACCGCCCATTTTCGCCCCAGATGAGCGCGCGGGCGCGCAGCCGCTGCATCTCCTCGTCGAAGCGCGGCTCGAAATCGACATAGGAAATGACGCAGCGGACCTGTTCGGCGGCGGCGCAGACCGGCATAGGCGGCGTCAGGCCGGACAGGTAATCCGCAGGCGTTGAGGCGCCGATCACATAGGCGGCGACAAGTCTTCGCCGCAACGGATTGATCGGCCCCTGAAAATAGTCCCTGAGAAGACCCAGCGCATAAACGCCGCCCTGTCCGTAGCCGGCGAGAATCACCGGCCGTTCGGGGTCGCGCACGGCGAGGAAAACTTCGAAGGCGCGCCTGATGTCGGCGTAAGCCAGTTCGCGTGCGGCCAGCCCGTCATATTTGTGGGTGAACAGCGAATAGAGGGTCGCCTCGCGATAAAGCGGCGCATAAATCCGCGCGGCGGCCGAAAACGGGCCGGCTTCGTTCGGGAATGCGATTGTGCGCCGCCGTCGATCCGCCTCGGGGTCGTCGATCGGCGCGTTCCAGAGATTGCGTCGGTAAAAAGCATTGGAATGGATGTAAAACATGTCGGCGCTGCGGCTGGCGCCCGCCGCCTCTTCGCCGGCCGCCGCATCGGTCGGCCATTGCAGCCAGGCGGAGCGAAGCGCGTAATCCGGCGCGGGCGGCGCTTCGACGGTCTGGAACGGCGCGCGCGGCGTCGCGAAAAACCGGACGATGCCGTCCTGAAAGACAACTGCGAAGGCGACGATCAGAATCGCCGCAAAGGCGGTTGCGCCATAGAATAGCCGTCTCCATGTCTTTCTGGTCATCAATCGGTCGCTCTGCGGTCGGCAGCGGACCATAAAGGGTCGTCGGCGCGGAATAAACGGGCAAACCCCGCCGCGCCGGATTGCACCGACCGGATGGGCTTTGGTAGAGCGATGCGGCGATTGGGATGAGCGCCGTCCGGAGAGTGCGACCATGGATCAGCCGACAGATGAAGCGGGCAAAAACGGGGACGACAAGCCGCCGCTGGAGACGCAGCTGATCCGGCCAAGACAGACGAGCCTTTTCGCTGAGATGCGGACGAGCTTCATCGCCGGGATCGTCGTCGCTGCGCCGGTGTCGATCACGATTTATATCATCTACTGGTTCGTCACCGGGCCGATGCGCAATCTCGATCTCTTCGTGCGCAATATTCTGCCGGCCGGCGACAGCCGCATCGAAACGATCACGCAGGCGATTCCCGGTTTCGGCGTTTTGGTCGCCATACTGGCGCTGGTGCTGCTCGGCGCCTTCGCGAAGAATTTTTTCGGACGCGCACTCATCCACACGGGCGAGAAGTTTCTCGATTCGATGCCGGTCGTGCGCAATCTCTACCGTTTCTTCAAGAATGTCTTCGAGACGGCGCTGCAGAAATCGGCGCGTTCCTTCAAGGAAGTCGGTCTCATCGAATATCCGCGCAAGGGGCTTTATGCGATCGCTTTCGTCGTCGGCGACGTGCAGGGCGAGATCGGCTACCGCCTCAACGCGCATGACCGGCCCTTGATGTCGGTGTTTATCCCGACAGTTCCCAATCCGACGTCGGGCTTTCTTCTCTATCTGGCGCGCGCCGATTTCATTCCGCTGGCGATGACGATCGAAGATGCGGCCAAGCTCGTCTTTTCGATGGGCCTCGTAGTCCCGGATTTCGATGCGCCGGAAGATGCGGTGAAGAAACTCGAAGCGCTCGCCGAGGAAGCCGCGCATGAACGCCATGGCCTCCTGTCGCGGCTGACGCGAAAGTCCGACGCCTAACGGCCGAAGCCCGGTTCGATTTTCTCAATAGTCGATACCGATATTATCTATTATTCCGTGATGGCGTTTGCTGTTAGCGTTCTCCCGCAGCGCGCTATTTCGCGCGTGCCCAACCCTTGAGAACAATCATGAACGACATGAGCAAATGCCCCGTAACGCATGGCGCGAATACGACCGCCCGTTCGCAGAACTCGGACTGGTGGCCGAACGCGCTCAATCTCGAAATTCTCGACCAGCATGACCAGAAGACCAATCCGCTCGGCAAGGCTTTCGATTATCGCGAAGAATTGAAGTCGCTCGACGTCGCCGCCTTGAAGAAAGACCTCACCGAGCTGATGACCGACAGTCAGGAATGGTGGCCGGCCGACTGGGGACATTATGGCGGGCTGATGATCCGGCTTTCGTGGCACGCGGCCGGCTCCTATCGTCTGGCGGACGGGCGCGGCGGCGGCGGAACCGGCAATCAGCGTTTTGCGCCGCTGAATTCCTGGCCGGACAACGCCAGCCTCGACAAGGCGCGACGGCTGTTGTGGCCGATCAAGAAGAAATACGGGAACAAGATCAGCTGGGCTGACCTTCTCGTTCTTGCGGGGACGATCGCCTATCAATCGATGGGCCTCAAGACCTTCGGTTTCGGTTTTGGTCGCGACGACATCTGGCGGCCCGAAAAGGATGTCTACTGGGGCTCAGAAAAGGAGTGGCTGGCCCCGAGCGAAGGCCGCTTCGCAAGCGACGCGTCCGAATCGCTCGAAAACCCGCTCGCCGCAGTCCATATGGGACTCATCTACGTCAATCCGCAGGGGCGCGACGGCAAGCCCGATCCGCTGAAATCCGCTCAGGATGTTCGGGTCACGTTTGCGCGGATGGCGATGGATGACGAAGAGACCGTCGCATTGACCGCCGGCGGCCACACGGTGGGAAAAGCGCATGGCAATGGCGATGCAAGCCTGCTCGGACCTGATCCTGAAAGCGCCGGCATCGAGGAGCAGGGGCTTGGCTGGCGCAATCCCTCTGGCAAGGGCGTCGGCGGCGATGCGATCACCAGCGGCCTTGAAGGCGCGTGGACGACGCATCCGACGCGCTGGGACAACGGCTATTTCGACATGTTGTTCCGGCACGAATGGGAATTGAAAAAATCCCCGGCCGGCGCCTGGCAATGGCAGCCTGTCGCCATTCGGGATGAGGATATGCCGGTCGACGCTGCGGATCCGGGCAAAAAGCAAATGCCCATTATGACCGACGCCGACATGGCGATGATCAAGGACCCGGTCTACCGGAAAATTTCGGAGCGGTTCCACAAGGACCCGGCCTATTTTTCCGATGTTTTCGCCCGCGCCTGGTTCAAGCTGACCCACCGCGACATGGGACCGAAGGCGCGTTATTTCGGGCCCGATGTGCCGAAGGAAGATTTGATCTGGCAGGATCCGGTTCCCGCCGGTCCGACCGGGTACGATGTCGCCGCGTTGAAGGCCCGGATCGAGGGATGCGGTCTTTCCGTAAGCGATATGGTGGCGACAGCGTGGGACAGTGCGCGCACCTACCGTTCGACCGACATGCGCGGCGGGGCCAATGGCGCGCGTATTCGCCTCGTTCCGCAGAGAGACTGGGAAGGCAATGAGCCGGCGCGACTGGCGAAAGCGCTATCCGTGCTTGGGGGGCTCGCCTCGGACGCCGGCGCCAGCATCGCCGACACGATCGTCCTCGCCGGCAATGTCGGCGTTGAAAAGGCCGCGAAGGCCGCTGGCGTCGCGGTGAAGGTTCCCTTCACGCCAGGTCGCGGCGACGCGACCGACGCCATGACGGACGCTTCATCGTTCGATGTTCTTGAACCTGTCCACGACGGCTATCGCAACTGGCTGAAGAAGGACTACGCCGTCAAGGCCGAGGAGCTATTGCTCGACCGCACGCACCTGATGGGCCTTACCGCGCCGGAAATGACAGCGCTAATCGGCGGAATGCGCGTCATCGGCGCCAACCATGGCGGCGCGAAGCACGGCGTCTTAACCGATCGCGTCGGCGCTTTGACGACCGACTTTTTCGTCAACCTAACCGACATGGCGTATGAGTGGGTCCCGGTCGGCGGCGATCTTTACGAGGTCCGGGATAGAAAAAGCGGCAAGACGAAATGGACGGCGACTCGTGTCGATCTTGTGTTCGGTTCGAATTCGATCCTGCGCGCTTATGCCGAGGTTTATGCGCAGGACGATTGCCGCGAAAAATTCGTCGATGATTTCGTGGCGGCCTGGACGAAGGTCATGAACGCCGACCGTTTCGACGTACGCTAGCCTGCGCGCAGCAGCTTGATCGCGTCGTCGCGGCTGAAGAGATAGAGGAGGATTCGCAAGGCTTCGCCGCGCGGGGTTTTGAGATCAGCGTCGCGGTCGACGATCATGGTCGCATCATCCTTCGCCGCCAGCAGCAATTCGCCATGCACCGCATAGTCGGCGAACAGGAGACGCGGAAAACCCGACTGCGCCGCGCCGAGGAGATCGCCGGCGCCGCGCAGGCGGAGATCCTCCTCGGCGATTTTGAACCCGTCTTCGGTGTCGCGCAGGATTTTAAGGCGCGCCGTCGCAGTTTCGCTCAACGGTCCCTTGTAGAGCAACAGGCACGAAGCCGGCTTGTCGCCGCGGCCGACGCGGCCGCGCAATTGATGGAGTTGCGCCAGCCCGAAGCGTTCCGCGTGCTCGATCACCATGACGACGGCGTTCGGCGCGTTGACGCCGACCTCGATCACTGTGGTCGCGATCAGGAGCTGGAGATCGCCGCGATGAAAACGCTCCATCACCGCATCTTTTTCAGCCGCCGGCATCCGGCCATGCACGAGACCGACGCGGTCGCCGAAAAGGCCGTGGAGATGCCGGAAGCGCTCTTCAGCCGCCGTCATTGGAACGATCTCGGATTCCTCGACCAGCGGGCAGACCCAGTAGACCTGTTCATTGCGGGCGACGACGCGCGCGACCGCATCGACAATTTCGTCGAGCCGCTCGATCGGCAGGACGCGCGTGTCGACCGGCTTGCGCCCCGGAGGTTTTTCGCGGATCGCCGTTGCGTCCATGTCGCCATAAGCGGTGAGCGCCAGCGTCCTCGGGATCGGCGTCGCCGTCATCACCAGGAGATCGGCGCGCCAACCCTTGCCGGCCAGCGCCGCGCGCTGCTGCACGCCGAAACGGTGCTGCTCATCGATGATGACGAGGCCGAGATCCCGAAAGCGCACGTCCTCCTCGATCAGCGCATGCGTGCCGATCAGGAAATCGATCTCGCCATCGGCGAGACGACGAAGCTTCTCGGCGCGCGCGCGTCCCTTGTCGCGGCCCGTCAGGATGTCGATCCTGACACCGCTCTGTTCGGCGATCGGCGACAGAGTCTCGAGGTGTTGTCGCGCAAGGATTTCCGTCGGCGCGAGGAGTGCTACCGCGGCCTTCGCTTCGATGACGGTCATCGCCGCCAGAAAAGCGACCGCCGTTTTACCGGAACCGACATCGCCCTGCACGAGGCGCACCATGCGGTCTTCAGATTCAAGATCAGCGTCGATTTCGGCAAGCGCTGCGTCCTGCGCTTTCGTCAGCTTGAACGGCAGCGCCCTGATCGCCTTCTGACGCAACGCGCCGCCGGCGGCGAAACGCCGGCCTGCCGCTTTCTTCCGTGAACGCCGGATCAGCGCCAGCGCCAGCTGGTTCGCGAGGAGTTCGTCATAGGCGAGGCGCATCAACGACGGGGCCGACGGCGACAGGTCGGCGGCGGACGCCGGCGCATGGGTGGCGACGATCGCGGCGTTCCATGACGGAAAACGGTTTTTCGTCAGCCACGCGTCGTCCTGCCACTCGGGAAGCACCGGCGCGCGCTGCAGCGCCGCCTTGACCGCCTTGCGCATGACGCCCGGCGTCAGGCCCGCCGTCAGCGGATAGACCGGCTCGAACAGCGGCAGCGCATCGTCGCCCGCAGGATCGACGATATAGTCCGGATGCGTCATTTGCCGCGCGCCGTTGTAGTCCTCGATTCGGCCGGAAATGATCCGCGTCGCTCGCTCAGGCAACGCCTTGATGATGTAATCGGGGCGCGCATGGAAAAAAATCAGCGTGATGAAGCCCGTTTCATCCGAACACAGGACCCGATAGGGAAGCCTCTTCGTCGGCGGCGGCTCGTGGCTTTCGACGCGGATTTCAAGTGTTGCGAGGGCCCCGATCTCCGCCGCGGCGATTTTCGGACGGAGGCTGCGATCGACGACGCCGTGCGGGCGGGTGAACAGAACGTCGATGACGCGCGGCCCCGCAGCCTTTTCGACGAGCGCGGCGAGGCGTGGGCCGATGCCTTTTAACGCAGTGACGTCGGCGAACAGGGGATTTAGAAGGGCGGGGCGCATGCGGGCGGATTATCCGCCTGTTTGCGCGTCTTGTCTAAGCGCCGGAACCGATTTACGGGGCGCTTATCAAAGGGGCCGCCATGACGGACGCAATGCTCGACCCGCGCCGCAAAAAAATGCTGCACCGGGCCCGCTATCGCGGCTTCAAGGAGGCCGACATCCTGATCGGCGGGTTCGCCGAAGAAGCGCTGCCGACCATGACGACGGCCGAACTCGACGCTTTCGAGCATGTTCTGGCGATGAACGATCATGATATTTACGCGGTGGTCGTCAGCGACGCGCCGCCGCCCGTCGATTTCGACCGCGGCCTTTTGCAGCGGATGCGGGCATTCGACGCCACGGCGCGGACCCGAAACGCCTGACGCTTGAAGTCGCGCCGCCGAGCCGTTAGGGGACGCACCGACAGATAACGCGACCGCCAACCCGGCGGCCGCGCGTGCTGGCGTTGCGCATGGGTGCGGCGCTGAAGTCCAGGCGAGGATTGATCGCATATGGCGTTGGTGTCCGGCGTCCAGAAAATCGCCGCGGCGGAAGCGTGGCG
>JBGSSK010000168.1:0-63415 GCA_041737095.1 Parvularculaceae bacterium | reverse complement strand
CGCGCGCTCGTCATGCCGAGCCGCTGCACGGAGCCGTTCGGGCTCGCCGCCGCAGAGGCGCGTTGCGTCGGCGTGCCGGTCATCGCGTCGAAGTCCTGCCTTATCGGCGACGACCTCGAACGGCTCGGCGTCGGCTGCACGGTCGACGTGTTTGACACTGGCGCCTTCGCTTCGGCGCTCAGTCAATGGAAAGCGGACAACGAACGGATTGCGCGGATGAGCCGCGCGGCGGAGCTTTCCGCATACGAGATCGGACCCGCGATCGCGCAGTGGATCGACGCACATCTTGAAATTTACGGAGAAATGCGTGGCGCTGCGGTCAGAACTCGACAATTCGTTCCGGCGTGATGCGCCCCCTCGCGAGGTCGAAAAACGCTATCCAATTGCCTTTGACGCGCCCCCAGCGATCGACATAAGGCTCGGGCGCAAAAACCCGGACGTGATTGCTCAAAATGTTGCGATAGAGATTATCGAAGGCGTGATGCAGCCCAATCGTTCTCTTTTTGCGCAGATAAACCGGGTTCATTATCTGTGAATATCCGAACCGGATGCCGGATGTGCGGCCTCGCTTCACGCCAAGGTGAACGCCGACGAGGCGGCTTGAGCGAATCAACGGCCCGGATTTCATGGCGCGCGTCGAAAAATCGACATCCTCAAGCCATCCGTAAAGCGGCAATCGTTCATCAAAGCGTTCATCGCCGATTGCGGACGTTCGAAACGCCATATTGCATCCATAAAGGCTGATGCGCTGCTCGATCGTTTCCGGCGCTTCCGGAGCCATGCAATCGAGGGCGATAGCAGATTCCGCCTCTTCGAAGGTCAAGCCGGGTCCAGTCACGCCATCGCGCAAAACGCGTCCGGTCGCGCCGGCGATAAGTGGGTTGCGCTTGAAGAGATCTTCAAGACGCTCGAGATAATCATCCGCCGGGACAAAATCATCATCGAAGAAGACGATGATGTCGGACACTGGCTTCACACGGTCGATGCCGGTATTTCTCTGGGCGCAGAGGCCGGGTGGGGAATAAAGCACGCTGGCGCCGAACAGCGATTGCGGCGGAGGCGCGTCATCAGGGCCCGGGACGACGATGCAAATTGGGTCGGCGCGCCGGGTTTGGCAAGACAGTTTCTCGACAAGAGTCGCCAGCACTTCGCGCCGACCCAGACTGGCAAGTATGATGGAAATCCGTGTCATTGAGGATCAGATGCGGAGCGCGTTTTCGCCATTCCGGGGAGTTTCAAGCAGGAATTTCGACATTCCGATGAGTTTTGAGGCCGTGCAGACGTCAGCGTAACGCCTGATGCAAGCATCGTTTCGCTATTCAATTGTACGCCGACCATCATCCCCTCGACAGTTTCGCCGGACGGCTGTCAGACCTCGATGATCGTCAGGTCAGGCGCCGCACCCCGTCGGCGACACTAGCAGGCTCGCCGAGTTGACGCCACTCGATCAGTGTCAGATATCGCGGTGACGCGGCCTGCGCCGTGTCGGATGCAGAGGAGCGACAATCAGGTGAGCGACGCCGTCGCGGGAGATCCGGCGAGGCCGAGGAAATCAAGCCTTGCAAGCGCGGGCGGGTCTACGCTTGCGGCGCGCGTCGTCTCGCAGATCGCCCAGCTTCTGATGTTCATCGTCGCCGCGCGCGTGTTGTCGCCGGCGGAGTTCGGCGTGTTCACCCTCGTCGGAGCCGGGTCGACATTGCTTTTCATCGTCGGCGGCGCAGGCTGGCGGGAATTCATCCTCGGTTGGGGCGGCGGCGTCCGTGCGGTGCATCAGGCGGTCACATATTCCATTTTATCGGGCTACATTCTTGCGATGCTTGGTTTCATCGCGGCGGGTGTCATCGCGGCGGTGTTTCAGTTGCTCGAAGTCGCGTGGCTTTCGCTGATTTTCTCTCTATGCGTATTGTTTTCCCCGATGTCCGGCGCCTACAGCGCAATTCTCGTCCGCAAGGACAAGGTCAAGGCGCTCGCCATTGCATCAATCGCGTCGGAGATTGCGGGCCTCGTTCTCGGCGTCCTGCTTCTCTATCGCGGGTGGGGCGTTCTGGCGCTCGGTGCGTCGAAACTGGCTGCGCAAGTCATTTATCTCGCTCTTGTTGTGTTTTGGGCGCAATGGCGTCTGCAATTGCTGCTGACCGGCGTAACCGTGCGGGAAATTCTCGGCGTGTCGCGCGAGATTCTTTTCATGCGAATTACAGGCTTTGTCGGCAATTATGCGTCGACTTTCATTGTCGGTCTCTTTCTCGGAGTCGCTAATGTCGGGTATTTCAGGGCTGCCGAACGAATTGTCGCCTCATTTTCAGAGCTCGTTTCAGAGCCTTTGCGACTTGTCGCGTGGATGGTTTTCAGAAAAGCGGCTGATCGCGCCGACACGCCTGTGCGTCTCCGCCACGAGCTTGCCGGAGAGGCGGCCATCTTCTTCCCGCTACTGCTGCTGATCAGCGGACCGATATTCGTGGGGCTTGCGGTCGTGTCGCCATCGCTAATCGAAGCATTGCTTGGTCAGTCCTGGCTGCCGGCCGCCCCGGTTGTCTCGATTCTCGCGATTTCGGCGCTTCTGCTGACGCCTGCGATTGCGACCGAGCCGCTGCTGACCGTTGCCGGCAAGATAAGAACGTTTACGCCTTTTGCCGTTCTGAATTCGGCGGTTGTGGTTGTTGCGCTCTTCGCCGTGACGCGGTTCGGCATGGACGCCGCCGCCTGGGCGCGCGTCGCCGGCTGCGGCTTCATTTTCGCAACATCGGTTTGGGTGCAGGTACGCCATACCGACGCGCCGTGGTGGGGCGCGATCAGAGGTTCCGCGCCGATCTACACGGCACTGATTGCAATGATAGCGGCGGTTCTCGCCGCGCGCGCGCTTGCGCCGATCGCCCAGTCTCCGGCGCTGTCGCAGCTACTAATCGAGACTCTCGCCGGCGCAATCGCGTATTTTGCGATCATCCTCCTCGTTCGACCATCCTATCTTCGCACCATGCTCTGGCTGTAGGGCAGACGCGGTTCATGGTTCGCCAGGAGGTTGCGCCGATGCGACGCATTTCGTCTGTTGCGCAAATCGGGTAGCCGCGGTGAGCTTTGTTTATTAGAACCGTTATCCGGGCCGCTCCCGGCGGGGAGCATTTGGGGGATTTGAGTGCTCGATGCGGATAATCAGGCGCCGAAGCGGACCGCTTCGAGCGCACGCGCGATTTGGGACGGCGTCAGGCCCGCTCGCAGGACGCCGATGCAGCACTTCATCTGGGCGGAGGCTTGTCGCGAAGCGCTTTACGCCGATCAGCCGACGGAAGCGGTGCAGGCAGGCGACAAGCGGGTCAGCGCAATCGGACTGTTCGCCAGGCGCGGATTTTTTCCGGCGCGACTTTTCCTCGCCGGTGCCGAGGAATTGTGGGAGCCGATCGACGTCGTATACGCCGATCGGGCCGGCGCGGCCGGTCTAGCCGATACGCTGTTGGCGAAACGCAAGCCGTTGCGTTTCGGCCACTTCCCGGCGACGTCCGAATTTGCGGCGGCGCTGGCCGCCGCGGCGCCCGGCGCGGGAATTCTGCTGTCGACGCCAGTCTCGACGTCGCCATACATCACGCTCGACGAGAGCTGGAAAACGCCGGAAGATTGTTTCACATCACGCCGCCGCTCCGATTTGAGACGGATGACCCGAAAGGCGAACGAACTCGGCGCGGTCGAGTTCAAGGTGCTTTCGCCGGGCCCCGAGGAAGTTGATCACTGGCTTGATGTGGCGGTCGCGGTTGAGCAGAAAAGCTGGAAAGCCCGGACGGGAACTGACCTAGCGCATAATGATGCGCAACAGAAATTCTATCGCGCCTACGCAAGATTGGCCGCCCGTGAAGGCATCTTCAGGATCTGCCTGATGCGGATCGGCGGGAATATCGCAGCGATCCAGATTGCGGTTGAATGCGATAATGCGTTTTGGCTCTTCAAGATCGGCTATGACGAGGCGTTCAGCGTCTGCTCGCCGGGCAACCTCCTGATGCTTGAATCCCTGCGCTACGCGGCGAAACGCGGGTTGTCTTCTTTTGAGTTTCTGGGAGCGTCCGCTCCGTGGACGAAAGTCTGGACGGAAACCGAGCGGCCGAATATCCGCCTGCGCTACTATCCGCACGGGCCCGCGGGTTACCTTGCGCTCGCGCAGGACGCGGCGGTTGCGGCGACGCGCCGCGCGATCGCCAAATTTAAAGATGCGACCAAGAAAGCTCAGTCGTAGATGTTGAAGTCTCTCGTGATGCCCATCCTTAAACGCGCGGCGAAGCCCTATGTCGCCGGCGATACGATTGAAGACGCCCTCGATATTGCTGCATCGGCGAAGCGCCACGGATACGGCGTGACGATCTGTTACTGGCAGGCGGCGGACGAAAGCCCGGATGCGACGGCGCGCCGGTATTTCGAGGCGATGAAAGAAATAAGGACGCATCAACTTGATGCCCATATCGCCGTCAAGGTCCCGGCGCTCGCCGGCCGCAATGATCTCCTTTCCGATGTCATCGGCAATGCGCGCCGCGCCGATATACCAGTCAGTTTCGATTCGCACGGCATTGATAATGCGGCCGCCAATCTTGACGCCGCTGCGCATGTCGGCGCGGACCGCGTCGGTTGCTGCATTCCGGGGCGCTGGAAGCGCAGCCTCGTCGACGCCGAACGCGCGATCAAGCTGGGCTTGCGTGTCCGCGTGGTGAAAGGCAACTGGGCTGCGTCGGAGGATGAAGAACATGGCGATATCGACGAAGGCTATCTCGGCGTCATCGACCGTTTGGCGGGGCGTTGCCGGGAGGTCGGCGTTGCAACGCACGATCCGGCGCTCGCGTGCGAGGCGATGGCGCGCCTGAAAGCGGCCGGGACGCCATTCGTTCAGGAGCTGCTTTACGGGCTCCCGATCGAGCCGGTCGCGGCGGAAGGGCGCCGCCATCAGGCGCCGACGCGCATCTATATTCCGTATGGAGAAGCGTGGTTTCCGTATTCAGCCGCCGCGGCGATCCGCCGCCCGGAAACGATTATGCGGCTGGCGTCCGATATCTTCCGGCCGCGCGCGGCCGGTATTCCGGCGCCCGGCGACTAACCGGTCACCGCCAGAGTGGCGCATCAACGATCCAGCGGCGTTCGGCTTCCGTCAGTCCCGGGTGAAGAAAATCGACGAGCAGTACGACGCGTGGCTCTTTGCTCGCATTGACTGCCTGGTGCTCATAGGAGGAATCGAAGATCAGGCTGCCGCCTTCGATCCATGGCCGGCGCAAGCCGGCGACTTCGAGAAAACCGTCGCCGGGGATGCGGATGCCGAAATGCATCGTCAAAAACAGATTGGAATGATCGCGATGCGGACGAATGACGCCGCCCGGTTCAAGGATTGAAAACATCGCGTCCCTGAAAAACGGGTAGCCGGGGATAGAACGCAGCGCCGCGGCCGTCGCCGGGCAGGCTGAAAGATGCTCAGGCTTCTCCTTCCGGTCCGCGACGAAGCTGTAAATCTTCCAGCTGTTCGTATCGATGCCCGGATAGTGATAGCGCTCGAGCTTTTCGAAGTTTTCGCCGAGCGCCTGTTTCGCTTCGGCGAGGATTTGCGCGGAGGCGGCCTCGAAATTCTTCATCCAAGGGAATTCGTCGCTTTCGTGCCATGGCTTCGACATGAGGCCCGCAACATAAAAGCCCTTCGGATGCGGCCGCGCAGCGGTTTGGCTGGCGCCGTTGTTCGAGCGAACCGATGCATTGATGCGGGAAAGCGCCGCGTCTGCATCAGTGACCGACTCCAACAGCAGCGCATTGTTCCTCGTTTGCCCCGAATGATGTTTGTAAGCGCCCGCCGCCAGCAGCGCCGAGGCGACCAGCGGCGGCCCGATCGAAACCATGAGGACCAGGGTTGAAAATGCGCGACCGGCTGCGAAGGAGGAAAGGACGCCGATCGCCTCAGCGATGACGAGGGCTAATCCGACCGCTGACGCCGCCAGCGACAGGCGGATCGACGCCAGCAGCCAACTGCGGACACGCGCTTCTGCGCGAATGCTCCATACGCCTTCCGCGATCTCTGCGATGATGTTCCAGGCGCCGAGCATCAAGATCGCGGCGAAAAACGCGCCGAAGAAAATCAGGCCAGAGGTCTGGATATAGGTCTTGTCGATCGCCTTGGAGACCGCCCAGAATTCTGTCAAGCCGACTAGCGCCAGCGCAAGCAGGATTACGGTCTGCGAGACCAAAACCCGCAGCACCGCTTTCGTTCCGTTCGCGCTATAAAGCTGCATTTTCCGAAATTCCCCCGAACGCCGAGTCGTAAACATGATGGCCGGCTTGATTGCAAGCGCTGGCTTGCGCGCCTTCGCTTTCCGGTTGAATCGGCGTCGGAATCTTCGCCCGGCCGTTGAGCCGAGCCGTCATGGCAGCCGGCCGGCGCCAAGCACGCGATTGAACGCGCGGCGCTGAAACGTGACAAAAGACGGGGGCGCGATCGGCAATGCGGCATGGTGACAAAATTTTCGCAGCCGCCGAAGCGCGCCGGCGGCGCTTGCGCCGATCTCGATCGACCCTTCGCAAAGCGCCGTCGCGGTGTTGGAGAAACTGTCCTTGTATCGTGCGTCGCCGCGCCCGAGATCGATGCGCTGAACGCCCTGATCAGCCCCCCAGCGCGCCATCTCGAGGAGGAGAGTCAGTCCCGGCGAATATTTCTCGAATTCAGGAGAATAGGTCGGAAACCACCAGTGCCAGATCGTCAGCGTCTTCATGCCGAAATGCGCAGCGATCAGCTTTTCGCCGGCGTAAAGACAGGAAAACATGCCGGAAAACCCGTCAGTCCGCGCATCACGGATCAGTTCGAGCGCCCGCCCGGTCCACCCTTCATCAAGCGATGACCTGACGCCGAGCGCCTCATAGGCGGATTTCTTCCACGCGATGAACTGCGACCACGCCTCCGGATTCTGATCATGCGGAACAAAGCGAAGCGCGCCGACTTCGCGCTCAATCTTGCGGGCCTTGCGTTCGGCGTTTTTCAGCTCGCTGGTTTTCGTCAATGTCTCGTTGCGGTAGTGTGTAAAACCCCGCCTTAGATCGAGCGCCGGTGACGTCGACCGGACGAATGACGCGCCGGAAAATGTCTGCTGGGAAAACAATGCGTGATTGAAATCGAACGCATCAAGCTTGCACCCGCGCAGCAGGTTTTCGGGCGAGATCGTCCAGCCCGGCTGTGCGATAACGCCTTGGTAGTCGGAGATCGGGCCGCCGATCGGCGCGCCGACGCCGAACGCCTTGCGGTGGTGCGGGAAAAACCCGACCGGCGCGCCATTTTCCTCAATCACCGCGATTCGGGCGTCATCCCGCACTCTCGCCAGGATTTGCGTGAATTCCGCGCAGAAATAGGGACTTTGCAGGTCAAGCGACGCACGCTGAAACGCCGACCAGGCGCCCAGTTGCGACGGGGTCAGCGTGCGCGGATGAATGATTTCGATTTGCAATTTTTCCCCTGTGGCCGGCGGCGGGCGGACTATTCCAGACGCAGCCTTAGTTGTCGATTGCGATGCAACACGATAACGCTGCAATCTTTGATCGGGCAGCCGCATCCGAATGACGCCGCTTAGAGTCCTCATTGTTCTCGATGATCCGGCATCGCCGGCGAGCCATGAACTGAAGCTCCTCGAGCTGATTTGCCGCGATCAACGATTTCACCTCGCCGGGCTTGTCCAGGCGAAGCGGAGCGCCCCTGTTCCGCGACGCCCTTTCGAAATCGCCATCGCGCTCGAAGCGTCCGTCCTAGCGCCGCGGGAGAAACGGGCCGCCGAGGAATTTGAAAAGGCGCGCGATCGAATTCTCGTCTTTGGCGATGCCGACAGCGCCGCTTACAACCTTGGCGGAGAGGCGGATCTCGTCGTCGATTTTTCGGGAACGCCATCGTCTGGCGATTTTCCGGTGTCGCCGCGCTTCGGCGTCTGGCGCCTGACATCGAGCGATCGCTGGTCCGGGTTTCGGCAAGCGGTCGAAAGGGCCCCGACGACGGCGGTCGAGCTGGTCTGCTTCACCGGCGACCAATCGAGCGGCCGCACGATAGCGGTGGCGCACTACAACACGAAGTTCTCAGCCTCCCGCAATGCCGCGTTCATTCGCGAGAATTCCGTTTCCCTGATCGCAAGGGAATTGGCGCGCGTCAGCCTGACGGGAAGATTGCAAGATGGTTCTTCTCCTTCTCCCGCTGCAAGCGCCCTCACGCTGGCTGATCTTGCAATATATTGCTTTCGTTTGGCCGGCGCGCTTGCAGAAAGGTTCTGGCGGCTCGCGGCAGCGCGACTTGGTCTGCGCCCCGGCATGTGGACGCTGCGCATCGCGAAAGGATCGCCGTTCGAATTCGACGCGAAGGCGGCGCAAGAAATCACGCCGACCGGAAACAGCTTCTGGGCGGACCCTTTTCTCATTCAGGAAAGCGGCAAGACCTACCTTTATTTCGAGGAGTTCGACTATGCGACGAGCAGGGGTCATATCAGCGTCGGAGAGATCGTCGGCGACGATTTCAAACTGATCGGCATTGCGCTGAAGACAGCTTATCATCTTTCGTTTCCATTCGTATTTTCCCATGCGGGAAGCATCTACATGCTCCCGGAGACGATCGGGTCGAGACGCCTGGAGCTATGGCGCGCGGCGTCGTTTCCGACGCGCTGGGAGTTGCATGCGACCGCTCTCGACGGCGCCGTTTGCGCGGACACCGCGATCGTCGAATGGGACGACGCGTGGTGGCTGTTCACCAATCTCGCCGAAGACAAGCACGGCGATCACTGCAGCGATCTGCATCTGTTCCGGATGGACGGGCCGCTGCTAGAGAACCTTATTCCGCATCCGTTGAACCCGGTTGTGATCGATTCAAGGACGGGCCGCGGCGCCGGCCGCGTTTTCCGCAAGGGCGGCAAGCTTTACCGCCTGTCGCAGAACAATCAGCGCGGCGACTACGGTTATGGCGTCAACATCATGGAAATCATTCGTCTCGACATGGACGGATTTGAAGAACGCATCGTTCGGACGATCGACCCTGAATTCGATTCTTCCCTGATGGGATGCCACCATATGGATTTCATTGACGATCTTGTCGTCATCGACACTTGTCGGAAACTTGGCGGTTTCGACCGACGATGAGCCCGTCGAAAGCTGTTTCGCTAGAAAGCGCCGTTTGGTCGAATGCCTGAGCGAGCGACGCGGCGCAGGGCGTTGGCGAGATCATCAAGATCGCGCCCGACTTTCTTCATGAGAGCGGCATAGGCGTCCGGATGTATCGGCGTTTCGAGCGCTTTTTGCACCCTGGAGGCGACCGCCTGAACGTCAAACTGGTCAGGTCCGAAAACAAACTCCAGCCGGTCGGTCAGTTTGAAGAATTCCCGCAGGCGGCTGTTCACCGCCAGCCCGACATGGGGAATTCGGTAGGAGTAGGCGATGATGCTGATCGGCGTTTGATGGGAAACCACGCCGTCGCAGTCCTTGATGATTGAAACGAGGTCACAGGGCGCGCCGCCGCTCGGCGCGATGGCGATGCGCCCGTCGTCGAACTGGTCGACGAATTTGGCCGGAAAGCAGGATTTCAGGAATGCGTTGTCGTCTGGCGACCCGTTTGTGAACACGGTGACTTCGACCTCCTGCTTCGCCAGTTCCTCGACCAGCGATTGATAAAAAGCTTCGGTCATTTCCGGCGCTTCGATCTCGCCGCCGTCGAATTGCCGCCTGAGAAATGCAGGGTTTGAAACGCACAGCCCGATTTTCGGGCGGTTTCGGCGCACGCGGTCCTTGCCGTCCTGCGGGCCATAGAACTTCTCGGCGAGGAATCCCGGATCGAAGGCGACTATCGGCTCGGCGAGATCGCATCGCGCGAAATGGCGCTTCCATCGCGCTTGCGACAGGGGATCGGCGACGCTCGTCCACGCAAGGTCGGCGCCGGCGAACGCTTCCTTGAAAAGAGCTTCGCCTTTCGGCGTCCATTCGCGGCCGACGCCGACCGCATGGATCGCCATCGGCGTCCCGCGTTCACGCGCGACCCCCGCGGCGGCCGCGACGCGCATCGGCGAGTCAAGCTGATCATCGGTCAGAATATCGCCCGAACCGAAGACAACAACATCGGCGCCGTTTATGGTCTCATTATAGTGCGGCGAATATCGATGGCGGACCATCGCCGCCAGCAGGGGATCTGCAACCCTCTTTTTCAAGGCCGTCGGCGCGGAACGCAAAAATGCGATCGCCAGCGCCCTTGGAAAGCCGTCAGCAGCGGCGGCCTTCGATCGGCCGCCGAGGTCGCAATTTTCGATTTCCGCTCCCGCCAGCCGGTCCCGCAATCCGCTTTCCAGGCATTCAGCGGTTACGCCGGCGCCGAGATTGGCGCCGTAGCGGTCGTTAAGGAGGACTACTTTCACGAAACATTTTCCGGCTGCGCTCCCGAACAGCGCCCAAGGCGGGGCCCGCCGGACGCTCGGGAAGGCGATTGCTGAACCTGATTAGCCAAACAGGCTTATCGCAATCAACCCCAGCAAAATCCATAATATAATCGACGCCCCGATCGCGAACGGAAAATCTAGCGGGCCGCGAAAAGCGTTGTCGTCGGCCGCGGACCTGGTGTCGGCGACAGACTCGAAGGTTGAAGCGCTCGCGATTTCGTCGTCCGGATTGAGGGCGTCAAGCGAAGACGCCTGACGCTGTTCCGGCGCAAGTTGGCTTTTCGCGATTGGCTGATGCATGGGCGAACCTGGCTTCCCGCTCCAGACAAAGGCAGTTCACCCCACGTATTTACTATATCCTGTTCGACGCGCGTGGGGACTGGCTTGTTGGTAACGA
The DNA here is from genome assembly GCA_041737095.1 of Parvularculaceae bacterium. Classification (GTDB taxonomy): domain Bacteria; phylum Pseudomonadota; class Alphaproteobacteria; order Caulobacterales; family Parvularculaceae; genus Amphiplicatus. The sequence continues at coordinate 52,630 of JBGSSK010000168.1, read as the reverse complement.
TCTCGTCAGGCAATAGGGATCTGTCACCGTTAAGGAGTGGTTACCTTCCGGCGTGCCGAACCTGAGATTAACCAAAAGTTAGGAAGCCCCCCGCCCGGACAGGACAACGCCGACGGTGCGGAAAAGAATTGCGAAATCCCGCGGCCAGCGCCAGTTCGTCGCGTAGTCGACGTCGAGCGCAACCCTTTGTTCGTAAGATAAGTCGTTGCGTCCCGAGACCTGCCATGCGCCGGTGAGGCCGGGCCGGGTTCTCATATAGTAGCCGATGTTTGCGCCATATTTGGCAGCTTCGTCCGGCGTGATCGGGCGCGGGCCGACGAGGCTCATTTCTCCGCGCAGCACGTTGAACAATTGTGGCAGTTCATCAAGGCTCTTGCGTCTGAGGAACAGGCCAAGTCGCGTTATGCGCGGGTCGTTCCGCAACTTCCGCTCGGTATCCCATTCCCGGCGGCATTGTTCATTGACGACGAGCAGCCTCTGCAACCGCTGCTCCGCATCGGGCGACATCGACCTGAATTTGAAGCATGGAAACAAGGCGCCGTCTTTTCCGATGCGCTTTTGGATGAAAATCCCGGGTCCGCCATCTGCGCGCACCAGAATATAGATGATGGCCATCAGAGGAGCGAAAAAGGCGATCATCGCCGACGCGATCACGATATCGGTAAGCCGCTTCATCGTTGACCGGGCCGGCCCAAACCCGCCCTCGGTGATTTCCTTCGGCGCTATTGTCGATACTGAGACGGTCGACGAGGGCCAATGATCCGCATCGGGACTTTCGATCTCGACGTCATTCGCCGCAGAATTATCGGGATTGCGCATCGCAGCCGTTTTGGCGCGAAGCGATCGTGACGCTGGCATACAGAATTCCCCCAAGTCCCGCCGGTCAGTGATGACCGCGCTTGATCAGTCTACTAACTAGAAAACCCCAAACAGTTGTGTCGCCGAACCGGTGAGCAACAACGTTAACCTATTTTAATCGCCGTCGCCCTGATGGCGCAATGCAGAAATAGCTTTCGCGCCAGAAAAAAACTTCGCTTTTTTGGCGCGCCTCTCGGGCGCTGACAACCTGTGCAAAATTAAATCTTCGATCCCGACGGGAGCCCTTGGTCCAGGCTATCGCAATTTACGTCGACGCCGGCGCTGTGAAAAACTTCCGCCATCGCTTTGCAAAACGCCGCCTTGCTGAAGCGCGAGGCGCCGGTCCGGATAATGTCAGGCTCGAAGTCGCGTTCGCATGATTCGAATTTCCTGATCGCGTCGACGAGGCCGTCGACGCTCGGCTGATTGAAAAGCACGCCACTTTGCAGATCGGCGACGGTCTCCGTCGCGCCGCCGGCATTGAGCGCAATGACCGGAAGGCCGGCGGCCATCGCTTCGACCGGAACAATGCCGAAGTCCTCTTCGCCGGGAAACAGCAGCGCCCGGCAGGAAGCGTAGCATTTCTCGAGTGTTTCGCGGTCCGCCCTGCCGAGGAAAGAGATCGTTGGCCCGGCGACCGCTTTAAGGGCGTTGAGGCGTTCGCCGTCGCCGATCATCACCAGTCGCCGGCCCAGGCGGGTAGCGGCGGCGACCGCGATTTCAGGGTTCTTGTAGGCCGTCATCTGACCAACCCAGAGGTAGGCGTCCGCCAGACCTGCGTCGGCGCCGCGCCGAAGCGCCTGATACCGCTCGATTTCAACCGGCGGATGAACAACGCTCGCAGACCGTCGATAGTATTTGGCGATCCGCGAGGCGACGAAACGGGAATTGGCGACAAATTGGTCGACCCTTGCCGCCGAGGTCACGTCCCACTGACGCATGGCGTGGGCGACCAGCGGAAATAGGCTCCTCTTCAACGGACCCGCTGCATCGAGATACAATTGGTGTTGATCCCACAGATACCGCATCGGCGAGTGGCAATAGCAAACATGTGCTGCGCCGGGCATTGGAATGACGCCCTTGGCGGGCCCCGACTCGCTTGAAATCACAAGGTCGAAATCGCGCAGGTCGAGCGCCTCAAGGGCCAGCGGCATCAACGGCAAATACTTCTGGTAGTGCCGCCTTGAAAATGGCAAGCGGGAGATGAAACTTGTTCGCACTTCGCGACCAGGGAACAATCTGGAGGCGACCTGCGGGTCGCTGACATGCGTATAGATGACCGCGTCCGGGAACATTTCGCAAAGCGCCTGGACGACCTTTTCCCCGCCGCGTTCAGCCACCAGCCAATAATGAATGATTGCGGTCCGCACGCGTGGCAGCCTGCCTTCCTGTGGAATTGAACAGCTGAAGCAACCGTTCCCCGGACGCGCCCCTCGCGACTGGGATTTTCGCAGCTTATACGGTAGACACAGCAAAGGGGTAGTGGGGAGCGACGGGGCTTGGAACTAACGCCGATCGGCATTCTGTGTTTCCTTGCCGCGATCCTGGTGATCGCGCGGCCGCTGTCGATCGGGCTCTTTGTTCTCGCTGCATTCCTGCCGCTGCAGACAGCCGCCGCGGTGAATTTGACAAGCGTCGGCGGCACGAGCCTGATTTGCGCGCATATCCTCGGCGGCGCGCTGGTCGGCGCATTCATGATGCGGCCAAAACTCGCAGGCGATGCAATCCGCGACGCCGCCGCGCGGCCAGCGACTTTGCTTCTCCTCTTATTTGTCTGTTACGCGGTTTTTTCGGCCTTCTTCATGCCGAAGCTTTTTGCAGGTGAGATCAATGTCTATTCCTTAAGTCGCCCATCGCCGACTTCTAACGGCATTTCTTTGTCGCCGCTGTACCCGACGACCGGCAACTTGACCCAGTCATTTTATATGACCCTGAATTTGTTCCTTTTTGCGATCGTGGCATTCATCATGAGCAGGCGAGGCGGCCTTCGCCAGGCGACGGCGCTCATCAATGTGATTACGGCCGTCCATATTGTATTCGCGCTCTTGAGCGTGGTTCCGACTTTTGGCCCGGCGGCGGCGATTCTTGAGTTTGTGCGAACCGCGAATTATTCGATTTTGAGCCACCACACGATCGTCGGAATGAAGCGGATCATCGGCTCTTATGCGGAGCCCTCTGCGTTCGGCTCCATCAGCATGAGCCTTTTCGCCTGGAATTTCATTCGCTTCCTGCAGACCCGCGGCCTCTGGTATTTTGTTGCTTCAGGCCTTCTGCTGATTTGCATAGTGCTGTCGTTCTCGACAACAGCCTACGCGGTCATGTCACTGCTCATTATCCTTTGGAGCCTTCACACGGTCTATACTCTGATCCGCCGGGGACTTACATCCGATCACTTGACCGCGTTGTTTTCCAGCGCGCTTGCCTCCTCGCTGCTGATCGCCTTTCTGTTCTACGAGCCGTTGCGACTGCAAGCTTATGCGCTGGTCGAAATTCTATTCGGTCAGAAAATGCAATCGGCCTCCGGCATAGAACGTTCCGCCTGGAACATGCAGGCGATAAACAATTTCATCCAGACGGGCGGACTTGGCGTCGGCCTAGGCAGCGCGCGCACATCCAGTCTTGCAACGGCCTTGCTGAGCAATGTCGGCGCGATTGGCGCAATTCTCTATCTGGCGTTCCTGGGGTCGTCTTTTCTGCGCGCCGGGCGGCGCGAGGTGAAAATCGAAATCACGCGCGAGACAATTTATGCGCGCCGCCTGTTCGTCGCGGCCCGCGCCGGCGCGATTGCGCTGCTGTTGTCTCAGATGATCGCCGGCGGGCTTATCGACGCCGGGCTGTTGTTCTTTGTTTTTGCGGCGATTGCGACCTCGGCCTATCCGGAGCGGCGGAAAGCGCCAAAGTCTGCCGATCCCACGCTCTCCGGCGTGACTGCACCCCCTCTCTGGTACGCAAAAAAACAACCAAAGGACGAATTGGCGGCGCTATTTTCGCCCCAGCGGCGGGCGCCGGCGGAATAGGCTGGTGCTATTCGGCCACATTCCGTGGTTGCAAGTGTAACACGCGCTCGATCGGCGCCAAAGCGTTGTGCCGCAGGGGTTTATCAATTACCATTAACCAATTGGGTGTCGAAAATGGGGGAATTTCAGATTCTGCGAATTGCAACAATTGCGTGGGTGATGTTTTGCACCGCCGCGTGCGCCGCATCGGGCGTTTCCGAGCCGCGGCCGGCCGCGCGCGCTGAAGCGGCTGCACCTGCGTTCGCCGGTGCGCTCACTGACTACAAACTCGGGCCATCGGACAGGATCCGGCTGATCGTTTACGGCGAACCGGAACTATCAGGCGAGTTTTCCATCAACTCGCGCGGCGAGGTGTCGCTGCCTCTGCTCGGGGAAATTCCGGCCGCGGGAGCCACCATTGACGATCTGCGCGCGAAGATCGCGGCCGGACTATCCGAAGGCTACGTGAACGATGCGCGGGTTGCAGCCGAGGTCATTGAGTTTCGACCGTTTTACATTCTCGGCGAGGTCACGCGTCCGGGGGAGTACCCCTACAGCACCTCGATGACGGCGATGAAGGCGATTGCGGCGGCTGGCGGGTTTACCTATCGCGCACGCAAATCGTCGGTGTTCATCAAGCGCGCGGACGAAGCTGAGGAAAGGAAAATCGAATTGACGCCGGATCTGAAAATTTATCCTGGCGACGTCATTCGAGTGTCGGAGCGGTTCTTCTGATCGGCGGAACGCTCGTGTAGTCGACGGCGGCGCGTGGGGCGCTGCCGGCAGTGTTAAGCGCAGAACCTGGTTCTGTTTTTCGGGCTCTGCGCTTGGGGGTTTGATGTTTCGGGATCCTAGCAGCTCTAGAGCTTTCGCGCGCGCCGTGATCAATGGCGCGGCCGCCTGCGCGATTTTGTCGCCGACGCTCGCTGCTGCGCAGGAAAGCGCCGACCAGGATGTCAGCCCGAACGTCAACGTCGCTGAACGCTTCGCCCGCAATGTTCAGGCAATCGGCATCAAAACCGGCGGCTTTACGCTTTTCCCAAGCCTCTCTTATGCGCAGTTCTACGATGACAATATCTTCGGCGTCGAGACCGGCGCGACCGATGATTTCATCGGTGAAATCCGCGGCGGGCTGACGCTGAGATCAAATTGGTCGCGTCATCAGCTTGAGCTGCTTTCCGGCGCGCAGCGTCTGCAGTATTTCGATAATTCTGACGAGTCGACGTCGGACTACAATTTCGGCGGACGCGGCTATCTCGATATTGCGAGCAGAGCGCGCCTTCGCTTCAATGGCGGGTGGCGGCGAGCGACAGAATCCCGGCGCGTAACTCAAACAGCGATCGGCGGCGCGAATCCTGTTCGATTTGATGAAACAAACGCCGGCCTGAGCCTCGATGTCAATCAGACGCGCTTGCGGGAACAACTCGGCGTCACTTATCAAAAGGACGACTTCGACGACGTAGCGCTGCTAGGCGGTCCGGGCGTATTCGACCAGGATTTCAGGGACCGCGAGGTCTACGCCGCATTCTTTCGTCAGTCGGTGCGAATAAGGCCGACGGTCGCCGCGTTCGCGGAAATACGCGGAGAAAAGCAGGAATACGGCGCGGCGCAGAGTCTCTTTGATCCGGCCGTTGGAGCGCCGCGCGGCGTCTTCCTGGATTCGAAGGGCCTGACAGGCTTTGTCGGCCTTGCGCTCGATATCAACAAAGTCGCACGCGGGGAAATCGGCGTCGGTTACCAGAAGCGCAACTACGACGACCCGATTTTCGAGGACGTGTCCGGATTCAGCGTGAACTCCGAGCTGGAATATTTCGTCTCGGATCTGACGACGATCACTGTCAACGCCACGCGCTCGATCCAGGATTCCGCCGTGCCCGGCTTCGCAGGATTCTACGCCAACGAAGCGGGACTGACGATCCAGCACGAGCTTCTGCGTCCGCTCTTGCTGACCGCGCGCGCGACATTCAGACGTGACGATTTTCGCGACATTGACCGTCAGGACGACGCCCTTAGGCTTTCGGCCGGCCTGGACTATGCCTTCCGTCGCAACGTCGTGGTGTCGATGCGCTTCGAGCGGTTCGACGTCAGTTCGGATGGCGCCGCGGCGCGTCTCGGATTTACGGAAAACATCGCAAGACTCGGGATCGAGTTTCGCTTGTAGATCGATAGCCGCTCGAGGCCTTTCGATCAGTGATTGCTGGGGTGAACGACAGTGACGACTGACAGGACGCTGCAATATTTCGATGATGTCGAGGAACTTGTTGATCTTCGATCGATGTGGGTCGGCCTGCGTCGACGCGCGGCTCTGTTCGGCGCTGTAGCATCAACGGTGTTTGCCGGCGTTGTGGCGTTCACGTTTCTGTCGACCGAGCTTTATACCGGCGAGACGTCGCTGATGATCCAGCCGAAGACAGAAGCGTTCGCATACGGACAAGATGTTTTTCCACAGCTCGCGGCGGATCCGACAATGGTCGACACCGAAGTTGAGCTCCTTCGCAGCCGGGCGATGGCGATCAGGGTCGCTGAGAGGCTCCATTACGAAGACGCTCAGAACGCCTCGGAGAGCGACGCAGGCGCGGAAGAGGAGGATTTTTTTGTAAGACGGTTGGCTGACGTCGCCGCGGACCTTGCGTCCCTGCAGTCGACGCGAACGCTCAAGACGGCTGAAAACGCGGCCCTCAATTCGCCGCAGACGACCGAACTTGCGGAAATCAGCGACGTCGCCGAACGGGCGGGGATCGCCGCGGCTGCGGCGGATGCGATCCAGCCTACAATCGCGATCGGGGAAGAAGCTGTCGTTTCAAACGCTTCCGCAGGCGGTTCGGCGTCGGTTGCGGAATTCAAGGCGAGCAGCCAGAAAATCGACGAATTGCAAAAGAACCTCGAGATCCTGCGTGTGGGTCAAACATTCCTGATCAAAATTCGCTTCGACAGTCCATCGGCCAAGGACGCTGCGCGGATCGCCAATGCCTATGCGGAGGAGTACATTCTCCAGCAACTGGAAGCGCAGTATAATTCCCTGCGTCAGGCGAACAAATGGATCGACGCGCGGCTGGATACTTTGAGAATCGAAGTCCGGTCCGCCGAAGAAGCCGCCGCGCAATATCGAGCTGAGCAGGGTTTGGTCGATGTCACCGGATCATCGATTTCTGAAAGGGCGCTTTCGGGAATTGCGACCGAACTCGCCGCAGCGCGAACCAATCTTTCCAGTCTGCGAGCGCGTTACAATACCATTTCAGGATATGTCGGCGCCGACGCGCCATTTGAGTCGATAACCGAGGTCATGTCGTCGCCGGTCATCGGCGACTTGCGACGGCAGCAGGCTGAAGTGACGCGGCGCCGAGCGGAACTCAAGGTCCGCTACGGCGAACGCCACCCGGAGCTCAAGAAAATAGAGGAGGAGTCGGCGGAACTTGACGCTCAGCTGAACCGCGAAGTGCGGCGCATTGTCGAGGGGCTTCGCGCGGATGTGGGGTTTGCAGCGGCGCAGGTGCAATCGCTCGAAGCGAATATGCGCGATGCGCAGACCGACGTCGCGTCCAACAATACGTCAAACGTCAAGCTCCTTGAGCTCGAGCGCGACATCGAGGCGACGCGCGGCGTCTATGAGGCGCTCCTGAACCGCCAGAAGGAACTCAACGAGCGCGACCGTCTCGCCGAAGCAAATGCGCGCATCATTGCCTCCGCCGAGCCGCCGGAGCAGCCATCGAAACCGCAAAAGAAAATTCTCCTCGCTGGCGGACTGATGCTTGCGTTGCTGCTTGGCGCCGCCTCGTCATTCGCTGCGGAGACCCTCGATACCCGGGTCAAAAACACCCATGACGTCAGACGGGAATTCGGGCCTTCCGCGCCGGTCGTTCTCATTCCGCGCATTCAGTCGCGGCTGCTGTTCCGGCAACGGAAAAATGACGACGTCGTGCGCCGGTATTTGCAGGACGAACCGGATTCCGCCTTTGCAGAGTCACTGAGGGATCTGCGGCTGCATCTCAAGGCGGCCGAACGCGATATGGACGGGCCCGTGGCCATTGCTTTCGCATCCGCTTTCAAGGGTGAAGGAAAATCGACAACGGCGTTCGCGTTCGCCAGTCTGCTTGCGAGCGGCGGCAAGAATGTAGCATTCCTGAACTGCATGGGCGGGTCGACGCGGGCGTTCGAACCCGCCAGATCCGAGCAGGAATTGGAACGCGCTGATACGCCGCGCCTTGAGAACCGCACCGGACCGCTTGATGTCGAGGTCTCGGATCCTGTGCCCGACAAGGTCAGTCCGCCCGAAACAAATCAGGGTGATCTCGTGCATGAATTGCGCGGCAGGTCCTTGTCAGCGGCGCAATCGACCGTCGTCGCCGATTATGATTTGAAGCCGGTCAAAAAAGTCTGCGGCGTTGAGATGCTCGAATTTGTCAGCGGCGTGAGAATATTCGATGAATTCGATGCCGACGCCTTCGATGCGACCCTCGCGAAGCTGCGTGGGCAATATGACTATATAGTGATCGATACGCCGGCGGTGTTCGCAAAGCCCGAGGCCAGCATCACAGCGGCGGCTGCCGATCTGACGGTGCTTGTCATGGAGTGGTGCGTCACGACGCGCGGCGCTGCGCGCGCAGCCGCCCAGCGGTTAATGGATGCGCGCGCGAGGATCTTGTGCTTTGCGGTCGCAAAGGTCGACGAAAAGCAGCGCTTCTATTTCCGTCCGGAAGATCGCCAGTATTACTTCCAGAAGACGCGGTGAGGACCAAAATCGCGGTTTTGGCCGCGGCGGATTAGCGAGGCTTGGCAGTGAGTGGACTGAGAATCAGAAAATTCTTCGCGGCTTCGCTGCTGATAGCGACATTCGGCTGCGCGGGCGCGGGTTTCCCGCCGCTTCGGGATGCGCTTCCAGCTGGTCCGGCTGACATCGATCTGTCAGAGTACAAGCTGTCATTCGAGGAGAATTTCAACACGCTCGATGTATCCGGTCGGCGGTGCGACAGCGAATGGATTGCGCACACGCCCTGGAACGGCGACTTCGGGTCAGCGGTCTTCATCGACCCGTCGCGCGGTTTTCCGTTTATAACCCGCGGCGGCATGTTGCGGATCGAGGCGCGAAAGGATCCGAGCTATGGCTGGCTTTCGGGATTGCTGTCATCCTACAATACTTGCAACGAGGGTTTCGCGCAGAAGTACGGTTACTTTGAAATCCGGACGAAATTGCCGCCGGGTGACGGCTTCTGGCCGGCGTTCTGGCTGATCGGCGTCGATCGGTCGAAATTCGCGGCGGAGATTGACGTATTCGAGCACCATGGCCTGAGGCCGAACCAGTTCGAGACGACAATTCATGTCCATCCGTGGACTGAGGATATCGAGCGGGTGAACCGTTCCTACACCCACAAGGTGCCGGAGAACGCTCTTTTTGAAGGGTTCAATACGTTCGGCGTCAGCGTCGAGGAAGAAGTGATGATTTTCTACTTCAATCGACAGGAATTCTGGCGAACGGAAACGACAGAGGAATTTCGTCAGCCGATGTACATTCTGTTGAACCTTGCGATGGACGCGGGCGAGGTGACGGAAGCGACGCCGGAAAATGCTTTCATGTATGTCGACTACGTCCGCGCCTACCAGAAAGTCCGGTAGGTCGAGCCGCCAGCGGTTACTTCAATCGGCAATCAGCGCGCCCAAGTTATTTTTCGTTGTTGATGTAGCGATCAAGCTCGCGGTGGAAATGGCGCAGCCGGTCTTCCTGCTCGCACCACAACGGTCCCCTGAAGCCGCGTGATTTGACGCCCTGCTGGACCGCGGCGACGAGTTCGACGTCCTGATCAAGGACTTCTCCAAGATCGGGTTTGACGCCTGCCGGAACATGCTCGATTTCGGGCCGAATTTCGCCTGTCACATCGATTTCTTTCGGCAATCCCATCCATCCCGGCGCGGCGTATCCCGGATCGTCGACATAACGGAACATCGTCATATTGTCGTAGTAGAAACGCTCCGGATCGGTCGGGTGCGGGGTAAAGCGCATGATGAAAACGCCCTCAGGGTGCATGCCGATCTGCACGTTCGGAAAATAGCCGGTCACCCAACTGTCGGTCAGTTGGCCGTCGGTCAGTTTGTCGTAGTAGTTCAGTCCAAATCGCTTGCCGCGGGCGCGCTTCGCCTTCTGTATCGCGTCCCTGACATCCGCGGCCGTGCCGGTGAAGGTCTCGGCGTCGATGCCCGCCTCGGCCATCATGAATTTCTGATAGGGGTCGATGTTGACGCGATCATTGACGCGGTGGGATTTGACCCCGATTGGCACGATCATCCGGCTGAACCCGTTGGGGTACAGATCAATCTGGCTATAGTCTTCCATCACGCCCTGGGTCTGCGGATGGATATGGGGAAGGTGATAGGTCTCGTAAAAGGCGTCGAGACCAGTCTTCCAGTTCGCCATCCATTCGCTGCGGACATGTCGAACGACGTTCATCTTGTCGATCTCGTAATTCTCGATATAGCCGGGCGGCAGTCCGATCCAGTCGCGAAGATGCGGCGCCTTGCCGTCCATGTTGACGAAGATCAGCCCGCCGATCGTGTCGCAACGCACCTCGGTGAGGCCCGGCCGGTGCTTTATCAGGGCCGGATCGAAGGTCTTTTCTTCCGTGATCGCCGCGAGTTTGCCATCGCAATTGAATTTCCAGCCGTGGAACGGACAGGAGAACTGCGGCACGCTGCCCTGTTCGGTGAGGCAGACGCGATTCCCGCGATGCGGGCAAGCGTTGTAGAACGCTTTGACGCCGCCATCGGCCTGGCGAACGATGATGAATTCTTCATGGCCATGCTTGAAGACCGTGAAGTCGCCGGGTTCCTTGATGTCCGGCGTGACGCCGGCCAGCAGCCAGACCCTTGGCCAAAGGTGCTTCCATTCGAGATCCATGAATTCGCGCGAGTAATACCGCGAGGGATCGGGCACTTCGAGGCGCAGATCGTCGGGTCTTGGTTGCTTCGCCTCGAGCGAGTCTTTCGGCGCCTTCAAATCCATCGGCCATTCGGCTTTGAATCCGTCAGCCATCGCGTTTCTCCCTGTCTTGTCGGCGTCGAAGGTGCGCCGACCTGTCGCGGCGACCCCGGAAAATAACACAAGTCCGCCGAAAAACAAACAGTCACGTTTGTTTCTTTCTGGCGTGAACAACCGAGTGGTCAGCGCTTGTCGAGACGGAAACCGATGCGCGGAAAATGAACCGCGGTCGCACCGATCCGCTCGTCGCGGCGGAGGATGACGATTTCGCGGTCATCGACCGATGAAAGAACGCCGGCCACCGGGTCTTTCCCGTAATCAGCGGCGCTGACGACGACATCGTCGCCGGAGACTGCGCCGCTTTCGTCCTCGATCGATGGCGAGGCTTTTGCGGGAATGGCTTCTTTCGCGATCTCCAGCGCTTCTTTCGCGCTGATCTCCGTGCGGGCGCCTTCGCTGAACGACCGCATCCGTTCGAACCATGTCTGCAGATGCGTCATGCCGTTCAGCATTCGAACGGAGCTCGGGATATTTCCGCCGGCCATCCAGATGTTGAAATAAGCGCCGATATCGGCCCAGGAAACGGCGTCGCCGTGGATGAACGCCCGCCCGTCCAGCAATTGGTCTTCGATCAGGCACGCATGGGCGCGGAACTGACTTCTGAAATGCGGTGCGTCGAGCTCAAACCGCTTGAAGTCGAGGAACGAAAAATAGTCCTCTCGGTCTTTCGAAATCGCTTCCGGGATCTGCGCCCGATTTTCGTAAAGCGACAAGCCGGCCCCAGGCGGAAAAAAAGCCGCGTCGCTCCATTGCTGCAGGCCTAATTCGACAAGACGTCCGGCGCTGAACAGAGACGGGACCGGGTGCAGGCGGTCGATTGTCTGCGCAATCAATTGCGTGTCGCAATAAATGTCTGCGCCGATCTGGAGGACCGGCGTCTTGCGGTAGCCGCCGGTCAGGGCCGTGAGATCCGGCTTGGGCATGACCGCCGGGATCTGCACGGACCGCCACGATAATCCCTTGACGCCGAACAGTTTCCTTATTTTCTCCGCGTAGGGAGAAATATCGAAATGATGAAGGATCAGGTCAGACATCGCTATGCTTTGAGCGGATTTTTCGGCGACCGACCTTCCAGCGAGTATCGTTTCGAGTTCTTCATTTCCATCGGCATCAGATTACGCAGGCACTCTTCGAGATATCCGAACAATGCTTTCTCGGCCTCAAGATTTACATTGGCCGACAGGCGACTGAGCGCCATGCCCTCAAGCGTCGCCTGAACAAGGTTGAGCGCAAGGTCGAAGCTCTTCGGGTCGCTCTGCCATTCGGGAAACAGGTCGACCGCGAGCCTGTACCACTCCCGATAGAACGCTTCCTTTGCGGGCTTCAGGATCTTTTCGAGATCGCGATCCGTGCGCGCCGCAACCGAGAGTTCGTGAAAGGCGACAAAAAGCGGATGCGTCACATGGCGCCAATAGGCTTCCAGCGCATCATGGAGATGGGGCTGGTTCTCAGGCAGGGAAGACACCGCGCGCCGGAATGCGCGCAGGCGTTTTGAGTGCAAATGCTCGATCGCCGCCTGAATGACCGTCAGGCGATTTGAAAAATGGTGCATCATTGCGCCGCGCGAAATGCCGGCTTCGTCGGCGATGCGCGGCGTCGTCGTCTGTGAATAGCCGTATTTGATGAGGCATTGCAGCGCCGCCTCGACAATCAGCTTGCGAGTCGAGGCGCTTTTCTGCGCCTGCCGGCCGATCTCGGCCGGCGGCTTCGCGTTGGCGGCTTTGTGCAGGCGACGCCTTGCGCTGATCGCGGATTCATTATCGTACATCGCCGGGTCCGATCATCGGGCTGAAAAAAACATTCACGTCTGACTGTATTTTACGCTATCCGTATTAAGAAGCACAGACCTTTTTGTTGCAGCGCACAAGTTCACCGCTAATAATGATGCAAAGGAACAGTCAGACATGGGACGAGTCGCCGGAAAAGTCGCCCTGATCACTGGCGCCGCGTCAGGGCTCGGTCTAGAAGACGCGAAATTGCTGGCGGCCGAGGGCGCAAGGGTGATTTTGACCGATATTAGCGCCGAAGCCGGAAAGCGGGCAGCGGCGGTGATCGGCCCGGCGGCGACCTTTATCCGGCACGATGTTTCGAATGAAGACGAATGGAAGGAAATCATCGCCGGGATCGAGAAGAGTCACGGCGGCCTAGATATCCTCGTCAACAATGCTGGCGTCGTCATTCTGTCCTCGCCCGAGGATTGCACGCTTGAGCAATTCAGATTCGCCAACGCCGTCATGTCCGAAGGCGTCTTTCTCGGCTGCAAATATGCGCTGCCGTTGCTGAAGCGGAGCAGGTCCGCGTCGATCATCAACATGTCCTCAACAGCGTCCCATGTCGGCTATCCAATCTTCTTCGCTTATTCCGCGGCGAAGGGTGCCGTTCGAGCAATGACCAAATCGATCGCCGTGCACTGCCAGGCGGAGGGCTACCCGGTCCGCTGCAATTCGATCCACGCCGGGGCGATAGAGACGCCGATGGTGCAAAAGGCGCAGGGTCGCGCTGACGAGGCGCCGCAAGTGATCCCGGAGGGCGTATTGCCGGCCGGCGCGCTCGGATCGCCCCGCGACGTCGCCAATCTTGTGCTTTTTCTTGCTTCCGATGAATCGAGGTTCGTGACCGGAGCGGAGCTTTTGATCGACAATGGCCTGACCGTCAGGCCGGCTCCTTGAAGGGCACTATTGACGCGAAGAAAAAAACAATCATGATTGTCTTTAATTGACCGCCTGCGCAAAGCCGCCGGCTAACCGAGGGACTTGGAGCGGATGGATCTCGGACTGATCGGAAAAAACGTGCTGATTACCGGCGCGACGCAGGGCATCGGGCGGCGCGTCGCCAATCTTTTCGCAGAAGAGGGCGCCAATGTCGCCATTTGCTCGCGCTCGGCCGACAGCGTCAAAAAGGCGGTCAAGGAAATCAGCCTGCTCGCCGATGGCCGCATCATCGGCAGGGAATGCAACATCAAGAACAAGGAAGAGTACGAAGCTTGGATCGCCGCCATGGCGGACGAGCTTGGCGGCGTTGACGTGTTCATTCCGAATGTCTCTGCGGGCGGCGGCATGGACAGCGAAAAGAACTGGTGGAAGAATTTCGAGATAGACGTTCTTGGAACCGTTCGCGGCGTCGAGGCTGTGATTCCGCTGATGGAAAAACGCGGCGGCGGCGCAATCACGATGATTTCAACGACCGCCGCCATCGAGACATTCATGGCGCCGCAAGCCTACAACGCCATGAAGGCCGCACTGATCACTTATGCAAAGCAACTAAGCCAAGCGCATGGCGATAAGGGCATCCGCGTCAATTCGGTCTCACCCGGACCGATCTACTTCGATGGCGGCGCATGGGACATGATCAAGATTTCTAACGAGAAATTCTACGAGCGAACGGAAAAGACGCACGCCCTCGGCAGGTTGGGAACGCCGGAAGAGGTCGCCAAGTGCATCGTGTTCCTGTCGAGTTCGGCGGCGAGTTGGGTGACTGGGGTCAATTTCGTCGTCGATGGCGGCTACACCAAACGCGTTCAGTTCTAGGGCGTCATGAAAGTCCGGCGCGACCAGAAAATCAAACGCTCGACAAAGCCGCAGGGGACGAAAGGAACGCCCGTCAAGCCTGCGCCGAAACCATCGCTCGGCGCTTCATTGATCCCGGCTGAGCGCTATACGTCGCCCGAATACGCCGCTCTCGAATGGGAGCGGATGTGGTCGAAGGTATGGTTGCTCGGCTGCCGCGAAGACGACATCCCTGAGGCCGGCGATCACATCGTCACGGAAATCGGCAAGGAATCGATCTTGCTGGTTCGCCAGAAAGACGGTTCGGTCCGGGCGTTCTACAATGTCTGCCTGCATCGCGGCAATCGTCTCGTTCATCCGGTGCACCAGCCGCAGCAGGCCGCTGCATCCTTCCGTTGCCGCTATCATAATTGGGAATACGGGGTAAACGGACGATTTGTCGATATCCCGGATCTTGAAACATTCCCGCAAGGAGCGCCGCCCTGCGGCGGTCTCAATCAGATCCCATGCGATCGCTGGGGTTCATTCGTCTGGTTCAGTCTCGATCCGGAAGTCCAGCCGCTAAGGGAATACCTCGGGATAATCCCGGACCATCTGGATCCCTACCATCTCGACCGCATGGTGCTGACCGAGTGGAAAACCGTCGAATGGGATTGCAACTGGAAAGCCTCAGTCGACGCCTTCAATGAGAGCTACCATGTCCAGGGCATTCACCCGCAGCTTCTCTATTATCTCGACGACCTCGACATCCAGATAGACTGTTACGAGAGGCACAACCGCTACCTGATCGCGTTCGGCGTGTTGAGCCCGCGGGTCGTATCGCCTTCAGAGATCCCGCCGCCGATCAAGGTGATGATGCGCGACGCCGGCATGGATCCCGCTTCCTACGAAGGGTCGATCTATGAAGCGCGGACCGAAATACAGAAATTCAAACGTGCGCACGGCGCGAGCCAGGGCAAGGATTATTCAAGCCTCAATGACGATCAGCTGACCGACGACTATCATTACATGATCTTCCCGAACATCACGATGAACGTGCACGCTGACGATATGATGATGTTCCGGCAGAGACCGCACCCGACGGATCCGAACCGGATGTTTTTCGACTACTTCATGTTCCAATTGCCGGACGCCGAATTCGAACGGGATGAGTACCGGCGGCCGACGCATCGCAATTACAAGCATGGCGAAACGTCGCTTGGCCTTGTAATCAATCAGGACGCCTACAATTTGCCATTCGTGCAAAAAGGCATGACCAGCGCCGGATATCCTGGGCTCTGGCTTGGCGACCAGGAACTTCGAATTCGCCATTTTCACATGACGCTCGATCATTATCTACACGTTTCGAACAGCCAGGGAGGCTCGTGATGCCTGTCCAGCAAAGCCGCGATCAGCTGCTCGGCGCCTATCGGCAGATGAAAACCATCCGCGAATTCGAGGAGCGACTGCACAAGGAAATCATGACTGGCGAGATCGCCGGCTTCACACACCTCTATTCCGGGCAGGAAGCGGTTGCGGTCGGCGTTTGCGCGCATCTTGATGCGAGGGACTACATCGTCTCCACTCACCGCGGTCACGGCCACTGCATCGCCAAGGGTTGCAACATAAAGGGCATGATGGCCGAGATCTACGGCCGTGCGACGGGCCTTGGGAAAGGCAAGGGCGGCTCGATGCATATCGCCGATTTCGACAAGGGAATGCTTGGCGCGAACGGCATTGTCGGCGCCGGCGCGCCGATCGCGGTCGGCGCAGCGCTCTCGGCCAAGCTCGATGGCGAGGGGCGCGTCGCCATCTCGTTCGGCGGCGACGGTTCGGTCAATCAGGGCGCCGTTTTCGAGGCGATGAACATGGCCGTCGTCCTGAAGTTGCCGGCGATCTTCGTCGTCGAAAACAATGGCTATTCCGAACACACGGGCGCCGATTACGCTGTCGGTTCAAAGGATATCGCCGCACGCTCCGAAGCCTTCGGCATGAAGGCGCTCAGGGCGGACGGTTCGGACTATTTCGCCGTTTACGACGCAATGGCTGAACTCCTCGATCATGCGCGGTCGGGCAAGGGGCCGTGCGTCGCGGAGTTCACGACAACCCGCTTCTTCGGTCATTTCGAGGGCGATCCGCAAAAGTACCGCGCGAAGGATGAAGTGAAGCGACACCGCGAGGAGATGGATTGCTTGAAGATTTTCAGGGCCGCGGTTTCAAGGAATCGCGCACTCGACGCCGGCGCGCTCAATGCTATTGACGAAGAAGTGCTCGCCCTGATCGATGAGGCGGTCGCCGAGGCGCGCGCGGCGCCGTTCCCGTCGAAGGAAGAGATCACGACCGATGTCTACGTTTCGTACTGATAAGGGCGCACCGCCATGGCGATAAAATCCTACCGCGAGGCCCTCAACGAAGCGCTTCACGCCGAGATGGAGCGCGATCCGACGGTATTTGTGTGCGGCGAAGACGTTTCTGGCGGGGCGGGCGGGACTTCGGGCGAACGCGAAGCGTCGGGCGGGATTTTCGGCGTCACTGCCGGCTTATTGCCGCGCTTCGGCGAGCAACGCGTTATCGATACGCCGATTTCGGAGAACGCGATTGTCGGCCTCGCTGTCGGCGCATCGCTCGCCGGCAAGCGCGGGATTGCCGAGATCATGTTTGCGGACTTCCTCGGTCTTGCGCTCGATCAGACGATGAATCAGGCGGCGAAGTTTCGCTATATGTCCGGTGGCAAAGCCAAGTGCCCGGTCGTCATTCGCGTGCCGTATGGCGCCGGCATGAACATGGCCGCGCAGCATAGCCAGACTATGTACCAGATAATCACGTCGATCCCGGGGCTGAAAGTCGCAATGCCGTCGAATCCGGCGGACGCAAAGGGCCTTTTGACGTCGGCGATCCGCGATGACGATCCTGTCGTCTTTTTCGAACACAAGGCGATGTACGGCCGCAAGGGCGACGTTCCGGACGGCGAGTATCTGGTGCCGTTCGGGCAGGCCGCGCTTTTGAGGTCGGGCGACAGTGCGACGATCATTGCGATGGGAAGAATGGTCAGCTTTGCCGAGAAGGCCTTGGAAGCGCTGGCGGCGGATAATATCCGCTGCGATCTGATCGACTTGCGAACGACGAGCCCGCTCGACGAGGAGACGATCCTCGACAGCGTCGAGAAGACCGGGCGCGTCGTTGTTGTCGATGAATGTCCGCCGCGATGCTCGCTCGCCTCAGATATCGCCGGCTTCATTGCAACGCATGGATTTTCTTCCCTGAGAGCGCCGGTCGCCCAGGTTACGGCGCCGCATTCGCCGGTGCCGTTCTCGAAAGATCTTGAACGAAGCTATGTGCCGGGCCCCACTGAAATCGAGGCGGCCGTCCGGCGCGTCGTTTCCTACAAATAGGCGTTTGATATGGCGAACCGCATCCAGGCCTTCACGATGCCCAAATGGGGCATTGAGATGGAAGAGGGCGTCATTCGCGAATGGCGCGTCGACGAAGGCCAGCGCGTTAAGGCCGGCGACATGTTCGCCGTCATCGAAACGGACAAGATCGCCAATGACGTCGAACTCGAATTCGATGGACTGCTACGCCGGCTGGTCGGAAAGGCCGAGGAGGCATATCCGGTCGGCGCGCTGATTGCAGTTTTCGCCGACGAAGACGTTTCCGACGCGGAAATCGACGCCTTCATCGCGAACTTCAAGGGCGCGGACGCGGGGTTTGCGCACAGCGACGCCGCCGCTGGTGAGCGCGACGCCGAACCGGTAACGCTTACAGACACGACAATTCCGGCCGGGCTTTCAATCTCGCCCAAGGCGGCGGATCTCGCCCAGCAGCTCGGCGTTGATGTCGGCAAGATCGAGGGCAGCGGCCGCGGCGGGCGCATTTCATTGCAGGACGTCGAACAGGCGGCGAAGGCGCAAGGCCTCGACAGGAGTGCGCAGAAAGCGGCGGACGAGAATCCGTTTACGACGGTCAAGTTGACGGCGATGCGCCGCACGATCGCCAAGCGCCTCGTCGAGGCGACCCAATCGATCCCGCATTTCTACCTTCGTGTGAACATCAACATCGACGCGCTGGCGGCGCATCGCGCCGCGCTGAAGGACAAGAAAGGCGCCGCGCCGTCGATCAATGACTACCTCATAAAGGCGAGCGCGTGCGCGCTGATGGAAACGCCCGACGTAAACGTGCACTTTGTAGGCGATGAAATTCGGCGCTTCGAGCACGCCGACATATCGGTCGCGGTTGCAGTCGAGGGCGGCCTCGTAACGCCCGTCGTTCACCGTGCGGAAGGCAAATCCATTGAGACTATCGCAGCGGAAATGAAGGATTTTTCCGAGCGCGCTCGCCTTGGAAAACTCGATCAGGACGAATATCGGGGCGGAACATTCAGCCTTTCCAATCTCGGCATGTATGGCGTTACGAGTTTTGACGCGGTCGTCAATCCGCCGATGGGCGCAATCCTCGCCGCCGGGGCCGCCGAGCGGGTCGCGGTCGAGGAGGGCGGGTTCGCCAGCGTCATGTCGGTCACACTCTCCTGCGATCATCGCGCGATTGATGGCGCGCTGGGCGGGCGCTTCCTCCGCGCACTCAAAGCCGCAATGGAATCGCCGGAAAAACTTTGAAGGGAAGGAGTTCTCCTGTGCTTCAGCCTGCGGTCAACCACAAGATCAT
The DNA here is from genome assembly GCA_041737095.1 of Parvularculaceae bacterium. Classification (GTDB taxonomy): domain Bacteria; phylum Pseudomonadota; class Alphaproteobacteria; order Caulobacterales; family Parvularculaceae; genus Amphiplicatus. Next base: position 33,602 of record JBGSSK010000168.1, on the reverse strand, counting down.
CCAGCTCGCCTATGTCGTTAACGACGTGCACGAAGCGGCCGAACGCTGGATCAGGACTTTCGGCGTCGGGCCGTTCTATATTCTCGATCGACCGCAGGTCGGCAATCCGCTCTACCGCGGCCGTCCGCAGCCCGTCGAATTTTCGGCGGGCCTCGCGCAGGCGGGCGATCTTCATATCGAACTCATCGAGCAGCATTGCGATTCGCCATCCTGCTATCGCGACCTGATTCCGAAAGGACGCGAGGGATTTCACCATGTCGCCGTCATTGTCGAGAACTACGACAAGGAAGTCGCACGGTACGAAAAGCTCGGCTGCCCGGTCGCCAGCAGCGGCGAATTCGGTCCGCTGAAGTTCTGTTATGTCGATACCTCAGCGACGATGAATTGCATGGTCGAGGTCCTTGAGAGCCTTCCCTTCATCCACAATTACTTCGCGCGCATTCGCGCAGCGGCTGAGAACTGGGATGGGTCGAACCCGATCCGCGACGCCAACGAACTTGCCGGCTGAAATGCCCGACGGGTTGACGCTTGCCCTCGCCGCCGGCGCCGAGTTCGGTCGGGTCGTCCAGTTCGCTTTTCATGCGCCGGATATCGAGATGGCCGCGGCGCGCTGGGCGAAGCAAATGGGGGCGGGGCCGTTTTTCCTGCTCGAACACATCGCGCTCGAACGAAGTGTCTATCGTGGCGACAGCATGCCTTTCGATCACAGCTCCGCCTATGGGCAGTGCGGATTGATGATGGTCGAACTTATCCATCAGCATGACGATGCGCCGTCGGCGGTTCGTGACATGTATGTTGCCGATGCGGAGGGATTGCATCATATCGCGGTTTTCGTCGAAAGCCTTGATGAGGCGCTTGACCGCGCGTCGTCGGCGCGCTTCGATGTTGCGCTTGATGCGACGACGCAGGAGGGTGTTCGATTCGTCATGGTCGACGCCCGCGCAAAATATGGCGCCATGCTGGAATTTTACGAGCGGTCGCCGATGCTTTCGAAATTCTATGATTACGTAAAACGAAAATCAGACAATTGGGACGGCCGCGATGTGCTGCGCCGTCTCTAGATATTCCTTGCTGCCGCGATAGAGGCGTTGATTTCCGCTTGGGTCGGGTTGCGGCGAAGGGTCAGCCCGCCATTCACCTGCAGATTCTGGCCAGTCATGAAACAATCGTCGCGCGCGAGAAAAACCGCCGCAGCAGCAATGTCGCCGGATGTGCCGACGCGTCCGAGCGGGTATTCCCGCGCGAAGGCGTCTTCCATGCCCGGGATCTTCGCCGCGTCCTCCGTCATCGGGGTCCGTGTGAAGCCCGGCGAAATCGAATTGGCGCGGACGCCGAAACGCCCATATTCGTAAGCGACGCATCGAACGACATGATCGGCGCCGGCTTTCGTCCCCATATAGGCCGCATGGTGATTGAGCATGATTGTCGCAGTCGCCGATGAAATCTGGATAATCGAGCCGCCGCCGCCGTCTTTCATTTTCTCCGCGACAGATTGCAGAAAAAAGAATGGGCCCTTGAATTGCAATGCGATGATCTTGTCCAGGTCAGCTTCGGTGGTCTTTTCGAACCGCTTCACAAGACCCCAACCGGTCGCATTGACCGCGATGTCGAGCGCCCCGAATTCGCTCGCCGTCCTGCTCACGAGCGCGGCTACATCATCGCTCTTGGTGATGTCGCAAATAGCGTAGGCGCCGCCGATTTCGATCGCAAAACGTGCGAGTTCCTCCTCGTGGCGTCCGGCGAGCATTACTTTTGCGCCTTCATCAACGAAGGCCTTCGCGAGGACTTGTCCCATATTGCCGCGGCCGGCGGCGCCAAGAACAATCGCGGACTTGCCAAGCAGCGCCGTCATCAATCGATACCTTTGTTTGCGCTAAGGGAGATTGGAGAAGACAGGATCCGCCGGCCCCCGTGAGCCGCGCAGCGTCAGCGTTTTGAACATGCCCTCGTCGAAGATCGCTGACGAGAGTTCGTTGTGATTCCAGTCCATTACGACCTGCCGATGGGCGATCTTCCATTCCTTGCCGCGCTTTTCCAGACGATCGACATATCGGCCGCCATAGTAGAAGACATGCGGCGTCCCTTCGACCTTCGGCCAGTCGAACTGCGCCAGATATTTTGGACCGAAGATCTCCGCGACCTTTTTACGATCGCCACGGATACGGTGATACGCAAAAAGGTAGCTCTCAGTGCAGGCGATGTCGCCTTTCAGTTCCATGTGCACGTTCATGATGGCGTGCATGGTGACTTCGAACCACTCCTGAATTTCGCGGATGATGAATTCCGAAAACTCCTGGGCGCCGCCATTGAAAACGCCATGATCATCGCGCGCATCGTCCCAGTAGACTGATCGCATCAAGTCGACATCGCACCGGTCGAGCGCACGGCAATATCGCGTCAGGACATCGTAGATGCGCTTGCGATCGATCAGGTCCTGCAGTTCGGCGTCGTCGAAGTCTCGCATCGCACTTATCTTTCAGTTCCGGCTAAGACCCCGGCCGCTTCGCCGGGCCGACAATGTCGAAAAACTTCAGGTCCATTTCGTCCGCGAGGCATTCGAGGATCGGCGGGACAAGCCGTTCGTGAAAATCCGTTTCCTGGTGGAACTGAAAGGCGTCCTCGTTTGTGAAGGTCGCGATGCAAAGATAGACGCAATCATCGTCGCGAGACCGGATCAGTTCGTAGACCGGGGTATTCGGCTCATGCTGGTGGGTCAGTTCCCGTAACTCCGTTTGCAGGCGTTCGAAATCCCGCCGCTTTTCCGGTTTCACGCGCAGCGTTGCAACAAAAGCGGTCATGATGCGGCTTTCCTCAACAGGGTTTACGGGTTCAGTTCGCCGGCGATTCTCGCCTTCAGCTTGTATTTCTGGATCTTGCTCGTCGACATCGGCCAGTCGTCGACAAAGCGCACGTAACGCGGGATCTTGAAGCGCGCGAGCTTGCCGGTGCAAAAGTCGATCAGCGTCTGCTGCCCGATCGCCTCCGCGCCGGCTTTCAATTTGACGAACGCGGCGGGGACTTCCTCATAACGCGCGTCGGGCGCGCCGACGACTTGCGCAAGTTCAACGCTCGGGTGCGTGTTGAGAATCGCCTCGATCTCCGCAGCCGCAACGTTCTCGCCGCCGACTTTCAGCATGTCTTTCGTCCGGCCGTGGAACATGATCTGGCCATTGGCGTCGAGCGAACCGATATCGCCGGTGTGCAGCCAGCCGTCCTGGTCGATCGCCTCCGCCGTCTTGGCCGGATCCTTGTAGTAGCCGACCAGCATGCCCGGCCCGCGAATGCAGATATCTCCTCGTTCGTCGATGCCGCACTGCCGACCGGTTTCGATGTCGATGATTTTCAGCTCCCAGCCCCGCAGCGGGACGCCGAGACGGCTTGTCCGCGTTTCTTCATCGTCCGAGAGGCGGCTGGTGCAGACTGTGCCGGAAGCCTCGGTGAGGCCGTAAGTGCCGACCTGCTTCGTATGCGGCATCGCCTTGACGATCGCATTCTTGATCGCGGCGGGCTGCACGCCGAGGTTTGAATTCATCAACCGGACCCGCGACAGGTCGGTCCTTGAGAAATTCGGGTGGTTGATCAGGTCCTGCATGATCGTCACGAAGGACGGGTAGGTCGCCGTAGCGCGCTCTTTCTCCAGCATCGAGAGCGCCAGCCCCGCTTCGAAATGCGGGATAGTCAGATATGCGCCGTGCACGTCGAATACCGCGACCATCGGCAGAATGCCGGCGATATGAAATATCGGCAGCGGCGACCAGAACCGATCGTCCTCCGTCAACTCATACCGGTAGCGCCCCAGCGCACGACTGTTCGAGACGATCGCACGATGAGGAATCATGCATCCCTTCGGATTCGACGTCGTGCCAGACGTATACAGAATGAGACCGAGATCGTCCGGCGATATCGAGGCGATTCTCTGGTTGAGCGCGAGATCGTCAACAAGACTTGCGAGGTCATCGAGGTCTTCCGATGGAATGAATCCGGCGCGATCAACGGCGCCCGTGACAAGGATGTTTCGGAGCTTCGGCGCGTTGTCGACTGACAAGGTTCGGGCGTCCCGCTGTTCGCTAATCGTCGGAAAGGCGTCTTCAAGACGCCCGAGGAAATCAACGGCTTCGGCGACCTTTGCCGTAGTCACCAACGTCACGATATCCCCATTCTCGATAAGATAGGCGAGTTCCGGCGGCGAATAACGCGCATTGATCGGAACCGCGGCGGCGCCGACGAGTGCGGCGCCGAAGAGCGCCTCGACAAATTCCGGCTGGGTCGTCATCAGCAAGCCGACATGATCCTTCGGCTGGACGCCAAGGGCGATGAAGCCTTTGGCCCATTTTCGAGCATTTGCGAGGAGGGAGGCGTAGGATTGCCGGCTGTCTGGAAAAACGATTGCGTCCGCGTCGGGTCGCGCCGCCGCGGCCTCGATCAGGAGCTCGCTCAGCGTCAGAACGTCGTCGGGGTTTCTCGACACGAAATTGGTCCTATTTCAAGGGATCCAGGAATTCTCGCGTCCATCCGCCGTCGATGCACTCGATCATCGCCGGCGCGATTTCCTTGAAATGCGCGGTCGCCTGATGGGCGGCGTCGCCAGCTTCGGACTTGAAACTTTCGATGACGGCGAAGCTGTTCGGCTCGCGCAAGCGATAGAATTTGTAGACAAGCGCGTCGGGCTCGTGCTCGGAGACCGCCCGCTCCATTTTTTCACAGGCCTCTATGAATTGGGCTTCCTTGTGGGGATGGATCTTCATCCTCGCTAGGAACGTGTAAGCCATGGCCGGAGCTCTCCTGGCAGCGCATTGCCCGCCTTATCATCATCAGCGTTCAACTGCATCAAAAAAAACAATCATGTCGTTTTGTTTTTGTGCAATGCAACAAAGACCGCTGGAATGTGGCTTTTGGACAATAGCGGATGGAAGCCAGCATTCAACGACATAAGAGCTTGCTTGCGCGCAAGAAAAAAAACAATCATAATTGTTTGTGTTTTGGATTCGAGCGCAGCGATTCGCAGGCTGAAGCGGTCGCACGCCGGGTTCACGGCGCCGGGAGGCAATCAGTCAGAAAAGGGGAGCGCAATGTTCGCTCGGATTTCTAAGCATTCAATACGGAACACCGCATCTCGCCTGGCGATCAAGGCGGTTTGCGCCGCGGCGGGCGTCGCCGTGGTCGCCGCCGATGCAGCGCTGGCGCAGGGCGATCAAATCATCGTCCAGGCGACCCGCCGCGATACCGACCTCCAGCAAACGGCGGTCGCCGTCACTGCGCTCAATGAAGACCTCGTCGAATCGATCGTGCCGCGCGATCTCGGCGACCTCGCGCAGCTGGTCCCGAATTTTTCGGCGTCGAAAGTCACCGGCTTCAACGCGGCGTCATTTGCGATTCGCGGCGCTGCGCAGACCGACATCATCGTCTATTCGGAACCGCAGGTCGGCGTGACGCTCGACGATTTCGTTGTCCCGCATGTGCAGACGCAGCTGCTTGACCTCTTCGATATTGAACAGGTCGAAGTCCTGCGCGGACCGCAGGGCACGCTGTTCGGCAAGAACACGACGGCGGGCGTCGTCAACGTCCGCACCAAACAGCCGATCCTCGGAGAAGTTGGCGCCGAAGGGCGGTTCCAGGGCGGTTCGTTCGGCCGGATTGAAAGCCGCCTCGCGCTCAACCTGCCGCTTGGCGACCAGTTCGCTTTCCGGTTCGCCGGCCAGTACCAGCACTCGGATGGGTATTATCGAAACGGCGCCGCCTACGGCCCGATCAGCGGCTTTGCGCCCACGGCGCTCGACGGCTTGACCGGCGAAGGAGATGGGCGGCGGCTCGGCGGCGAAGACGTCATTAATCTTCGCGCCAAGCTGCTTTGGCAGCCGAATGACGCTTTCAAGGCGGTTCTGCAATATGAACTCGTGAGAGACGATTCAGATACCGTCCCGGCCGTCAACGAAACGCCGATCGGCAATCCGAACTTCGTTTTCAACCTGCTCGGTTTCCAGCAGGATCTCGGCGATCCGCTCGACAATGCGGGCGTCACCGACCGAAGCGCAATCGGCTCCAATATCGGCAATAACCATCAGGTCGACGTCAACGGCTATTACCTCAACATCGACTGGGAGCTTAGCGACAAGGTCACGGTTCGGTCGATTACCGGCCTGCGCAACCAGGACTCGGAACTCTTCAACAACTATGTCGGGGAAGTCGGTCCGATCTCGCAATTCGACGCCAACCGCGCCGATGAGCGTGAAACTTTCCAGCAGGAAGTCCGACTCAACATCGATCTGACGGATTCGTTCGATGTTGTCGCCGGCGGTTTCTACCAGACGAACGACACGACCTTCTGCGTGACTCAGACGCTCGGGTTCCTCGACCTGTTCGGTTTGACGCTCGGCGCGCCGTTCGCCGGCGGCTTCAACGACAATCCGCAGGTCCTCTGCAACGCACAGGACGCCACCGCCTATGCGATTTACGGCGACGCAACCCTTGACCTTAGCGACCGGCTGACGATCGCCGGCGGTGTTCGCTACACATGGGAGGACAAGGACTGGATCGGCCGCAACCAGGTGTTCTATCAAGTGCTCGGCGGCGGATTCGATCCGAACTTGAGCTTCGCAACGCTCGGACCGCTAGGTGCGGCGGACTTCGACCGCTTCTCGACCGGCGTTCTCGCAAGTTCGGCGAGCTTCAGCGAGCCGAGCTGGCGCGGCGTCGTTTCATATGAGTTTTCCGAAGACGTTTTCGGCTATGCCAGTGCGTCTAGCAGTTTCCGTTCCGGCGCTTTCAATGACCAGTCCGGCACGACCGGCAACGAGCTGACGGCAGCCGGCATCGCCGCCACGCGTCCAGAAACCGTGACGTCTTTTGAAGCCGGACTTCGCCTTGATTTGTTCGGCGGCGCCTTCCGTTTGAACCCGACCGCGTTCTACGCAAAGTACAAGGATGCGCAACGCCAGATCGCCGCGACGCTTACAAACAGCCAGAACGTTCAGTTCCAGGAAACACGCTTCTTCAATGCGGCCGAGGTCGAAATCTTCGGCGTCGAAGTCGAAGCCCAGTGGAATACGCCGATCGAAGGGATGATCATCGGTGGAAACTTTTCCTGGCAAGATGGCGAATTCAAACGCTTTGAAGCCGATACTGATTTCGACGGAATTATCGATGTCGATTTCTCGGGCCGCCCGCTGACGCGGACGCCGGACAAGACCTGGACAGTGTTCGGTCGCTACGAAACGCCGCTCGGCGACAACAAGATGTTGAGACTGGGGGCCACGGCGGCTCATGAAGATGAGCAGGTGTTCAATTACTCCGATATCGGCGAGGAATTCGACACGAACCTCAATGCGCGCACGCTCGTTAGCGCCACGATCGAACTCGCGGAGGTCGACGATCGCTGGTCATTGCGCGTCTTTGGCCGCAACCTCACCGACGAACGCTACCGTGTGTCGTCGCAGCCGGTCGCCAATCTCTGGACCTTCAGCCAATATGGCGAACCGCGCGCGTTCGGCGTCGAACTCGGCCTGAAATATTAGGGCAGATGCGCGCCGAAAGGCGCGAGGGCGACGAGAGAGAAGGCCGGCCCCTCCCTGCCGGCCTTCTTTTTTTAGGGTTCCGCAATTGGAGTAGGAGCGTTCAATGCCTGAAGCTTTCTTGCTGAACGGAAAGAAGGCCATAGTCACCGGCGCCGCCAGCGGCATCGGCGCCGCGATCGCCAGCGCCTTTATTGAGGCGGGCGCAAAGACTCTCATCGTCGATCTTCCGAAGGCGAGAGGGCTAGAAACTTTCGAGAAGATTGCGGCGTCCGGCCGCGCACGCGTCATTGAAATGGATGTGACCGCGGAAGACGCGCCGAAATGCATTGTCGACGCGGCAATCGAGGCCTTTGGCGGGATCGATATCCTCGTCAACAATGCCGGCGTCGCCGCGCCTAGCACCATAGAAACGACAAGCGACGAGTTGTGGCGCCGTGTTATGAGCCTCAATGTGGAGGCGGTTTTCCGGCTCACGCGGGAGGCGATACCGAGCCTCAAGGAAAGCGGTCGTGGGCGCATCATCAATCTCGGGTCGATCATGTCGGACGTCGCCGGCCCAAACCTCTTCGTATACGGCACATCGAAACACGCCGTCGCCGGCATGACAAAATCAATGGCGGTCGATCTTGGCGTCTACGGCATCACTGCGAATTACCTGCAGCCAGGCGCCATCGTCACGGCGTTATCTGCCCCTTTTTTCGAGGACGCAGCGTTCCGGAATTTCTGGGAGGACAAGGCGCCGATCGGCCGCCTCGGCCAGCCGCAGGACGTTGCGGCGGCGGCGCTTTTCCTCGCCAGCGACGGCGCGCAGTTTGTTTCGGGCGTCGGCCTGAATGTCGACGGCGGCGCCATCGTCAAATTTTGAATATGAATGCAGATGACCGACAACCTGGAAAAACGCCTCCGGCGGCTTGAAGATCGCGAAGAGATCCGGACCCTTGCAGCTCGTTATACTTTCGCGGTCGACAATCGTGACCTGCCGGAAATTGAAAAGCTGTTCGCGGCGGGCGCTCGCTTCCGTTCAAGAGACGGCGTCATGAATGCTGTCGGGCGTGAGGCCATCATGGCGCAATTCGAAGGCCGGTTCGCCGCGCTCGGGCCCGGCGCGCATTACAGCCATGATCATGTCGTCTGGTTCGAGGCGGGTGATGAAAATGCAGCGTTCGGTCTGCTTTCCTCTCATGCCGAGTTGATTCGCAACAACCGACCCATGATCGCATCGCTCCGATATGAAGACGAGTATGTTCGCGAAGCGGGGCGGTGGAAATTTAACGACCGACTCCTGTCATTTTTCTATTATCTGAACACTGCCGACTATTTAAACTATCTGGCGAACACCAAACGCATGTGTGCCTATGAAACGCCGCAAGACGCTGACTTTCCGGAAGCCCTGTCGAGCTGGCGCGACTACCACCGAAAACCTTAAGCGGCAGGCCGCGCAAACTCGCAATAGCTTTCCTTCTCGACGAGATCGAGCACGAAGGCGAGCTTCGCCATCCCACCGATCACCGCCATGACCGTACCGAGTTCGCAGATCTGAGCGTCGTCGAAATGGTTGCGAAGGTCTTGATAGAGATCTTTATCCATGACGCCGTCCAGATTAGTCAGCGTCATCTGCGCCGCGTATCTGAGGACCGCTTTGTCCGCTGCGTCGAAGGGGCCATTTTCGAAATCGATGATGCTTTCGACCTGCTCACGCGTGACGCCGGCTTCGAGGCTGCCCGGAACATTCTGTTTGTTGCAGGTCCTACAGCCATGAGTCGTGGACAAATAGAGACGCGCGAGCTGCTTGTATCGATTGTCGACGCGACCTCCGAAGAAGATCTTTCCGTAGAATTCGCTCATGACGAAGCGCAGCAATTCCGGCGCGTTGGCGAACGCCTCGACAAACGCCGGCTCGCCCGTCAGCCGGTCGAGCGTATCCCAGGCGAGTCTGAATTCCTCGCTGAGCGCCTGCCGCCCGATCCTTGAAAGGGGTGTGCCCGCCATAATCATCTCCTCATTCTATTCCTTGAACCAATCGGGCTTTCCGGCCGGCCAGACCCAGCCATATTGCGCCATTCCGCCGTCAACAGTGATCACTTCCCCGGTTACGAATTTCGACGACGGGGCGGCGAGATAGACTGCGGTTTCTGCAATGTCCCAGACATCGCCAAAACGCTTCATCGGATTGGCGAGGTGAAAGTTTTTCAGGACGTCATCCGAATACCGGTCAACGCCTTCCGTCTCGATTGCGCCCGGCGCGATGCAGTTGACGCGAATATTCAGCGGCGCCCACTCCGTCGACACTGTCTTTGACAGGTAAATGACTCCGGCGCGCGCGGCGCATGAGTGCGCCGATTGCGGCATTCCCCGTTCGACATGAGCGACTATATTGATGATGTTGCCTGGTTTTCCGGCATCGCGCCATCGCTTGGCGGCCTCCTGCATCATCCACCACGTGCCATTGAGGTTGGTGTCGACAACGGCAAGCCAGCCTTTGCGGGAAAAGTCGATGGCGTCCTGCGAGAACTGGCCGCCAGCGCTGTTGACGAGGACGCTTGGCGAGCCGAATTTTTCGAAGGTCTCGGCGATGAAATTCTCAACGCCATCGCCGTCCCGGATCGACAAAGGCGTATACGAAATATCCTTGTTCAGGAGCGTTTTGACTGCGTTTTTTACCTCCGCCAGTTTTTCCTCGCGGCGGCCGCAGATGACCACTTGCGCGCCAAGACGGGAAAACAGGAACGCCATCGCGCGGCCCATGCCGCTGCCGCCTCCGGAGATAATCACGGTCTGGCCATCGAGAAGATCGTTCCGGTACACCGTTGGCGCACTGGCGAGTTCGGCCGCCGTCATGCCGGAATAATCGTGCAGCGTTGTCAGGCCGTCCTTGTCGGGGCCCGCGGCGGTCTTCTTTTTCGTTCTCGTCGCGCCATCCATCGGCATAATCGTCGCTTTCTCCTAGTCGCTGGCGCCAAAAATGGAAATGGCGGCGACGTTCCGGTTCGGAATACCTCCAAGATTGTGGGCAAGACCAAGGCGCGGGGCCGATAATTGTCGCTCGCCGGCTCGTCCAAGCAGCTGGAGATAAATTTCGTAAGTCATGCGTAACCCGGATGCGCCGATCGGGTGACCGAAACATTTGAGGCCGCCATCGATCTGACACGGGATCGCTCCCGTCGCGTCATACCGCCCGTCGAGAATATCCGAAATTCCGCTGCCTGCATCGGACAGACCGAGATCCTCCATCAGAACGAGCTCGGTGATCGAAAAACAATCATGCACTTCAGTGAGGCTGATCTCGTTCTTCGGATCGCTGACGCCCGCCTCCGCAAAGGCCCGCAAGGCCGCTTTTCGCGTAGTCAGCGTGTGCGCGCCGTCCCAGGATTGATGGCCCATCTCTACGCCGTTCGACGGCGCAAGCTGGATCGCCTTCACCGTGACGTGGCGATTGCGGCCAAGGGTCCTGGCGATTTCCGGCCGCGTGACGATCGCACACGCCGCGCCGTCCGAGACGCCGCAACAATCAAGCACGCCAAGCGGGTAGGCGACCATCGGAGCATTCAGGACCTGCTCCATTGAAATCCGCTTTTGCAGATGAGCCTTTGGATTGCGCGCGCCGTTCTCGTGGCTCTTCCAAGAGACATGCGCCATCGCGCGCTTCAGATCCGTCATGCTGACGCGGTGCTTGGCTGCGTACGCGGCCGCAAGCTGCGCGAACGCGCCCGGCGGCGTGAAATTCGGCTGGTAAAGATCCTCGAAGGTTCCTTTCGTCCGTTCCGGCAGGCCCGAAAATCCCGTGTCTTTCAGTTTCTCGCATCCCATCGCGAACGCAATATCGCATGCGCCGGCGGCGACCGCGTAAACGGCGCCGCGCAACGCTTCGGTTCCGGTCGCACAAAGATTCTCGACCCGCGTCACGGGGATATTCGGCAGTCGCAGATACTGAGACAGCGGATAGGCCGACTTGCCGACATTTTGTTCATCATAAAAGACGCCGAACCAGCCCGCTTCGATATCGTTCCGGTCAAGGCCGGCGTCGGCGATCGCTTCCTCGAATGCTTCGGTGACGAGATCTTCAGGGCTCGCATCCCAGCGTTCGCCGAATTTCGTGCAACCCATGCCGATGATGGCTACCTTGTCGCGGATTCCCTCAGCCATTGCGGCCTCCTGAGGCAGGCGCGGCCTTCCAGAAGTAGCGATGATAGCCGCGCAGCGTGTCGATGTCCTTGATGCGGAATCTCATTTCGACTTCAGCGCCGATCGTCGCGTCTCCGGGCGCGAAATCGCACATCTCCATGAAGGCGTTGCCGCCGCCTTCAAATGAAATGTTGCCGTAGACCAGCGGCGGCGACCGTGTGAACGCCATCCAGTCCTCGGTGAAGGACTTGATGCGGCCAATGCGGTCTGCAAACCGATAATCCTCCTGTTTATCGAGCGCGCCGCAATCCGGATTGACGCAGCGACGAGACTTAGGGAATTGCGGCGTATCACAGGCGGCGCAGAAACCGCCGACGAAGCCATAGATGTCCCGCGATTTGTTGAAGGCGACAGTTTGCGCCGTACGATTGTCACGCTCGGCGCGTATCCCCCAGTCGATGTCGATCCGGTCGCCTGCCGCAAGAAATCGGGCGTAATTCGTCTCCTCAACGCCTTCAGCCAATTGCCTCGACAACGATTCCCGGCGCGCATCAGCGATCGCGGCGGTTATGCGCAGGAGCACAGCGTCGCAGCCTTGACCAAACGCCGTCACAAGGATGGTTTCGCCTGGCTCCGCCTTCTCAAGCACAGCGCACAGCATTAGCAGCGGGTGTGCGGCGCCCGAATGCCCGCAATTCTGGAAAAGCGGATCGACGATTGCCTCGGTCCGGGCGCCGACAGCCTCGGCGACCACTTTTGCGAGTGCGGGATTGATAGTCGGCGCAACAATATGATCGATTGCTTCGGGGCTCATCGCCGCCTCGGCCAGCATGGGCTTGGCGCAGAGTGCGGCGAAGGAAGAAAGCCCCTCATCGCGGAACCAGCGTTCCTCGAGCGTATAATCCGTATGCGAAGAGGCCGTGCGATAATGGTCGACGAGATCGGCGCTCACCGAACCGGCGGCGATGACTTCGGCGATCGGTGCGCCGCGGCCAAGCAATATTGCAGCGCCAGCGTCGCCCGCCTGCATTTCCAGCGCGCTCGCTGACTTCACCGGGCGCTTTTCCGCCGCGACGACGAGTATGTCGCGGTTCTTGTCGCCAGACGATGCGATCACGGCCGAAAGCCCGGCGCGCTGCGATCCTGCGAAATCGAAACAATGGGTCTGCGTCGGCAAGTCCAGCGCCGCGCGAATAACGCCGGCGTTCTGGCGATCAAGGAAAGGGGCGGTTGTCGACGCGAAACACAGCGCGGCGGGACCAGCCGCGCGCCCGCGCAAGGCATCACGCGCCGCCTCGAGGCCCATGGTGATCGCGTCCTCGTCCCATTCCGCAAAGGCTCTGCCGCCTTTCGCAAGGGATTTCAGCGAGCCCTGCGCCCACCCGACGGCATCGAAGATTGCCGCCCGGGACATTCGCTTCCGCGGAACATAGGCGCCGAACCCGATGATGCCGTATGCCGCCATTACGCCATGCTTTCAATTCTACTCGGCCGCATCGGCGACGCTCGACCGTTCGATGAACGGCTCCAGCATCGGCGTGACGCGTGCATGCTTAGGCACCAATTGCGCGCCGATCCGTCGATCAAGCTCCTCATGCCAATGGTAGATGCGGCGCTCCTGATAGGAGAGCGGAATGCCCTTGAAGCCGTCAGACTCGAGCGATTCCTGAATCTGCGGCGCGAACTGCGTATCTTCTTCGAGAATGCGCTCAAAATTCGCGATTCGCTTTTCCCAGATTTCCGGCAGCGGCCCGCCGCCCCAATCCGGCGAAAACCAGATGCAATCAAGTATCATCGTATTGATCGACCTCGGCCAGAACACGATGAACGGCAATCCCGTCGGGGCCGGCGGACAGACAATGTTCGGATAGATATTATAGGAAACATTGTTGTCGCGAGCGATTTCGCCGACGGTATCGATTTCGGCGAGCCCAGCGACGCCGGGGTCCTTCCATTCAGGGCGCCGGTTAGGCGTCGTCATCCTCGAATGCCCGCCAGGCCACAATTCGATGGTCGTTCCCGTATGATCGAGGAAGCGGTCGACGGTTTGCATGTGGATTGACTTCAAATGATAGGTTTCGAGAAAGGCGTCGAGGAGCACTTTCACATTGCAGTTGATTTCGTAGCTAGCCTTGTGCGCAAGACGGAGTTTTTGCGGCTGGAATTCCGCCATCTGGTCGGCGACCGGACCGAGGTATTCGCGCAATGATTCTGCGTCCTTGTCGCAATTGATGAACACCCAATTGCCGAAGGTTTCGCAGCGAACGGAAATCAGTCCGTAGCAGGACTTGTCGAAATCCGGAAAATCCCGCGGATCGCGAATGCCGATCAAATTGCCGTCATGGTCATAGCTCCAGCCATGATAGCCGCAGACAAAAATGTTTCTTTTGCCAGCTTCATCCTTGACGAGCGGGCCGCCGCGATGCCGGCAGGTGTTGTAGAAGGCGCGCGGTGTCCCGTCCTTGCCGCGAACGATCAGGATTGGCGAGCCGAGCCGCTTCCACAGCACATAGTTTCCGACCTCTGGTATCTCATCGAGATGCGCGGCGTAGACCCAGCTTTTCTTCCAGAGATGCGCGGTCTCCAGCGCATTGAAATCCGGGTCGATATAGCGCGCGCTCGGGATTGGGGGGAGGGGCGGAAACCCTTCCGGCGGATCGGTGCGCGCCTTCTCATAGGCCATGCCCGATTTGATGCGGTTCGTAGATTGGGCGTCCATCGCGTCACCCCTCAGTCGGATTTCCGTGATTAGCCTGACCTTAGCATAAAGGGTCCAGGAAAAAAAGAAAAACAGTCATGATTGTTTTTAAATTGGATCACCACTAAGCTTGTCATCGGCGTCGACCGGGCTCCTCAAGATCCATGACAATATATTGATATGCTTCATCTTTATAGCTTTCCGTCGCCGAACGGACTGAAGGCCTCGATCATGGTCGAGGAATGCGGCCTTCCTTGCGTTTTTCACTATGTCGATATCCTGACCGGCGCGCAGTTCGAGCCGGCATTCGTGAAAATCAGCCCGAACAGCAAGATCCCGGCGCTTGTCGACGACGCGGCGCCGGGCGGGGCGTTCGCGCTTTTCGAATCCGGCGCCCTTCTCGAATATCTCGCGGAGCAATCAGGCAGGTTCATGCCGGAGGCGAAGCGCTGGGAAATCAAGAGTTGGCTTTATTGGCAAATGTCGGCGCTTGGTCCGATGGCTGGACAGGCGCATCATTTCCGCAAATTTGCTCCGGAAAAGCCAGCCTACGCCGTCAAGCGGTATACGGATGAGGTGAATCGCCTTTACGGCGTCCTCAATCGCCGTCTTGAAGACCGGCGGTTCATCGCCGGCGATATTTCGATCGCCGATTTCGCCTGCTGGCCGTGGATCCGGCATCATGAATGGCAGGGGCAGAATCTCATCGAATTCAGCCATATCGACCGATGGTATGCGGAAATCGCCGATCGTCCGGCTGTCCGCCGCGCACTCGAACTCGGAGCCGAAAAAATGGCGCCGAAGGAGGCTTATCCGATCCTCTACGGACAGACCGCCCGAAGCGTCGAGGAACGCATGCGGAAAGGCGATCACAATGAGCAGTGAGCTATTTCTCCATCACTATGACGCGTCGCCGTTTTCCCAGAAAGCGATCAAAATGCTGGCGATCAAGGGCGTCCGGTGGAACTCGGTCATTCATCCAATGATCGCGCCGAAGCCGGAATTGACCGCGCTGACCGGCGGATATCGCGGCACGCCGGTGCTGCAGATCGGCGCCGATATCTACGTCGATTCGCAGCGCATCGTCGAGGAACTCGAGCGGCGTCTGCCGACGCCGACGCTCTATCCCGGCGGGCGCGGCGCTGCTCACATGATGTGCGAATTCGGCGACGCCTATTTCCGCGCGGGCCTTGATATCGCAATCAAGGAATTTTCGGCCGCGTGGGATCCGGCCTTCTACGCCGACCGCGACAAAGTCTTTCCCGACATCGATTTTTCCAGCGCGGGAGCGCGGTTTTCCGATGCGTGCGCCCGGCTCAGATCGGCGGCGCGATTCATCGACCTTCAATTGTCGGACGGACGTGCTTTTCTTTTCGGCGATGCGCCGGGCCTTGCCGATATCCAGTGCTATGTCGTCAACTGGTTCACGCGCGCCGGATTTCCGTTTGTTGAGAAGCTGCTTTCGGATTTCTCCGCGCTGGCGCCGTGGGAGCAGCGCATGGCGGCGCTCGGCGAGGGGGATCGATGCGAAGTCGATGCGTCGATGGCGCATGAGGTGGCGCGTTCCAGCGCCTCCGCGACGTGCAGCGAGGTCGATTTGGATGATCCGCTCGGCCTTAACCCCGGCGACAACGTTCTGGTCATGCCGCTGACGTCGTCGCGCGGCGAAGCGCAAGGCGAACTCGTCCGGCTCGCTGCGGACGAGGTTGCGATCCGTCCGCAGGCGGCGTTGATTGATCATGTCGTGGTTCATTATCCGCGGCTTGGCTATTTCGTCGGTCGCGCGAAAACAAACTAGACAACGCCGTCGGCGCGCAGCCTGTCGATCTCGGCGGCGGCGAACCCCAATGCCGATAATATTTCATCGGTGTGCTCGCCAAGCAGCGGCGGCCGCGTTTTGACGCTGGCGTCGAGGTCCGAAAACCTGATTGGCAGTCCGCCGACCGGGGCGGGGCAGGGGAGGCCCGGAAAGGAAACCTCCGTGAAAAAACGCATCGCCGCCGCCTGAGGATTGTCGATCGCCTGCTGCATCGTCAGCACCGGACCGGCCGGCACGCCCGCCGCGTCGAGCGCGCGCAACGCATCGGCGGTTCGGCGTTCTAAGCACCACGCCGCCATGATCGCGCATAACTCGTCACGATAATCGCCGCGCGCCTGGTCGCCTTGATACCGCGGATCGTCAGCAAGCTCCGGCTTGCCGATCAGGTCGGCCCACCGGCGGAACAGCCCGTCGCCGACAGTATGGACGAGGATATGGCCGTCGATAGTTGCGAAAACATCCGACGGCGCCGAAGTCTGGACGCGATTGCCGGTCCCTTTGCGATTTCTTTGGGTGACAGCCTGCTCCGCGAGATGCGCATTCATCACCGCGAGGGCGGTTCCAAGGAGCGATGTTTCGACGTGCTGACCGCGGCCGGTCCTGTCGCGGGCCATCAACGCTGCAAGCGCGCCCATGGCGGAAAAGACGGCGGTTGAGAAATCCGCATAGGGAGCGCCCGCTTTGACTGGCTGGTCGGGCGTCCCTGAAAGATACATGGCGCCTGACATTGCCTGCGCGACGCCATCGAAACCACCCTTGTCGCGATCGGGTCCTTGCGCGCCGAAAGAGGTCTGGGTCACCAGGACGCCGCGCGGATTAGACTTCGAAAATTCCGCCCACTCCAGGCCGAGCTTGGCGAGCGCTTTCGGCGGCAGATTGGCGACGACGACGTCGCTCGACTTGACGAGCCTTGCAATTATCTCGCGCGCTTCCGGCTTACTGAGGTCGAGCGTCACCGATTTCTTGCCGCATCCCGTCTGCATGAATAGCCCGCCCTCGCCGGGTGAACCGTCGGCATTCTCGAACAACGGCGCGATATAGCGGTCTTCACCGCCCTCGCGTCGTTCGACACGGACCACTTCAGCGCCTAGGAATCCGAGCAAAGTCGCGCAGTAGGGGCCGGCGACATAGCGGCCAAGGTCGAGAACCCGGACGCCCGAAAGGAGCCTTTCCTCCGTCATCCTATGACCTTAGCATGAAACGAGGTCGATGGTTCCTGATAGTCCAGCCGCTCATTAAAAACAATCATGATTGTTTTTCGATTGGCAAGCGCCGCACGACCCGGTAGCGTGTGACGCTACCCTGCGCGATGGGCGAGCGGACGACGGGCAATGGATTTCAGGCTCACCGAACAGCAATTGGAACTGCGCGACGCAGCGCGGAATTTCGCACAAGGCGAATTGCGCGATGTTGCGCGCGCCTGTGAGGAAAACGCGGAACCTCCGTCGCACGCACTTGTGAAACGCTACGCAGAGATGGGGTTCCTCGGCGTCAATGTTCCCTCCGAGCTTGGCGGGCTGGGACTTGGCAATATCGAAGCGCTGCTAATTCTCGAAGAGTTCGCCAAGATTTCGTCGGCGGTTGCATTTCCGATTTTCGAGTCCTGCGTCGGACCCGTCCGCGCGATTGAGCACTTCGCCAATGAAGAATTAAAGCGCCGGGTGGTTCCGGCGGTCTGCAGCGGGGATCTTGTCGTCGCGATCGCAATGTCCGAGCCAGACGCGGGTTCCGCGCTAACCGATTTGAAGACAAGAGCCGTCATCCATAACGACAAGATCGTCATAAACGGTATGAAGCGCTGGTGCTCGGGCGGCGGCCATGCGGACGGCTACGTCGTCTATTGTCGGCTGTCGGATGATCCGGGCCCGCGCGGCATCGGCGCGGTTTACGTTGAAAAGAATGCGGCTGGCGTCAGTTTCGGTCCACGCGAAAGCCTGATGGGTTTCCGAGGCGTGCCGTCAAGCGACATTTTCTTCGATGATGCGGAAGTGTCGCTTGATAACATCGTCGTCCCGGCGGGCGGCTTCAGGAAGCTGATGGAAGCCTTCGATCTGGAGCGCTGTGGAAACGCCACCATGGCGCTCGGCCAGGCGTCGGGGGCGCTCGAAGAAGTGCTTTCCTATGTTCAGGAGCGCCAACAATTCGGCAAACCGATTGTCGAATTTCAGGCGGTTCAGTTGCGGCTCGCGGAAATGCAGATGAAAGTTGAAGCGGCGCGACTCCTCATTCATCGCGTCGCCTGCAACGCCCAGCATGGCCTCCCGAGCATTCTAGATTCCTCGGTCGCAAAATGCTTTGCAAATGAGATCGCGCGCGAAGTGACCGGGTCGGCCGTTCAATTGATGGGCGCCTATGGCTATTCGCGCGAGTACGGCATGGAGCGGCGATTGCGCGATGCCTGGGGCTGGGGCATCGCCGGCGGCGCCATCGATATCCAGAAGGTCAACATAGCGTCAGCAATGGTCGGGCGCCGGTTCGATCAGCGGAAGTAGATTGAGGCGATGTCCGGCGAATACATTGATGCGGGATCAGTCTCCGAAATCGGCGATAACCAGTCGAAGGCGTACAAGTTCGGCGAGATTGAAATTCTTGTCTGCAACACCAAGGAGGGATATTTCGCCGTCGAAAACCAGTGCTCCCACCAGTTGCAGGCGCTCGAAGGCGGCCGGATTCGCGGATGCTACATTTTTTGCCCGTTGCACGGACAGCGTTTCAATCTGAAGAACGGCACGCCCATCGGCCAACTGACTGACAAGCCGATCAGGACTTTCGCAGTCAGGATCGAAGATGACAGAATATTCGTTAATCCGGGAGCCCGCGCCGCCGCACCAGATTGATGCTTCGACAGGAAAAGACCTCTTTGTCATGTTGATTGAGAAGCCCGTACCGGAAGACCACGACGCCGCGCGCGGGATCGCTTTTCGATGGTCGTTTTTCGAGGACGACGGAAGTCGCCCTCAGCCGGTCGCCGGCGCGGACCGCTATCGGCCAGCGCGCTTCCTCCCAGGCGACGCCGCAAATGAAATCGATATCGCCATTGATCGTATGATCGAGCTTGCGCCACAGGGCGGCTGTGTAAATGCCGCTTGCGACCGTCTCTTTAAAGACGGACGATTTCGCTTCGGCCGCGTCGGCGTGAAACCACTGCGGATCGTAGGCGCATGCAAAAGCGATCATGTCGCCGGCATCGATGGTCAATTCGTCCGAAATCCTGTTTTCACCGATCTCGATGTCTTCGAATTTGCGATAGGGACGAGCCATTGAACGCCTTGCGAGCTGTTTTGAGACGCTGCGCAGTGCAGCGTTGAAGTGGAGGAAGCCAAAATGAAAAGTCTGATTGTGTCAATCGCCTTCGCGGGCGCGATGTTGGGTTCGGCTGTCGCCAATGATACGATGGACGCCATGATCGGCGCCGCAGTCGTCTACGCTTACGTCGATGGGACCGCAGTTGCAGCCAAGTATTCGGCAGACGGAACCTACACGACAGACGTTGCTGGCGGCGGGAAATGGTCAATGAATGGTGACGAACTGTGTATCACGACGGATTCCGGCGAGAAGGGCTGCACGCAGCTTTCGCCCGGAAAAGCCAAGGGCGACAGTTGGGAAGCGAAGGACGCCTTCGGAAATGCCGTGACAGTTACGATCAAGTAAGATCCGCTACTGGCGAGAGGCGTACATGACCGACAAAGCCATCAGGGCACATATGATCGCCGGCGGCGATTATCATGATATCGATCATGCGCGCCTCGTCCTTCTTGGTCTGTTGGCAGAGCATCCCGAGATCCGGACGACGGTTACGACGGATTATGCCAGCCGCGATGGCTTCGCCGGCGTGGATTTCCTGATCACCTACACGTGCAATGTGATTCCGATCCGGCAAGAGGTTGCAGCACTGACGGCGTTTCTTCAACGGGGCGGCAGGTGGCTCGCGCTCCATGGAACGAATTCGATCCTGGCGCAGAACGAATCCGGCCGCTGGTTCGCGCCCGAAGATAGGACAGGGTTTGTTGAATTGCTCGGCAGCCAGTTCGCGGCGCATCCGCCGATTGCACCCTATAAGGTGCTGATGCGAAAGGCGGATGATCCGCTGGTCAACGGCATCGGCGATTTCACGGTGGAGGGCGGCGACGAGCTTTACTATATGCGGCTCTTCGGCGAGATCGACATCCTGCTGGAAGCGACATCGCAAGGCGCGGCGCGCGGGTTCGTCGAACGCGAGTGGCCGGACAATGTCGCGCACCCCGTTCTATATCGAAAGCCGGTCGGTTTGGGTGAAATCGTTTATTTCACTCTCGGGCATCGGCGCAGTCA
The DNA here is from genome assembly GCA_041737095.1 of Parvularculaceae bacterium. Classification (GTDB taxonomy): domain Bacteria; phylum Pseudomonadota; class Alphaproteobacteria; order Caulobacterales; family Parvularculaceae; genus Amphiplicatus. The sequence continues at coordinate 13,141 of JBGSSK010000168.1, read as the reverse complement.
CTACGACATGGCGCCGCTGGTCGAATATTACCCGGCGATCGAAAAGGGCGCGTGGGAGATATCTCCCTTCATGGAAATCCTGCGCCGTTCGATCCGCTGGGCGAAAGGCGAAGTCCGGCTGTCGCCCTGATTGCTATTTCTCTGCCGCGAACACCATCAACAGGTTTCCCGGCATGTGATAATAAATTCCGTATCCGGAATTGAGAACCAGCCGGCCGTCCATGATTGCAGCGCCGGGGCCGCTCATCGAGCCGCCCGAAGCCATAGTTCCGTTGATCGTCATGACCGGCGTCGTCGTATCATAAGACCAGATGACGGAGCCAGTCCGCGAATCATAAGCCTGCAGGCGTCCGTCGAGATGGCCGGCGAACACCGCGCCGTCGATGGCCGTCGCGGCAGAGGAGACCCCTGGATCGCAATATTGGCGGTCGCCGCAACGATTGTCAGCGAAGGCGCGCCATTTGATCGACCCATCCGCCGCATTGATCGCGTGAACGCCGGCGCCGTTGAGCGACTTGTCATAGGCGCGTGCGTCATGCGTGTCGGTCATGTCGACGATTGGGACGAAGACCGTTGACCCCTCGGCGGCCATGCCGAAATGGACGCCGCCCTGCGTGCCGCCATGGCCGAGCCGCTGCGACCACAGAATTTCGCCGTCATCGATGTCGATCCCGTAGGTCATCGCTGATTTCTGGCCGACGACGATGATGTCTTCGCCGCCCGACAAGCCGATCAGCAACGGCGAAGCGGAGAGGTCTACGTCGGGTCCGTTTTCCGTCGGACAATTTTCATTGCCCATCATACAGCCGACATTCCACGCATCGCCTTTGGTCAGTTGCCGCCGCCAGATTTTCGCGCCGGTCTTCGCATCGATGGCGAAAACCGCATCGGAGTTTTCGTCGGCAGGCGAGGAATAATTCTCGCCTGAGCCGACATATATCCGGTCGCGCTTCGGGTCATAAGTGGGCGTCGTCCAGACCGGCGCGCCCGAGGGGCCGAGTATCGGCGTTCCGACTGATGTCTTTCCGAATTCGGACGGCGCCGTCGGGATCGTATAGGTTTTCCAGAGCTGTTCCCCGGTTTTCGGATCGAGCGCGGCGACGGCGCCCCGGAATGTGCAGCACGCGTATTCTGGATCAGCCGCCGACGTCACCTCAAGGGACGAAACAGGGACATACAAACGGCCGCCGCCGAGCGCCGGCGAACCTGTAATCGTCGCGTTGGGATGATCGTCGATCTTGCGCCGCCAGAGTTCAGCGCCGGTGAACGCATCGACAGCGTAGACCCGTCCAAGGACGTCGCCGAAATAGAGCCTGTGGTTATCCGGATCCGCGACGATGGCGGTCCTGACCTCCGCCGACGCGCGGAATGCCCATTTGACGCAGCCGCTATCCAGATCGAACGCGTAGACCGTGCCGTCCTGGCTGCCGACAAAAACCGAGTTCCATCCGATCGTCGGCTGCGATCGAGCGCGCACCGATGCGGGATAGGCGAACGCCCATTGCAGTTTGAGATCCGGAATCCGGTCGCGCGAAATCCCGGCGACCGGCGCTGGAATATAGCGGTTCGTGTCATGCCCCCACCCGACGGCGACAGGGGGTGATCCGCGAAACTCGGCGGCTGAACCTTCGCAGGCCGACGGCGGCGCAGGAGGCGTGTATGACGCAAGCGACGTGCGCGTCAGATATTCCGCAACCGACCGCTTGTCCTCTTCCGACAGGTGCGCGGACTGCTGCTGCATGACGCCGTCATTCATGGCGCCGAGGATTGCGTCCGGCGCCATCATTTCGAGCCAGACGATCGCCGGCGCTTTCGGCACAAGGCCCGAGTGACACGTCGCGCAGTTGTTTGCGAACAGCGCGTTGCCGGGATGGGTCGCGGGATCGATTGCTTCGCCGGCGCGCGCAACGAATTCGTCAGTCGATTTGACGCGAGTCTCTTCAAGCGCGGCATCCGTCGTCGGCGCGGCGGTCTCGCGCGCCTTGCCGCAGGCGCTCGCAAGGACGGCGACGACGCAGGCCAGCGCCATGCGCGAACTTGCGAACCGGATTGTCATCGGCGCAACTCCTTTTCGGTGATGGCACCTTCATGACGGAAACTGGCACAGTGTGAAAAAACAATCAACTCTGATTGTTTTCCTGGGCGGATCCGCCGAATCCGATGATTTCCGCCCGATACGAAAAAGGGGCGCCGAAGCGCCCCCTTCAGCCGGTCCATTTTGGCCGATCAGTTGAAATTCGCCCGGAAGGTCACGCCGACATAGCGGCTGGCGTCGCGCGGAATGTGCAGCCGCTGGCCGGCTGACGTATTAAGCGTGACATAGCTGTCGTCGAGCAGGTTGTTGACGTGGAATGTCAGGCGATATTTATCGTCGGCATCGGAGAACCCGAGGCTGAGGTCGATGAGGCTGTGTTGTTCGATCGGCCCCGCATTGCCGAGATCCGAGAACTGGTCGTCCTGAAAAGCCCATGACGCGCGCAGATGCGCATTGGTGTCGTAGACGAAGGGCGCCGTCCATTCGCTGACGATCGAGGTCGCCCATTTCGGCGCGAGCGGAAGGCGCGTGCCGTTGATCGCAGACGGCGCATTCGTCACCGGGTTGGGGTTGAACTCCTTCACCTTGGCGTCGGTATAGGCGACGCCGCCGGTGATCGTCCACCAAGGCGTCGGCGCGATCACGGTATCGACTTCAAAACCGGCGGTGGAGACCGTGCCGGCGTTCGTCAAATTGCTGATGATCGTGCCGTTCAGGAGTATGAAGTTGTTGGCCTGAAATCCGTCGTAAACGGCGTAGAAGCCAGCGGCGTTGAGCTGCAGGCGATTGTCGAAGAAGCGCGACTTGAAGCCGGCCTCGTAGGCGTTCGAGGTTTCAGCGTCGATCGGCACCGCATTGTTCGGCGCCGTGTGATTGAAGAAGACGTTGAACGCCGGCCCCTTGTAGCCGCGCGAATAGCTGAAATAGCCCGTCACGTCGTCGGTGAAGTCATATTGGGCTACAGCGCGCCCGGACAGATTGGAATTGTCGGTTTCGCCGGCGGAAACATTGGTGCCGTTGCCGGGCGGCGTAGCGGTTGTCAGGCCGCCCGCAGGGTTGCCTGAAACGCCGGGCCCGGTCCCCGGAAGGCCGGTCGCCAGATTGACGCCGGGCGCGCGCGTATGAACGAATTCAAGGTCGTCGCGCGTCCACCGCAGACCGCCGATCAGCCGGAAATCGTCCGTGATGTTCCACGTCGCATTGCCGAAGAAGGCGAAGTTCGTCGCATCGACATCGCTGAGCGAATTCGCTGACGGGAGCGCCGTGTTGACAGTGTCCGCAGGATTGCAGGGCGTCGCCCCGCTCGGCGCGACCGGCAAGGTCGACGTCGCGCAGGTGACGTCCTCGCGCAGGAAGAACTGCGTATTGTCGGAACGCCAGAAGAAGCCGCCGAGCACATAGGAAATGGTCTGGTCCTGCGGCGATGCGAGCCGGGCTTCGAATGAATACTGGTCGGTCTCGACAATGCCGCGGTCATGCAACTGGGCGGTGCCGACGATCGCGCGCGGCAGGAAGTCGCCTTCACGCTGCTCGACATTCTCCCAGTTGCGATAGGCGCCGATCATCGTCAGCGTATGGTCGGAAAACATCGTGAAGTCGCCCTGCAGCGAAGCGCCCCACGTTGTATCCTCTGTCGTCGTCGTCAAATTGTGATTGACGACCCGGGTGTCTTCACCGCGCGTCGTGTCGAAACCGAGTTCATTGTTGAGGATCGTACCGCGGGAAACTCCTGTTATCTCCGCGCAGCAATCATCATCGGCGCGTGCAAAGTCGACCGCAAGGCGGATATTGGCGGTCTCTGAGGGTTCATAGTCGAATACGAGACGCGAACCCCACCGCTCATAACCGTTCACGCGATCGTCGCCGCCGTTGAAAATATTGGTGATATGACCGTCAAAGTTTCCGTAAAAAGCGGTCATTCTGGCGGAGAGAGTATCGGTCAGCGGACCGGCGACGCTCGCCTTGGCGCGATATTCGCTTTCCTCCCAGAGGCCGAGATTGATCTGACCCTCAAATTCGTCGGCGCCGCCCTTGGTCACGATGCTGACGACGCCGGCCGACGCGTTCTTGCCGAACAGCGTGCCCTGCGGTCCGCGCAGCACTTCGATCCGCTCAATATCGTAAAGGTCGGTGAAGGCCTGGCCGGAGCGGCTGAGAACGACGCCGTCAACGACCGTCGAAACGCTCGGCTCGGCTGCGACCGAGAAGGTGATGGTGCCGACGCCGCGCAGGAAGACGGCGGAGTTGGCGTTGGTCGTGCCCTTGCGGAAATTCAGCGACGGAACAATCTGCGGCAAGTCCTCAAGATTGATCGCGCCGCTTGCTTCCAGTTGAGCTTCGCTGAGTGCAGTAACCGCAATCGGCACGTCCTGCAGGTTTTGTTCGACCCGCTGCGACGTAACGACGATCTCGTCGACCTGGGCGAACGCCGGCGCGACGCCGAGCGCCAATATCGTGGCGATTGCGCTCGTTGACAGAGCTAGGGTGTTTTTCATGAAGTGCCTCCCGTTTTCTGACAGCGGCGACGCCGCTGCGCGCGGCCGCCTACGATCCCGGCTTGACGCGATAACTTATAGCTGACATGTCTTATATAACACTTGGTCCGGTCACCTCGTCAATCCTGGGTCAATGCCGGCTCGACGCAAACGACAAAGTGACAGGATACCTTTGTTGCGCCGCACAAAACATTCCAACCGCATGATTAAGCGATGAAAATTCTTTTTGTCGACGCCGGGAATTACAGCCGCTCGCCGGCGGCGGAAGTGATCGCAAAGACGCACTTTGCGAAGAACCGCAGCGCGGGCGTCGAATTTTCATCTGCGGGCCTAAAAGACAAGCATGTCGGCGGCGGCGCCGATCCGCGCACGATCGAGGAATGCGCAAGGCGCGGCTATGACCTTTCGGCGTTCATCTGCCGCCAGATCGCGACCCGGGACTTCGCCGAATTCGATCTCATCCTGGCGATGGATCGCTCGAACTTCGAAGCGCTGCAGGCGATGCGGCCGGCGGGAGCCGGCGCGAGTATCGATCTCTTTGTACCCGGCGGCGAAGTCCCCGATCCCTATTTCGGCGGCCCGGACGGGTTCGTCGTCGCAATCGACATCATCGAGAAACGCTGCGCGTCGCTGCTCGCCGAGATCAATTCCTGACCATCAGATTGCTGATCGCTCACAATCTGCGACGGCGCTATCGAGCCGATCAAGCCAGTCGCGGCCATAGGCCTTCACATACCAGTCGCGCATGCCGCCCGCTGCGCTGACGAATGCCGACTTCTGCCCGTCGTCCGGTCGCAGCAGTTTGCCGCCGGAGGCTTCGAAAGCTGCGTATGCTTCTGCCTGTCTCCGCTTTGGTATTTCCCGCGTCGTCAATTGCAGCGCTACAAAGCCCCGATCGATGACCGCACGCAAATCGTCAGGCAATTCGTTCCAGCGCTTGTTCGAGTACCACCAGATTGCGCCCATATAGGCGTGGTGATCGATCGTCATGTATTTGACGTTCTCATCGAGTTTCATGCTGATGATGTCCTGAACGCTGTTCTTGGTGCCATCAACGACTCCTGTTGCTAGCGCCAGATAAATCTCGGACCAGGCGATCGGTGTCGGGTTGGCGCCGAGTTCCCGAACGAAGGATTGCTCGAGCGGCGAGGGTGTCGTCCGAATTTTGACGCCCTTTAAATCTTTCGGCGTGACAATCGGCTTGTCCGTCGTTGCGAAATCGCGCCACCCGCCGGTATTGCCGACGGTCATCAACCTGACGCCGAGGCCGGCGTCGAGGACGGCGTCGCGAAACTCGTCGACCAGCGGTCCGTCGAGCACGCATTCCGCGACCCTGTCATCAGGCAAGATGTAGGGGAGGTCAAAGACCTGGCCTGCGCCGAAGAAATTGCCGAAACCCCCGAAGGTCGTCATAAAAATGTCGAGAACGCCGGATTGCAGGTTTTCGATGCATTCCCGCTCGCCGCCGCAATATTGACCGGATGTGAAAATGCGGACGTCGATGCGCCCTGCGGATTCTTTTTCGACGACATCCTTGAAAGCGACGGCCCCGTCATAGTCTTCGTCGTCAGAGGAGGCGAGAATCCCGATGCGGATCTCGTATTCCGCGCGCGAGGACCTGCTGAAGAATATGCCGGCGAGGCAAGCGACGACGACGATCGCGAATATGATATTCAAGGTACGTGTTGGCACGGGATCCTCACGCAAAGCCGAGAAGGCGGGGTAGTGTCAACGTCAATGCCGGAATATAAGTGATCAACAGGATGACTGCGACCTGTACGGCGAGGAAAGGCGCCAGTTCGAGGGCGATCGCCTCCGGCTTTTCACCGGATATCGATGAAGCGACAAAAAGAACGAGCCCCATCGGCGGCGTCGCAAGACCGACCGTGACATTGACGCACATGACAATCGCGAAGTGCAGCGGATCGATTCCGAGATTGACAAAAATAGGCGCAAGCACTGGCCCCAATATCAGGATCGCCGGTCCGGCATCCAAGAACATGCCGATCACAAACAGCATGAGATTGACGAGCAGCAGCAGGATATACACGTTTTTGGTGACACCGGTGACACCGGAGGCCATTGTCTCAGCGAAGCCGGAGACCGTGACGATCCAAGCAAAAGTAACCGCCGCCCCGACCAGCAGCAGGATGACGCCCGATTGCGTTGCGGCGTTCACGAAGATTTTCGGCAGGTCCTTGACGCCTAGCGTTTTCATCACGAACAGCGAAACGATCATGGCGTAGATCGCCGCTGCGCCCGCGGCTTCTGTCGGGGTGAAAACACCCGCCAGAATGCCGCCAAGCAGGATGACCGGCGTCATCAGCGCCGGCGCCGTCTTCAGGAAAGTCGAGCGGCGCTCCGTCCACGTCGCTTTCTTCGCCGCGACCGGATAATTTCGCCGCTTTGAAATGATCGCGGTTACGATCATCAGTCCTGCGGTGATCAGCAGGCCCGGCACGACGCCTGCCGCGAAGAGCCCTGCGACGGAAACGTTCATGACGAAGGCGTAGAGGATCATGATCCCGGAGGGCGGGATGATCGGGCCGATGACCGCCGCCGCCGCGGTGACCGCCGCTGCGAATTTCCGGGAATAGCCGCCCTCCGCCATCGCCGGCACCAGCATCTTGCCGACAGCCGAAGCATCGGCGACCGCCGAGCCCGACAGTCCGGCGAAGAGAAGCGAAGTCATGATGTTGACCTGCGCAAGGCCGCCGCGTCGGTGCCCGATCATCGCCTGCGAAAACTGGACCAGCGAGCGCGTCACGCCCCCGGCGTTCATGAATTCGCCGGCCAGAATAAAGAACGGCACCGCCATCAACGGAAAGGAATCGATGCCGTTATAAAGACGGGTCAGCAGCGCCGAATAGAATTGCGGCTGGTTGTCGAGGGCAAGGCTTAGCCCCGGACCGATCAGGAGCGCGAAGACGATCGGTGCGCCAGCGGCGAGAAGCAGAATGAAGATCCAGATATAAGCGACTGACATAACGCGTTACGCTTCCAGTCGCGAGATATGCATCGGCGCGTCGATATCCTTTTGTCCGCTGATCACCTCGGCGACATCGCGCAGCAGCATTTCAACGCCGGTTGAAATCATCGCCGCCAGCGAGAGCGGTAACACGGCGTAGAAATATCCGGTCTTGAGCGGCAGGGTTGCGACCTGGCTCTGCATCCCGCGCGCGACGAAGGGTATGCTTTCGATGAGGAAGACGGCGACGATCCAGATCACCAACATGTTGACGGCTGCGCGCATCGCAGCCTGCAGACGCATCGGCAACGCTTCCGCGAAAAGATCGACCGAGACATTTGCGCCATGGCGATAGGCGAAGGGCGCAACCAGAAAAGCCGTCCAGACCATCAGGCTCTTCGACAATTCTTCGCTCCAGGCGACCGAGTTGTTCAGCGCATAGCGGCTGACAACTTGAACGAGGATGATCGCGGCCATCAAGGCGAGCACGACGCCGGCGATCGATCGGCCAGCGGCGCCGACTTTTTCATTGAGCCGGCCGAGAAGGCCGGCAGCGGCGCGGAGGCTCTGAGCAACAGCGCTCATGCCCGGGCGCCCTTGCCCGAAGCGTATTTCCTCACGTCCAATTCCTCCTCATGTCGCGCGGCTTTATCGCCGCTTGTCGTCATTCCGGCCAGTACGCAACGATTTCCGGCTTATCTTCCGCCTCGCTTATGGTCTCGCGTTCAGCGCCGAGCGGAATGCGCGCGTCGCCGCGCACGAATACGGCGATTTCGCAAAGCCCCAGCGTCAGCGCATGCGTCTTGCCGCCCTCGAATTTTTCTCCGTCCGGAAAACGCCGCCAGTCGCCGGCCGGCAGATAGGCTTTCACCTTGTGATCCGGCCGCGTGCAGGGCGCGACGAGCAAGTCGTCGCCAAAGAAGAACTGGTTTTCGAACGCCCACGCCTCCGGTGCGTCCGGACACGCAAGCGCCATCGCTCGCTGCACGGGAAGGCCGGTCCGGCTCGCGTCGCGCATCGCGCCGGCGATATAGGGGAGCAGGCGATAACGGAGTTTCAGCGCGGCCATCGCCGCCTCCTCCGCCTCCGGGCCATAAGACCACGGCTCGCGCGCGCCGATGCCGTGAAGGCGCATATGCGCTGAGAAAACCGCCGCCTGCGCCCAGCGGACATAAAGCACCGGATCGCGCGTGTCGCCGTAAAAGCCGCCGACATCGGTCGCGTAAAAGGGCCCGCCGGTCATTCCCCATGAAAGGCCGCCGCGCAGACTTCCCGCAAGCCCTTCCCAGTCCGCCTGCGGATCGCCGCCCCATTGCGACGGAAATCGCTGGCTGCCCGTCCACGCCGACCGGCTGAACAAAAATGGTCCGTTAGCGGAATACATTTCAGCCGCCTCGTAGACACATTTGTTGTAGAGGAAAGCATAGACATTGTGCAGCGACCGGCCCGACTCGCCATTGTGAGCGAGCATGTCGTCGAGAATCTGCTCGCCGAAATCGGCCTTGATCATGTCGACGCCGGCGTCGAAAAGAGCCTTGTGTTTGTCGCGCCAGAAGGCATAGGCGTCCGGATGGGTGAAATCGACGAGGCCCGATGTCGGCAACGGCGTCAAAACAGGGCCCCAGGCCTCGGTTTCCCATTCATAGCGCCAGGGCTCGTCGGTTCGGCGATCCTTCAAAAGCCAGCCTTTGCCCGCCATTTCGTCGAACAGCGGATTCTCCACCGAGACGAGCGGGTATTCCCAGACGCAGATCCGGAAACCGAGCGCCTTCAGTTTGTCGAGCGTCGCCTTGGGATCTGGGTAGCGCTTCGGGTCCCATTCGAACGCGAACCGCGTTGCAGTGTCCTGCCAGGCGCGCCCGTCGAACGTGATGACGTCGCAAGGCATTTTCCGGATTCGGACTTCCCTCGCGACGTCGAGAATTTCTTCTTCCGTCTTGTAATAGGCCTTCGACAATATGACGCCGAGGCTCCACAAAGGCGGCGTCGGCGCCCGGCCAGTGAGGCCTGTGAAACGCTCGATGAGATCGGCGCCGTCGCCTCCCGCGATGATGAAGAGATCGAGCGATTCGTCCTCGACATGGACGCCATAAGCGCGCTGCGACCACGGCGCGAAACCGACGCCATGCGTCACCGGCGATGGCGTATGGACGAAAACGCCCCAACCATTCGGCGACCAGGCGAATGGCGCGTTCTTGTAGGAAATTTCGGCGTTCACGCCGAGAGCGTCGCTATTATAGGACCGGATCAACTGGCCGCGTTTGTCGAGCGGCCCCCATTTCTCTCCGAGACCGTAGACCGGTTCCCCCGTTTCAAGTTCGAAATGCGCCAGCCAGCCTCGATCGGTGCGCGCAAAAGGCGGCAGGCGGAGCTTTCTGACGAAATGGCCGTCGCTCGCGGAGCTCTGGATCCGGCGACCTTTCTTTTCGAGTGTGAAGGCTAATGTATCGCGCTCAATCGAAAGACGGCAATCGCCACTGGCGATGATGATGCGTTCAGTGGTGACTTCATGGGTGATCGGTTCGCAATTCGGTTCCGATACCAGCAGTCCATAATCGTTCTTGCGTTCGCCGAAACGCAGCCGGGCGCCGAAATCGTGCAGCGTCACCGTCAATTCTCCGATCGCGGTGTCGATCACGGCTTTCGTGGGTCCGATCCTGGACAGCGCGACGATCGGCGCCGGCGGATGCTGGCTCCATCGCGGGGCGACCGGATCGAAGGCGGCGTGCGTCATGCGATTTCGAGCAATGGCAAGTTGAGCGCGCTGGCGACGCCGCGCAGCGCCGTGCGATGATCGCCATAAGCGATCGCGAAATGATGTTCGAGCGCTTCGCCCATGATCGCGTTCAAGACCTCGTCAAGCGGCTTGGCGAACTTGAAGACGCCGGAGGTGCCCGTGAACGCCATTGGCCGTCGGATGAAGTCGCCGGCGCCGATGACGAGCTTGGTTTCGTTCCGCGACTGCGACAGGCGTGCAAAAGTGAATCGGCCGGGTTTCAGGGGAAACTGATGCAGCAGCGGCATTTTGCGGTTGGTGTGGATCGTCGCTTCCGGCTGCGCCTCCGGATCGCACATCGAGAGCGGCGCAAGGCCGCAATGCCAGAAGACGCCTGTGCCGTCCGACTGATCGACATCGACAAGGTCCGCCATCCACGCCGGCTCGTCCGCGAGTTCCTGAAGCAACAGCGCCGAGAATGAGCCGTAGACATCCGCTTCGCAGGCGGACGGCACGCGCTTCTCATTCATCATCGCCATGGGGCCGCAAGCGGCGCAGCCATATTCTGTGAAAGTCTCCGGCCAGCAGCGCACCGCGAGGCCTTGCGCGCCTGTGTCGCGGCGAATGTCGTCAAGAGCGCAGAAGACGCGGAACGAACGGTCGAGCTGCGCCTGATCGACAGCGTCGAGACCTGCAATTTCCACAGCCGATTGCGCACGCACGGCGGCGGCGCGCGCGTTCGGCGTCGCCTTCGCCATTTCGAAAAGCCGGGAGAGCGGAATTCGGTTCACTTTGACGTCGGCAAGCCCGGCGAGTTCGCCTTCATCGAATTCGCAGGTGTCAAAGCCGGCAGGGTGCTCGCCAATGACGCTGATGACGGCGCCGCGCACTTTCGACAATGCGCGATCGCCCTCTCGGGACGTCGCGTTAATGCGGCGCGCGTTCGACGGGGGGGGGGTCGCCGGCTGCGCGAAGGATTTGAGGCTGGCTGCAAGACTTTTTGCGTCCGGCGCGGCGTAGAGCCAGCCATGCGGAACGCCGACCTTGCCGAGCGCGTGCGCGGCGAGGTTCAAGCCGCAAAAAGCGTTGAGCCGCAGCCTGCCGCCGATCCGCGGCTCCGGCACCGCCCAGATCGCAACTGGCGCGGTCGCTTCACGGGCGAGCTTCACCGTCATGGTCGCATCGGTGAACGTGATCTGCAGGATGACGAGAGCATCGATTCTCCCGGCCTTGGCGATTTCCCCGATCGCGTCAGCTGCGGCCGCCGCGTCGTAAAGGAGCTTGCGCGGCCCGACCGCGCGAATGCCCGCGGTTTCGATCGCTGCGAACGCTTTCGTCATCATTTCTTCGGCGAAGGGCACATCGAAAGTCGGCCGTCCAAGGGCGGCGACGCCATAGGTGAGCGTCATTTCGCATCTCCAAATCCTGGATATTGGTGTCGAAAGGTTTCGTTCGACGGCGCGATGGCGATTCCAGCCGGTCCGAATTCCGGACGCTCCGTCCATGGCGCAGCGAGTTCATCGGTCATTCGGTTCAGCGATCGCATGTAATCGATCGCTTCGCCTTCGAGGCCTTTGCGAATGGCGGTCCAGTCGGGAAAGTTGTTGAAGGCCTTCAGCCAGATCGCGCGACCGGCGAGATATCCGGATGCGCCCGCCTTGTAGGCGTGAGTGAGGACATTGCGGAATTCTTCCATCCCTGCGCCGGCGGACAGCATGACCCAGGGGCGTCCTGCCGCCCCTTCCAGCGCATCGAACCATTTCTGCGTCTCTTCCCATCCTTCGTTGCCGACGCCCGGCGCATCCGCCGCCGCCATCGGGCTCTCGAGTTTGAAAAGGTCGACGCCGTATTTCGGATCCGCAAAGGTCTCGACGCTTTCGACGACGAGGTGAGGGCGCTTCGACTTCATTTCGACGTATTCGCGCGTCTGCTCGGCGTCCTTCGGCAGCGGGTAGACGAGTAACTCGAAAACATAAGGAATGTCGTAGCGCGCACAGGCGTCTCCGATGCGCGCGACGAAATCCTTCTGCTTCTCCGTCACCTTGACGTCAGCGTCGGGGCGGTGCCAGGCGAGGACCTTCACGGCGTCGCCGCCGGCGCGTTTGATTTTCTCGACCGACCAGTTGTCGATTTCGCTCGATATTCTGCCGCCCGGCGTTTCCTGGAAGATCGAGTCCTCGAGCGTCAGGATCAGCCCTCGCGTCGGCGAAAGTTTCATGACGCCGCGCGGAAATGCGTAATGCGGATCAAGCAGCATCGCGGATGATTGCGGCTGCAATATTTCGATCAGCAACTCCTTGAAGCGAGCGACATCCTCCCACGGCGCCTCGGCAAGGCCGCGCTTTTCGCGGATTGGATTCTTGATCGGCGGCCGCTGATCCACAGCCGTCATCTTGAAGCGCCCATTCGCATCCGCCATCCGGCGCATGCCCCAAATTTTTCCTGCGGACAGGGTCAACCGATCGCCTCCTTTGGCGCGTTCTTCTCAAGAAAGTCGTCAACTTCGCGGCGTGTCGGCGCGCCCTCTCGGGCGCCATGGCGCGAGACCTTAATTGCCGCGGCGGCATTGGCGAAAATGACGGCGTCGCGTTCCGTCTCCTTTTCGGCCAGCGCCAATGCGAAAGCGCCGTGCCAGACATCGCCGGCGCCAAGCGTATCGACTGTCCGCGCCTTGAAGGACGGAACAGAGCCGCTTTTCCCGCCGCAGCATATGGCGACGCCGTTTTCGCCGTCCGTCACGCAGCACCATCGATCATGGATGCGGTGAAACGCTGCAAGGCCACGATGCAGGTCATTGTCGGCGACCAGCGTTTGTAGCCCCTGCGCTGAAAAAGCGACATGACTTGCGACGCCAAGGATAGAGCGATCGTCCGGAACCGGCGCATCGGCGTCGAGCACACCGGGGATGCCGGCGCGCCGCGCGACGG
>JBGSSK010000106.1:0-9038 GCA_041737095.1 Parvularculaceae bacterium | reverse complement strand
CCGTCGGCCGCGCCGGCGCCGCGCGGTTTGCCGCCGCCCGTCGAGCCGCTGCTGGTCGCATAGCTGTTATAGCTGTCGACGTGATTGTAGATCGTGTCGAGCTCCTGGAAGTCATGGTTGTTCGGCGACGTACTGGTCGGGCTCTGCGAATAGTCCATGCAGGTGTTTTGCGTCGTGCCATCCTCACTCGTGTGGCCGAGGCCGAATACGTGCCCGATCTCCTGGCACATGACGTGGCGCTTCTCATTGGGGTTAGCCCAATAGCTCGAATAGCTGTCATTCATTTTGGCGGTGCCCTGCGTGATGTGCCCGTTCACGTCGATATTGATCGAAGCAAGGCCGAGCCAGCCATTGCGCCCGTAAGACGCATTGCATACCCGCATCTGTCCCGCGACCATCTTGCAGGTCTTGCGGGTTTTTGATGTGTCATCCGCTGACGTCGTCGTAAGATCGAGTTTTGACGATGCGCTCCACTCCGACAAAGCGTTCGCATATTCGAGCTGCCAGAATGAGGTGACGCTGTCGACCACTTGCAAATTGAAAGACGTCGTCGTTCGCGCCCAGTGATAAGTGCTCCAGCGATGAAAGGCGTTGGCGTTTGTCGCCATCAATGCGACCGCCGCCACGCTCGCGCCGACAAGCGCGAATTGCATTTGCTTTTTCATGTGCGGATAATATTCCCTTGTGAGCCCGCCGGTTCTGCGCCGATGTCGGGGATGGTTGCCCTCACATTCCTGTGAGAGTGCAGATAGAATTCCCTGCCGCGCAGATTGGCAAGTGAATTTTTGTGTCGCTGCGCCGCGAGACGAGGCCGCGTTGGTCGCCGGCGCAACCGGTCGATGAAATTAACCCTTTCCACCGGCGGGCCGCAAACGATGCTTGCGGATCAGGCCGCGCAACTGGTCGTAGGTGAGCGACAGGCGATCCGCCGCCGCCTTCTGGCTCCACCCGCAGGCGTACAATGCGTCCTCGGTCGCTTTCCTTTCAAACTCGTTCAATTGCTTGCGCAGATCGAAGGGTTGGTCCGGCGACCCAGCAACGCGCGGGGCGGCGCTTTTCTCGATATGCAGCGCCGGCGGCGGACGGTCCTCGGAGTCGAATGGATCAATGATCACTGCGCCGACCGGGCCGGATTGACCGCCCGCGCGCCAACGGTAAAGGGAACGCTCCGCGGCGTTTTTCAGTTCACGGACATTCCCGGGCCAGTCATGCGCGAGTAGCGCCGCCATTGCGTCAGCTGTGAAGCCGGCGAACCGGAACTCCGCCTCTCGCGCAAATCCTGATGCGAAATGCGCGGCGAGGAGCGGAATATCGTCACGGCGCGCCCGCAGCGGCGGCGTTGCGATGACATCGAAGGCGAGGCGGTCGAGGAGGTCGGCTCGAAATTTCCCTTCCGCCGCCATCGCCGGAAGGTCGGCGTTGGCCGCCGCGAGGATGCGGACATCGGCGCGGCGCGTCTCGCCGCCGCCGACCCGCTCATATTCGCCATATTCGATGACGCGCAGCAGTTTCTCCTGAATGCGCAGCCCCGCCGATGCGATTTCGTCGAGGAAGAGCGTGCCGCCTTCGGCCCGCTCGAACCGGCCCGCATGGCGATTGGTCGCGCCGGTGAAGGCGCCGGCCTCGTGCCCGAACAGTTCGCTGTCGAGCAATTCGCCGGCGAGCGCGGCGCAGTTCAGCTTGATGAAGGGACCCTCCCAGCGCGGCGAGAGAAAATGGATGCGCGCCGCGATCAACTCCTTGCCCGAGCCCCGTTCGCCGCAAATCAGCAGCGGCCTGTCGAGCGCCGCCGCCGCCGACGCATGCGCCAGCGCGTCCAGAAAGACCGGCGATTGCCCGATCAGGTCGGGCGGCTGGCGGGAATCATCCATAGGCGAAATATACCAAACCGTTCTGTCAAATACACCTCGCGCCGGTGAAAAAAGCCATAACGCGCGGAGCGACGAATTGTCGATCGCTCGGAAAAGTTTTTGAAAACAACATATTAGAAGATTATCGCAGAGTTGGCACGGCTTTCGCAAAGGAAGGGTTAATCAGAGGCTAACCAGCCCGGAAGCCGGGCCGAGACTGGAGACCAAGGCATGAGCTACTACCGTTACGACGATCGGGATGATGACTGGGAAACCCGGTTCCGCCGCGCCTGCCGCGGCCGCGAGGGATTCGCCTGGGGCGCATTCCTTATTGGTTTCATCATTGGCGGCATTATCTTTTAGAGGAGGAGCGACATGGGCGTTTTTTCAAGACTGACCGATATCGTCAATTCGAACCTCAACGCGATGCTCGACAAGGCCGAGGATCCGGAAAAGATCGTGCGTCTCATCATCCAGGAGATGGAAGACACGCTGGTCGAAGTGCGCAGCCGCGCGGCGCGCGCCATCGCCGACAAGAAGGAAGTCGAGCGGCGCAAGGGCGAGTTCGAACTGCGCGCCCGGGAATGGGAATCGAAAGCGGAACTCGCGATCGCCAAGGGACGCGACGATCTCGCCAAGGGCGCCATCGCCGCCAAGCGCAAGGCGAGCGAAATGGCCGACCTCTTCGCCAAGGAACATGACGCGATCGACAAGAGCCTCGACAAGGCGAATGAAGATCTCGAAAAGCTCCTGGCCAAGTTGAAGGAGGCCAAGGCGAAACAGCGCAGCCTTGAAATCCGGCGGTCGACGGCGGAAGGAAGCCTGCGCATCAATCGCGCGGTCCATGACGGCCGAATCGATGAAGCGATGGCGCGTTACGAGCGCTATGAGCGGCGCATCGACGAGATGGAAGCGGAAGCGGAAAGCTACGTCATGGGCCGGCCGAAATCGCTCGAGCAGGAATTCCGCGAGCTGGAATCCGAAGACGACGTCAATGCGGAATTCGCCGCGTTGAAAAAGCGCGTGCAGGAACGCGTCGGCGGCGCTTCGTAAGCGCCGCCACGAGGGAGAGAGAGTGCGATGGATAACGCCTGGCCCTATGTTGTCGCAATCGTTGCGATCGTCGTCATCGGACTGCCGTCCATGGTGATGCATTATGTCACCGAATGGCGGAAGTCGAAAACGCCGACCGCGGACGATGAGCGCCTCGTCGAAGATCTCTGGCGCACCGCGCAGCGCCTCGAACGCCGCGTCGATGCGCTGGAGACAATCCTCGACAAGGAAACGCCGAAATGGCGCGAAGACTACAAGGATCGTCCCCATGCGTAGGCGCAAGAGGTCGCAGCGCGATTACGACGGCGGTTACGGCGGCGATTTCAACGGCCGGCGCGACGGGGTTCACCCGGAGGTCGAACGGTTCATCAATCACATGAACCACTACTTCGACGACTGGCGCAGTCACAGCCAGTACGCCCGTCATGTCGGCCAGCCGGGCCCCGGGCCCAACCGTCACCGGCTCTATCGCAATGTCCGCGCCGGGAAGGTTGCGGGCGTGTGCGCCGGGGTGGCCGATTATTTCGGCTGGCGCGTCGGCACGACGCGCGTCGCCGCTATCCTCCTCACGATTTTCTTCTTCCCGGTCCCGGTCTTCATTTACGCAGCCGCCGCATTCTTCATGCCGCCCGGCGAGCCGATCGCGACGCGCTATGAGGACCCCGCCGAAGAGCGCTTCTGGCGAAATTATTCGGAGAAGCCGAAAATGACCTTTTCAGAACTGCGCCACCGCTTTCGCGCACTCGACGCGCGGGTCGCCGATATGGAGCGGGCGGTCACATCGACAGATTACAGCCTGAGGAAAGAGTTCCGCGACCTCGAGCGCGGCCTCTGAAGGATTTCCGAGCTTGGACGGCGCGTCAGCGACCCCGAAAAGGGCCGGTGGGAGAAATGCGCCTTGCGTGGGAGAGACTGCCATGACTGACGGGCTTCAAGCCGCCGCCTTTCTTGTCTTCGCGCTGGTTGGCCTAGCGGCGGCGATTGTCGCCGGCATCGAGGGCGACCGCTCGCCGGCGGTTGCATCGGCCCTGCCGCCGCCGGCGTGCTGCCTGCACATGATCTTCTGACGGCTCAGGGTTCTTCGATAACCAGTTGAAAAGGGGGAGATTTCAATATCGGTTGCCGCGCCTCCGTTCGGCCGTCTAGAATGGCGGTCGATCCGGGACCCCTTCGGGCAGGCCCCACAGCGAGGACGCAACGACCATGGCGAACAAGCGCCGCCGACGGCGCGGGCGATCCGATGCGCCGCCTGAAGCGCCGACCGATACGCCGCGCAACTCACCGACGCCTGCGCGCCCGAAAGGCGCCGTCGCGCAGTCGAGGCCGCCAAACTCGTCTAGCGCAACTGAACGCTTCGCCGCACTCGATCTCGGCACCAATAATTGCCGGCTCCTGATCGCGTCGCCGCGCGCGAGCGGGTTTCGTGTTTTCGATGCGTTCTCGCGGATCGTGCGCCTTGGCGAAGGCGTGAGCCAGACCGGCGCCCTGTCCGACGCCGCAATGGCGCGGACGATTGAAGCGCTCCTCGTCTGCGCCGAAAAAATCGAGCGGCGCGGCGTCACCCGCCAGCGCTGCATTGCGACACAGGCATGCAGGGCGGCCTCGAACGGCGTGGAATTCCTCGAGCGCGTGCGCGTCGAGACCGGCCTTGATTTTGAAATCATCGAGCCGGTCGAGGAAGCGCGTCTCGCGGTCACCGGCTGCGCCGAGTTGCTCGACGAGACCGCGCGCGCCGGCCTGATCTTCGACATCGGCGGCGGCTCGACCGAGATTTCGTGGGTCGTGCCGCAATCCTCGAACGGCCGCAGGGCGACGCCTCAGATCGCCGCGTGGACCTCGATGCCGATCGGCGTCGTCAGCCTGTCGGAGAAATTCGGCGGGCGCGATCTGTCGCCCGAGACCTACCAGCTGCTCGTTGAAACGGTCAGGGCCGAGATAGCGCGGTTCGGCGATCCCGCCGGCATCAAGCGCGAATTCGAAGCTGGCGACGGCCACTTCCTCGGCACTTCCGGAACCGTGACGTCAATCGCCGGCGTTCACCTGAACCTGCTGCGTTATCGCCGCGACGCGGTCGACGGTCTGTGGCTGACGTTGTCGGATGTCGAGACTGTGACGAAGCGGCTGATCGCCATGTCCTATGAGGAGCGATCGGCCGAGCCCTGCATCGGGCCCGAGCGCGCCGACCTTGTCGTCTGCGGCTGCGCCATTCTCGACGCGCTGCTCATCGAATGGCCGACCGAGCGAATACGGGTCGCTGATCGCGGCCTCCGCGAAGGGATCCTCGTCGGTCTCGCCCGCGCGCACAATCGCGAGCGCGATCGCAGGCGCAATCGGCAGCGCCGGCGGCATGCGGCGAGAAATGCGTCGTCTGCGGTCGGCGAGTGAGGGCGGCGCGCCGGGTCGGATTCGGAGGCGGTTGGTTCCATTCCGCACATTCCCGCTTGCGCAGGAATGAACGCGGACAAGGAGGCGACCAGTCTTTTCACAGCAGTAGCTAACGGCTCCGCAATCATTATTGCCGGATCTTTGACGGTCTTCCTTCGATTGTCGCTAATCCGATGGCCGCATGGTTACCGTTAAACGCCTATCATGACGGCGCAGATCGCATGAGTGCGCGCCTTGACGTCGGAATTTTTCTTCCAGCTTCTCAATCCGCTGACGTTCCTGCTGTTCGCCGGCGGGTTTTTCAGCGCCGACGCGGTGCGTCCGAGCCGCTCCGCGAAGCTCTTCGGCTATTCATACCTCGTCGGCGCGGCGGCCTTCATCACCGACATCCTCAATGAAGCATTTCCGCCCTTCGCCGGCATCATTCCGACGACGACGATCTACACGATCTGCGCGGTGCTGGCGTCGGCGGGATTTTCATACCGCTATCGCGGCTTTGCGCCATGGCGGATGCTGATCGCAGCAGCGGTCATTCACATGGCGGTCTATTCCTACAGCCATCTCGTGACGCAGGATTTCTGGTTCCGCTCGATCGAAGCGAATTTCGGCGCCGGCGTCATTTTCGCCATCGGCCTTTTTCACATTCGCAGACGCCAGGAGCGCAAGATCGACCGGATGATCTTTGCGCTTTACGCCTTCAGCACGATCCAGTGTTTCGTTCGGCCCTGGCTCGTCGTCCTCTTCAGCGGCGGCGAAATGACGCCGGAGGCCTATTCCGCTGAGCTATTCCTCATCACCATGCACCTGATGGTCGGGCTCTGCGCGATCATGACCGGGATGACGCTGCTCGCCGCCTACAGCATGGAAATCATCGACGAATATCACTGCCGATCGATCACCGACCCGCTGTCGGGCCTGTTCAATCGCCGCGGCTTCGAGGATGAGGCGGCGCGGCGGATGCTCGCCGCCGAACGAACCGGCGCGCCGGTCAGCGTCGTCATCGCCGACATCGACCATTTCAAGATGGTCAACGACACGCATGGCCATGATCTCGGCGACATGGTGATTGCGGAACTCGGATCGATCTTTGCTCTTTACGCCGGCGGCGGCCGGATAGCGGCGCGCATCGGCGGCGAGGAATTCGCGCTTCTCCTGCCGGAGGAAAGCGGCGTCGCCGCGATCGAGGTTGCCGAAGCGATCCGTCGGGATTTCGCCGAAACGACGATCGAGACGCTGGAGGGCGCCTGCCGGTTGACGGCGAGTTTCGGCGTCGCCGAACGCCACCCGGGCGAAGATCTCCGGATGATCCTCGCCAAGGCGGACGAGGCGCTCTATGTCGCCAAGTCCGGCGGCCGCGACCGCGTCTGCGGCGAGGCCGATGTCGGCGTCGAAAAACTGAAGGCGGTGCGCGACCAGCTTGAAAGACGACGCAATCGGAGCGAGCGCCCGGCCGCCGTCTTCGCAGTCGGCCAGCGCCGCGCCGGGTGAAGCCGGCCGCTCCCGGCGCCTTTGCGACTCGAAACTCCCTCTGCTATAGCGCGCCATGGAGCGGCGCAAACCGGCATCAAAGGGCGTAAAAAGGCGCCCCCCCACGGACCAGGCGACGACGGCGCTCGGCGCCGTTCCCGAAAAGCGCGGCCTGAAAAAGCAGGATAACAAGAAGAAGGCCGCGACAGCGCCAGGGACCGGCCAGCGCGAGATGCGGGTCAACGTCAAGACCGCCAAGAAGCGCAAGCTCTCCTCGACATTGTGGCTCGACCGGCAATTGAACGACCCTTATGTCGCGCGCGCCAAGGCCGAAGGCTACCGCAGCCGCGCCGCCTACAAGCTGAAAGACATCAACGAGAAATTCCGGCTGATCGGCAAGGGATCGCGCGTCGTCGATCTTGGCTGCGCGCCGGGCGGCTGGTTGCAGGCGGCGGTCGAGGCGGGCGCGACGCGAATTGTCGGCATCGACTACCTGCCGATGCCGCATGTGCCGGGAACCCAGCATCTCGAACTCGATTTTCTCGATGAGACGGCGCCGGACCGGCTCAAGGAATTGCTCGGCGGCGAGGCCGATGTCGTCCTCTCCGACATGGCGGCGCCGACGACCGGCCACAAATCGACCGATCACATGCGGATCATCGCGCTCGCCGAGGCCGCGCTCGAATTCGCCGAAGACGTCCTCGCGCCCGGCGGCGCCTTTGTATGCAAGGTCTTTCAGGGCGGCGCCGAAGGCGACTTGCTGGCGCGCCTGAAAGCGGATTTCGCCATCGTCAAACACGCCAAGCCGAAATCGTCGCGCGCGGATTCGGCGGAAATGTATGTCGTTGCAACCGGGTTCAGGAGAGGCTCATGAAGAATATGGCGATCGTGGCGATGGCGCTGCTGCTGGGCGCTTGCGCAAGCGTCGCGCCCGGAGATGCGTCGCCGCAATACAGGAGCCTTCCGGCGCCGACGCCATCCGATGTCGCGTTGAAAATCACCGCCGCAGATGACGGCCAGAACGTCACCGTCAAAGTCGGAACGAGGATCGGCGTCGAACTCGTCGGCGTCCCGACCGCCGGTTACATGTGGACGGTGACGGAAACGCCGGCCTTCCTTGCGCCCGCCGGCGAATATGGCGGCCCGACTTCGACGGCGCAGGCGGAGCCGGGCTTCGCCGGCGGCAATCACTGGGAGGCGTTCCTGTTCGACGTGACGGCGAGCGGCGAGGGCGTCCTGCGGCTGGAGCAGCGCCGTCCGTGGGAGGGCGACGCCGAGCCGGCGGTTGCCGCGTTTTCAGTTTACATTTTCGCCGGGGAGTGAAGGTCGACATGCAGATACGCGAAGCGCTGACCTTCGACGACGTCTTGCTGGAGCCGGGCGCTTCGGAAATCATGCCGTCGCAGGTGTCGACGAAAGCGCGGCTGACCCGGACGATCACACTCAACATTCCGATCCTGTCGTCGGCGATGGACACCGTGACCGAAGCCGAAATGGCGATCGCGATGGCGCAGAATGGCGGCATCGGCGTTCTGCATCGCAATCTCTCGGTTGAGGAGCAGGCCGAGCAAGTGCGGCGCGTCAAGCGCTACGAAAGCGGCATGGTCGTCAATCCGCTGACCCTTGCGCCCGATGCGACGCTCGATGAAGCTTGGAAGATCATGGATGAGCGGAAGATCTCCGGATTTCCAGTCGTCGAGAAATCCGGCAAGCTCGTCGGCATCCTGACGAACCGCGACATGCGTTTTGCAAGCGACGGCAAGCAGCAAGTCGCCGATCTGATGACCAAGGAAAACCTCGTCACCGTCCGCCCGCATGCGAGCCGCGAGGACATCACCCGGCTTTTGCACCAGCACCGGATCGAACGGCTGATCGTCGTCGACGACGCCTATCGCTGCATCGGTCTTGTCACGGTCAAGGATATCGAGAAGGCGCAGAAATATCCGAACGCCGCCAAGGACGCCGAAGGGCGCCTCCTCGTCGCCGCCGCCTCGACGGTCGGCGACAAGGGCTATGAGCGCGTCGGCGCGCTCCTTTCGGCCGGCGTCGACGTCATCGTCATCGACACTGCGCACGGCCATTCGGCGCAGGTCCTCGAACAGGTCGGCCGGATCAAAAAGGCGTCGAACGCAACGCAGGTGATCGCCGGCAATGTTGCGACCTATGATGGCGCCAAGGCGCTGATCGACGCCGGCGCCGACGCGATCAAGGTCGGCATCGGGCCGGGCTCGATCTGCACGACGCGCATCGTCGCTGGCGTCGGCGTGCCGCAATTGACGGCGG
>JBGSSK010000091.1:0-4172 GCA_041737095.1 Parvularculaceae bacterium | reverse complement strand
GCTGACCGAGCGCGCGGCGATGCCGGCCGGGCGCCGCCGCGGCGCCGTCATGATGATCGCCGGCCCCTCTTTGCGCACCGTGCCGCTGACCATTCACCTCGCGGTCCGAAAGGCGGCCGAAGCGCTCTCGACCGCGATGATCATTGAAAAATCAATGATTGTCGCGGAAGCGCTCCGCCATGATTTCGGGATCGCCCAGCCGCGCCTCGCGATCTCCGGACTTAATCCGCATGCCGGCGAAGACGGCGTCATTGGCGATGAGGATCGCGACATCATCGCGCCGGCGGTCGCAGCGCTCCGTCGCAGCGGGATTGATGCGCGCGGCCCCCTGCCCGCCGACGCCATGTTCCACGAGGACGCGCGCCGGACCTATGACGCCGCGCTCTGCATGCTGCATGACCAGGCGCTGATCCCGGCGAAGACCCTCGCTTTTCACGAAGCGGTCAATGTGACGCTCGGCTTGCCGATCGTCAGGACGTCGCCCGATCACGGAACGGCGCTTGACATCGCCGGAACAGGCCGTGCCGATCCCGGGAGCCTTATTGCAGCGATCCGCCTCGCAAGCGCAATGGCGACGCGGCGCGGTGCAGAATGAGCGAGAATGCGCCGCCGCTGCGCGACGTCATCGCGCGGTTCGATCTCGGCGCGAGAAAGGCGCTCGGCCAGCATTTCCTCCTCGATCTCAACATCACGAAAAAGATCGCCCGCGCCGCCAGGATCGCTGACGGCGATCTCGTCCTCGAAATCGGCCCCGGTCCCGGCGGTCTTACCCGCGCGCTTCTTGATGCGGGCGCCAAAGTGATCGCAGTCGAACGCGACTCGCGCTGCATCGCCGCGCTCGCCGAGTTGCAGGAAGCGCATCCTGGCCGACTCCGCCTCATCGAAGATGATGCGCTCGGCGTCGATGAGCGCGCGCTGGCGGGGGAACGCAACATCAAGATCGTCGCCAACCTTCCCTACAATATTTCGACCGAGCTGCTGATCAAATGGCTGCGCGCAAATCATGACGGCCCGGCGCCGCTGTGGTCTGCGATGGCGCTGATGTTCCAGAAGGAAGTCGCCGACCGCATCATCGCCGCACCGGGATCGAAGACCTATGGGCGATTGTCAGTCATAGCACAGGCGGCGAGCGTTCCGGCGCGAGCATTCGACCTGCCGGCGCGCGCCTTCACGCCGCCGCCGAAAGTGCAGTCGAGCGTCGTCCTTTTTCGGCCGACGGATCGTCCGCTTGGCGATATTCGTGCGCTCGAACGGGTGACGCAGTCGGCGTTCGGCCAGCGTCGCAAGATGCTGCGCGCCTCGATGAAGTCGCTGTGGGGCGAAGCGGCGGAAGAGCGTCTTGCGGCGGCCGGCGTCGATCCGACGCGGCGCGCCGAAGCGCTCAGCATCGACGAATTCCTGGCGCTCGCCGCCAGGCGCTGAAAATTCAGGCGGAGAGTATGTCGAAGTCGCCGCGCACGAACCCTTCCGCGAGCTTGAACCGCTGGATCTTGCCGGAACCGGTCAGCGGCCATTCATCGACGAATATCCAGTAGACCGGCGTCTTCTGCGGCGACAGGCGGGCGCGAACGAACGCCTTGAGGTCGGCGGACGCCGGCCGCGCCGCGCCCTTCGCGCGCATGAAACAGGCGACCTGCTCGCCCCATTTCTCGTCGGGCACGCCGACAATCGCAATCTCGGCGATCGCCGGATGCTCTAGCAGCGCATTCTCGATCTCCGCCGGAAAGAGGTTCTCGCCGCCGCGGATGATCATTTCCTTGACGCGCCCGGTGATCCGCACGTAACCGCGCTCATCCATCCGGCCGAGATCGCCGGTGTGCAGCCAGCCGTCCTTGTCGATCGCTTTCGCTGTCGCATCGGGATTGTCATTGTAGCCGCGCATGATGAGATAGCCGCGCGCGCAGATCTCGCCCTGGGCGCCGAACGGCAGCGCCTCGTTCGTCGCAATGTCACGGATCGAAACCTCGACGTCCTCGAGCGGGCGCCCGATCGTGCCGCAGAGATCCTCGAAGGCGTCGTCATGGCAGGCCTGCGTGATGACCGGCGATGATTCTGTCTGACCATAGACGATCTGGATCGGCGATCCGAAGACGCGCTGCGCCTTCCTGACAAGTTCAGGCGGCACCATCGATCCGCCCGACATGATCCGTTTGATCGAGGAAACATCGCGGCCGCTTTTTTCGACGGCGTCGATCAGCGCGACGATCATCGTCGGCACGCCGAGCAGGAAACGCGGGCGTTCGCGTTCGATCACCCGAACGATCATGTCAGGATCAAAGACCGGCGCCAAAAGCGCCGTCGCACCGCGGCCGAGCCCGCCGAGCACAAGGATTGCGCAGCCAGTCGTGTGAAAAAGCGGCATGTTGTGAACGAACAAATCTCCGGCGCGAAGCCCGGCGCGGGCCATCGCATCGTGCCCGTTTTTCAGAAGGCCCCAGTGATGAAGCAGCGCGCCTTTCGGAAAGCCCGTCGTTCCGGACGTGTACTGGATCTGGCAGATTTCGTCCGGCGCGGTCGCCGGCAGGACGCCCGCCTCCGCGCCCGCATAGAGCGCCTGATGGTCATCGAGGAGGATCAGGCAGCGAAGGCCCGGCAGCTCGCCCGCCACTTCGTCAGCGATTTCCGCCATCGGGTTTCCGCGAAATTCGCGAACGTAATAGAGCGCTTCCGATTTCGACTGCTCCAGCACGAATTTCAACTCGCGCGCCTGGAACGCCGGATTGACGGTGACGAGCGTCAGTCCCGCCATCGCCGAGGCGAATTCGAGCAGCATCCATTCGGGCATATTGTTCGCCCAGACGGCGATGCGCGCGCCCTTTCTATGGCGGCTGGCGAGCGCCCGCGCGAGGCGTTCGGCGTCGACGAAAAGCTCCTTGTACGTCCAGACGCGGCCGATGGCGCCGTCAAAGGTCAGCTCCTTCAGCGCCGGCGCGTCGCCCATCGCCGCCGCCTGCCGCTCCAGCGCCGCGCCGATCGTTTCAGGCGCTGCGTAACCCGACCGCGCGCCCACGCTTAGCGATTTCATGCGTTCCCCCATCGACCCCTTCAACCGCGCATCGGCAGGATCATCTGCGTCTGCGTGACGATCGCAGCGAGCTTGCCGTCTTCACGGCTGATCTCGGTCTTCCAGACCTGCAGCGAGCGGCCGATGTGAACCGGCGTCGTCACCGCCAACGCTTTCTGGCCGACCGGCACGGGGCGCAGGAAATTCGTCTTGCTCTCGACCGTCGTCGTCATCATGCCTTCGGGCATGTTGAGGAAGGCGCCGCAGCCGCCCATGTTGTCCGCAAAAGCCATCATCGCGCCGCCATGCAGCGTGGCCGGGATCGTGCAATGATCGGGCGTCACCATAAGCTCCGCTTCGAGGCGCTCCTTCGTGACCAGCGTCATCCTGACGCCAATCATCCTGGCGAAGGGCGCATTGCTTTCGTTGAAAGCGTCGGCGATGTTTTCTTCGGCCATGTCAGTTCTCTCCGGCGTTGATCAGGATCGCAACAAGCAGCGCGGTCTCGCTCCCGCGATTGACCCAGGCGTGGTTGGTCGCGCGCTGGATCGCCACATCGCCGGGCTTCATCGATTTCGCGTCGCCGTCATCAAGCAACAGATCGACTGCGCCCTTGACCAGCACGATGATATCGAGCGTTTCGGTCTTGTGCATCATCGGATGGCGCGCCGTGTCGATTCGCGCGTTCGGCGCACCGCACGCGGCAAAGGCGAAGGCCGCCTGCGCCTCGCGTTCTTCCAGACTTATTTCATCATTTTCGACCGGCACCGTGAACCAACGCACTTTGACAGAGCGCTTCTCCGGCTCAAGTTTGACATCCTGCGACGCCAGGCGATCGTCGCCGGCAAGCAACGTTGCGCCAAGCGCGGCAGTCCAGATTTCGGCGAGGCCCGCCTCATCGACAGCAAGCAGTTTCGCCGGGCCGCCATCGATCAGCAGGCGCGAGCGCCCGCCCGTATCATTGTCGGTGACGATGCGGCGCAGCCGCTCGAATATCACGAGGCAGCCTCGGGCGCCGCCCGGGAGCCGATCGTCTCGATCACCGATCGCGCATCGTATACGACGCCGCCGGCGTCGGCGGCCGGCTTCTCTCCGGCGCCGAACAGCACTTCCAATCTCGCCGTGTAGAACCGCCGCGCGCCGACCGTGCCGAGATCGCCGCCGACGC
>JBGSSK010000085.1:0-3150 GCA_041737095.1 Parvularculaceae bacterium | reverse complement strand
GCGTCGGCGTCGGCGCCGCGCCGGTCGCGCCGGCAGGCGCGCTGGCGACGATAAGCAGCCACATCGCCATGACGGCGTAACCGAGAATTCCGGAGGCGGTCATCCGCTTCATCGCCTAGCTCCTATCGCCGCAGATTGGCGTTGGTCGACAACATCTCGTCCGACGTCTCGATGACGCGCGCATTCATTTCATAGGCGCGCTGCGCGGCGATCAATGTCGTGATCTCCTGCACCGGATCGACATTGGCGTTTTCGAGATAGCCCTGCAGCAGCGTGCCGAAGCCCGGATCGCCCGGATTGCCGATCACCGGTTCGCCGGACGCGGGAGTTTCCAGCAACAGATTGTCGCCGATCGCCTCAAGCCCGCTCTCATTGAAAAACACTGCAAGGTCGAACCGGCCGATTTCGCGCAGCGCCTGATCGCCGGCGACCCGCGCTTCGACGACGCCGTCTTTCGATATCGTCACATCGACGACGTCTTCGGGAAGCGACACGCCGGGAAGGACTTCGTAGCCGTCTTCGGTGACGACGCGACCATCCGACGAAATCGCGAAATTGCCGGCCCGCGTGTACGCTTCGCGGCCGTCGGGGAGTTCGACGCGGAAAAGCCCGCGCCCCGAAACCGCGAGATCGAAATCATTGCCGGTCGAGGTGACGGCGCCCTGTTCGGTGACGCGGTAGACCGATCCCGTCTTGACGCCGGCGCCGATCTGGATGCCGTTGGGAACCGTCGTGCCGGTCGCCGAGGAGAGGGCGCCGGCGCGCTCGATCGTCTGGTAGAGGAGGTCCTGGAACTCGGCGCGCTGGCGCTTGTACCCGACCGTGTTGAGATTGGCGATATTGTTCGAAATGACTTCGACATTGCGCTGCTGCGCGAGCATGCCGGTCGCTGCGATGCTAAGGGATTTCATCCGTCGTCTCCGCGCTAATTGGTCGAGCCGAGCGTTTCGATCGCCCGGCGTTCAAGATCGTTCGCTGTCTCGGTCAGTTGCGCCGCCTGCTCATAAGCGCGCATGATTTCAATCATGTCGGTCATGGCGGCGACTGGATTGACGTTCGAGGATTCGAAAAATCCCTGACGCACGCGCGGCGCAAGGGCGGGCGCGGGCTCTTCATTCGCCGCGAAAAGATTGTCGCCGCCCTTGCGGAGTTGCCGCAGATCGTCGAAGCGGAAGACGCCGAGCGAGGCGACCGGCGTGGCGTTCTGTTGCAATTCGCCATCGCTCGTCGCGAGAACCGCGCCGGCTTCCGGATCGATCAGGATAGGCGAGCCGCCGCTGTCGAGTACCGGCGCGCCCGACCGCGTGACGAGTTCGCCCTCGGCGTTGACGCTGAAGCGGCCATCGCGCGTATAGCGGACGCCGCCTGCCGTTTCGACCGCGAAGAAACCGTCGCCGTCAATGGCGAAATCAAGATCGCGATAGCTTTGCTCAAGGCCGCCCGGGGCGAAATCGGTATAGGTGTCGGGATCGACGACCAGCGAGACGACCGGATCGCCGCTCGACGTCGCATCGATCGCTGCGAGATATTCGCGGAAAGCGACATGGTCGGATTTGAAGCCCGATGTCGTCTGGTTGGCGACATTGTTCGCCGTCGTGTCGAGCGCGCGGGCGAGCACGATCTGCTTTGAAAGGCCCGCGGTGATGGCGTTTTCCATCGATTAATCTTCCGTTAACGGACGAAAGGAGTCCGGGTGTTCCTTGGCAACAGCCGTGCCACCGGCAAGCCGTTGATATTCAACGCGATCGGGTTCGGCTGCGGGCGGCTGCGGAAAAAATTGCCGGGCAAGAAGCGCCATCCTAACGCTCCCTTAACCGTGATTTCCGACAAAAGACCGGAAAGGAGCGGCGATAGAACCGTCATGATCACCGGCCCCGCAGATCCGCATCGCGCCGAAACCGGCGGCCGCATGAAGCCGAGGCGCGTTCGCACGCCCGGAAAGCACATCGTGCTATTTTCTCTCGCGGTCACCTTCATGCTGGCGCTGTCAGCGACAATCCTCAATTCAGCTTCGGTGACCTTGCCGACCTACAATCATGCCGCGGCGGCCGAAGACGGCCTGTTCTATGGCCCGGCCCATGAATTCCTGACCGACCTCTCGCCCGACGCCAACGGACGGCGCGGCTTTGTCAGGCTCACGATGAAGCTCGTCGCGCCGAACGCCGACGCTCTTGATGAAATCCGGAAAAGGAAGCCGCAAATCGACGAGCGAATCGCCTTCTTCCTGCGCGAAATGACGCCGGAGGATTTCAATGGCGACGCGGCGATGGCGCGCCTCAAGGAGGAACTGCTGCGCCGCGCGCAGTTGCCGCTTTCAAAGGACGCCGTCGCTGACGTCGTCATCGACGATCTCGTCATTCAGTAGGAGCGTTCATTGGAACCGCAAGCGATAACGGAACAGTCGGACGAAGTGGTGTGGACGGACGCCTCGCCGCTGTCCGATCTTCTTGGTTTCGATTTCGGCGATGAAGGCGGACACGACCGGTCCGGTCTCAATGCGCTGATCAATTCGGCGCTGGTGTCGCATCCGCGCCTGCCGATGCTCGACATCATCTTTGAGCGCACGGCGCGGCTGATGTCGACGAGCCTCAGGCAGCTTACGAGCGAGAACGCCGAGGCGACGCTCGAAAACGTCGCCTCGACGCGCTTCAGCGATTTCATCGAGACGCAGACCGAGACGGGCATCATCGGCGTCATTCATGCGGCGGGGCTCGACGGCTATGCGCTTATCGCTGCGGACAGCGGGCTTGTTCATTGCGTGATCGATCTCCTGCTTGGCGGACGGCGCGCGTCGGCGCCCTCGATCGAGGGCCGGTCGCTGACGCCGATTGAGCTTGGTCTTGCGGCGCGGCTGATGTCGATGATCGCCGGCGACCTCGACGAGGCGTTCGCGCCTGTCAAGGCGGCCGAGATTGCGCTTGATCGCGTCGAGACGACGCCGCGCTTTGCGACGATCGCGCAAGACGCCAGCGTCTGCGCGCTGGCGAAATTCAGGGTCAGGATCGATGATTTCGCCGGGCGAATTGCGATTCTTGCGCCGCACGCGACGCTCGAAACGGTTCGCGAAACGCTGGCGCGCGATTTCATCGGCGCCTCGCGCGTCGCCGACAATCGGTGGCGCCGGCGGCTCAGCGACGGCGTCGCTTCGGC
>JBGSSK010000084.1:0-3489 GCA_041737095.1 Parvularculaceae bacterium | reverse complement strand
GCGCGACAGGCCGCGCGCGCCGGCGTCGCCGGTCTGGAGTTTTACCGCGGCGTGCCGGGAACGATCGGGGGCGCCCTCGCCATGAACGCCGGCGCCTATGAACAGGAGACGAAGGATGTGCTCGTTGAAGCGATCGCCATCGACCGCCGCGGCGAACGCCATGTCCTGACCAACGCCGACATGAAATTTTCATACCGTCATTGCGGCGCGGGCGACGGCCTGATTTTCATCGAGGCGCGTTTCGCCGGCCGCCCGGACGATCCAGCAGCGATCGAGGCGCGCATGAGGTCGATCATGGCGCGTCGCGAGAAAAGCCAGCCGATCAGGGAAAAGACAGGCGGTTCGACTTTCGCCAATCCCGACCCCGCCCGTTCTGGGGAGCGCAAAGCTTGGCAATTAATAGATGCGATCGGCGGCCGCGGACGCATCGTCGGCGACGCGCAATGCTCGGAGCAGCATTGCAATTTCATGATCAACCGGGGCGCCGCGACGGCGAGCGACATTGAAACGCTGGTCGAGTCTCTTCGTAAAGATGTTCTTAAGCATACGGGCGTTGAGTTGCGCTGGGAAATCAGGCGAATTGGAGAAGTTGCGTGAAATTCAAGCGCATTGCAGTCCTCAAGGGCGGCTGGTCGCCCGAACGAGAAGTATCGCTGAATTCGGGAGCCGCCTGCGCGAAGGCGTTGGCTATGAAGGGCTATGACGTCGTCGAAATCGATGCAGGGCGCGATCTCGCGCGGCAATTGAGCGAAGTGAGTCCCGACGCCGTCTTCAATGCGCTGCACGGCCAGTGGGGCGAAGACGGCTGCGTTCAGGGGCTCCTCGAAGTGTTGGGGATTCCCTATACCCATTCCGGCGTTCTCGCTTCGTCGCTGGCGATGGACAAGCAGCGCACCAAGCTCGTTCTGGAAGCGGCGGGCGTCCCGTCGCCGGCGGGCCTCATCGTCTCGCGGTTCGACGCGGCCGGGGGCAAGGTCATGGAACCGCCCTATGTCATCAAGCCGAATGCGCAAGGCTCGTCAGTTGGCGTTTACATTATCCGCAAGGGCGACAACCGCCCTCCGGCGGAGCTGACAAGCGAGAAATGGTCGCTCGGCGATCAGGTGCTTGTCGAGAAATTCATTCCGGGTCGCGAGCTCACGGTTGCGGTCATGGGCGACCGGCCGCTCTGCGTCACCGAGATAACGACTTCGCTCGCCTTTTACGATTACGAAGCGAAATACGCGCCGGGCGGATCACGGCATGTGCTGCCGGCCGAAATTCCGCCCGCGATTACGGCGCGGTGCATGGATCTGGCGGTCACGGCGCATCAGGCGCTCGGCTGCCGCGGCGTTTCACGTTCCGATTTCCGTTATGACGAGAGCCGGAAGGACGAGCAGGTATTCTTCCTCGAAATCAACACGCAGCCGGGCATGACCGGCACATCGCTTGCGCCGGAACAGGCCGCCCATGTCGGGGTTGGTTTTCCTGATTTGTGCGCCTGGATCGTGGAGGACGCCTCATGCCTTCGGTGAAGCGAAAGAACGCGAAGAAAGCTGCGACGCCGATCCTGCAGCGGATCTTTTCGATTTTCGAACGCTATACGGTCGCGGGCGCCGCCGGTTCGGCGATCATTCTGGGGCTTGTCGCGCTTGTCCTGTGGGCGGGCGGTTATTTCGCGATGGTCGGTCGCGCTGTCGATCGTGCGTCGGCGACGGCGGCGGTCGCCGCCGGGCTCGAGGTCAGGCGGGTGCTTTTGCGCGGCGCCCATCAGACGGCGCATGAAGAAATCGTCGAGGCGCTCGGCCCTGTCGTCGGCGAGTCGATCCTTCAATTGTCGCTGGATGAAGCGAGAGCCCGCATCGAGGCGCTAGGCTGGGTTCGCTCCGCGGCGGTCACTCGTTTGTTGCCGAATACCGTCAGCATTTCGATTCGCGAGCGGGAACCTGCCGCCGTCTGGCAATTGAAGGGCGTTCTCTATCTTATCGACGATCAAGGCGCCGTCATTCGAGAGATCGAAGGCGGCGAATATGGCAACAAACCGCTGATCGTCGGGACGGGCGCGCCGGAAGCGGCGGGCGGCATTCTGCAGGCGCTTAGCGACCAGCAGGATCTCTACAAACGAATTCAGGCGCTGGTCAGGGTCGGCGAGCGCCGATGGGATATGCACTTGCATAACGGCGTCGAGATAAAGCTCCCCGATGGCGACTTCACCGCGGCGATCGTTGATCTCGCTTTGTTGCAGGCGGCGCAGGGAACGCTTGACCAGCCGATCGAATATATTGATCTTCGCGACCCGGAGCGCATTGTGATCAAGAAGCGCGACGAACCGGTGCCTGCGATCGACAAAAGACCCTGACCGTGTTCGGCGGCTATCTGAGCTGCGGTTGTCATGACCCGTGAGCGTAAAGGCGGCGAGACGGATGAAAGCGAAAACGATGAAGCCGGCGCGGGAGAGGGGACTAGTCGCCGCGATAGATATCGGCGCGTCGAAGGTCGCTTGCGTGATCGCGCAGCTGACGCCGGTGCTTGATGGTGAATTCGAAGCCGATGTGATCGGCGTCGGGCAACATGGCGGCGTCTGCCGCGATAAGCGCCCGGAAGTCGAGGCTTCATTACGCGCGGCGGTCGATACCGCCGAGCGTATGGCCGGCGAGCGGGTGCGGCGCGTTTATGTGGCGGCGGGTGGCCGCTCGCTGGGCTGCCGCAGATTGTCGGTCGATCTTGATGTCGCCGGCGGCGTGGTGACCGGCGACGACGTGGAGGAATGTCTGTCGCAGGGCGCGGACGCAGCGGCGCCGGCGGGGTCGACGCCGCTCCATGCGCTCAAGATTCGCTACATGGTCGACGGCGAGCCCGTTGACGATCCGGTCGGCTGTTCCGGCGCCACGCTCAACGCCGAAATGCTTGGGGTCAGCGTCCGTGACAGCTACGCCGAAAATATTGAATCGCTGCTCGACCGGTGCGGACTGGAACTGGAAGATCTGGTCGCCGGGCCGTTGTCGGCTGGCGCATCCGTCCTGATCGAGGATGAGCGCGAGCTTGGCGTCATGCTGGTCGATATCGGCGCACGATCGACGGATTACGCGCTGTACGAGCGCGGCGCGCTGATCGCCTGCGGCGGCGTCGGCCTCGGCGGCGATCATATCACCCGCGACATCGCGCAGATATTCGGCACGCCGCTGGCGAATTCAGAACGCATCAAGACGCTCTATGGATCAGCCTTGTCGACCGCCGGCGACGAACACCGTTTGCTGGATTTCCCGCAATTAGGCGACGAGGCGGAGACCGCCCGGCATTCGCGCGCCGAACTCGCGCAGGTGATCGCGCCGCGCTTTGAAGAAATCATCGAGCACGCGCTTGATGCGCTGCCGAAATCCGGATCAACCCGACGGGCGATTCGTCGCGCCGTGCTGACGGGCGGCGGCAGCTTGCTCGTCGGGGCGCGCGAAACCGCCGAGCGCATTATTGGCGTCAAAACACGCCTCGGCCGGCCGGCGGCGTTGTCCG
>JBGSSK010000081.1:0-9369 GCA_041737095.1 Parvularculaceae bacterium | reverse complement strand
GCGAACAGATCGCGCGCATCGCTCTGTGCGCCGCCGCCGGCGACATGGCGTTCGACGGCGCGGCGTCGGCGCTCGCGAACGTGCATGTGATGACGTTACAGAAATTGTTCGACGCCGCTCAGAGCACCGTCAATTCGAAATCCGAAATCGCCCTTCACCTGTTCGACGGGCCGGCGCGCGGCATACCCGGCTACGCAACGCCGCTCGGCTTTGTCGCGACCACCGCCGGCGACGCGCATTGCGAGGAGATCGCCCGCAGCTTCGTTGATTCTCTGTCGGCGTTGGGCGAGGGCGTTTTCGCCGTCGCGCCGGATGTGTCACATCGGCCGGGCGGCATCGCCGGGCCGCTCGCGCCCGACGCTGCGCAGATGAAATCCTATATTCAATCCGAAGCTGTCGCGCACGACCAGATTCTGCTGGCGCGGGCGCGAGTGATCGCCGGCGCGGACAAGGCGCAAGCCGCTTCTGTCGCGGCGTTGCGCGGCGCGGTTTCAAATCCGAAGCGCGCTGAAATCCTGCTTCGCGATATCGACCGCGCGCGGGCGCAGCGCCTTCGTCGGGATCGCGCGGGATCGCCCTGGGACCTTGAACAATCCGAGGGCGGCCTGTTCGACGTCGAGCTGATCATTTCGACGCTGATCTATCGCCACGCCGGCGCGCAACCGGCGTTACAGACCGCGCACGCGGCCGAAGCGCTCGATCATATGGCGCGCGCCGGCATCGTCAGTCAGGAGGTCGCCGAGACGCTTAAAGGCGCACGGGCGTTCTGGACGCGTCTTGCGACGGCCCGCGCTCTCGCCCGCTGGAGCGATCCGCAGCGCGAGCCGGTGCGGCCGCGTTTCGCCAAGCTCCTCGCCCGCGCCGCCGAAGTTGATGGTTTCGCGCAAGTACGGCCGATCATGCGCGGCTACGCCGAGGAAGTGACGCGCCTTTACGCACAACTTGTCCTCGGCCGCCCGTCAATGGGACTGGTCGCGAACGGCTGATCCGCTGTGATGCGTCGCTTCGGCGAGGGCGAAGACCCGAAGTGAGGATGCAAGTCCGGGCGCCGGCGCCGATTTTAGGCGCGCGGCGTCGATTTCCGCGACGAGAACGGGAAGGCTGATTCCCCGCGCACCGGCCGCGGCGTCAAGAACAGCCCAGAATTCCGGCTCAAGCACGATGCTTGTCCGATGGCCTTTGATGCTGATCGACCGCTTTCGCATGGATGTCGCGTAGCACGGCGAGGACCAGAATCAAAAAACTCAGCCGCGCGTCCAATTGTCGAGGCCGTGCGCCTTGATCTTCTGCGTCGCGAGGGTCACGCCGTCGATGATGCCCGCCATGTGCGACACCGCTTCGGCGTCGCAATCCGCGAGTTCGGCGCCAAGCGCCTTGTAAAGCGCCTCAATGTCGATCCCGTGTGCGAAAAGGAATTGCGCCAGGACAAGGCGCGTCTGGCTCGGCGACTTCGTATCAGCCATGGTTAATATCCCGAATAAACCCAACTACCAACGTAGCAGCGAAAGATGCCCGCCCGTTGCGGCGCTTGTCCAGCAAGAAGTGGTCCAGCCCGCAGGCCGCGTTGATTGACGCGAGGCGAAGCGCAGTTGATGCTCTCTTTGGGCGACGGATCGGCTGATGCGGGCTGAGCGCCCGGAGGGGCGGCCGATCGATGCGAAAACCGCAAACCGCAAAACAGCTCGGGCTGATGATGGCGACCGCGCTCGTCGTCGGCAACATGATCGGGTCCGGCATCTTCCTGCTGCCGGCGACGCTGGCGCCGCTCGGGTGGAATTCGATCTTCGGCTGGATCCTGACGATCGCCGGCGGCATCCTTCTCGCCATCGTCTTTGCGCGATTGTCGCGCGCGTTCCCGCGCGCCGGCGGGCCTTACGCCTATACTCAGGAGGCGTTCGGGCCGGCCGCCGGCTTTGTCGTCGCCTGGGCCTACTGGATTTCCATCTGGGTAGGCAATGCCGCCGTCGCGACCGGCGCCGTCAGCTATCTCAGCGTCTTTTTCCCGTCCCTTGCGACGACGACCGGGCTTCATGCGGCGGTCACGATCGTGATCATCTGGATGTTGACGGCTGTCAATTGCCGCGGCGCATATCTGGCGGGCGGCGTGCAGCTGGTGACGACGCTCCTGAAGCTGTTGCCGCTGATCGCGGTCATCGCGCTCGGCGCCATCGTCGTCGCCGGCGATGGCGGCGCGTCGCTGGCGCCGCTTGATGTCTCGACCATATCCGCCGGCCCGATCACCGCGGCCGCGACGATGACTTTGTGGGGTCTCCTCGGCCTCGAATCGGCGACGGTCCCCGCCGAGAAGGTCAAGGACCCGACGCGAACGATCCCGCGGGCGACGATGATCGGGATGATCGTCACCGGCGTGATCTATCTTTTCGCCTGTTCCGCGATCATCCTCCTGCAGCCGGCCGACGAGGTCGCGGCGTCCTCGGCGCCGTTCGCGGATTTCGTCGCGCGTCACTGGGGCGCAAACGCCGGCAAATGGCTGGCGCTCTTCGCTGCGATCAGCGGCTTTGGCGCCCTGAACGGCTGGATCCTCATTCAGGGGGAATTGCCTTACGCGATGGCGAAAGGCGGCGTCTTTCCTAAGTTCTTCGCCAAGACGACGGCGCGCGGAACGCCGATACGCTCGCATCTCGTCTCGAGCGGGCTTCTAACCCTCGTCGTCATGCTCAACTACTCAAAGAACATGACCGAGATGTTCACCTTCGTTCTTCTCCTCTCGACGACGGCGTCGCTCGTCATGTATCTCGCCTGCTCGCTGGCGGCGCTGAAGCTGCAGCGTGACGGCCGCCTGCAATCGTCGCCCGCATTGTTCGTTGTCGCCGCGATCGCCGCGCTCTATGCGCTTTGGACGATCTACGGCGCGGGCGGCGAGGCTGTCGCCTGGGGCGCCGCGCTGCTCCTCGCCGGTTTGCCGGTGTTCATGCTGACGCGCCGTCGCGCCGCTACTTCGCCACCTCCGTAAGCAGCGTGCGCCAATGATCAAGCGCGCCGGCGACCGATGACACGGGCGCGCGCTCATTGAGTCCGTGCGAGAAATCATCGGACGGCTTGAGGAACAATCCCGATACGCCATAACTCGGCACGCCCTTTGCGCGGAAATAAAGGCTGTCCGATGCGCCGGCAGACATCTGCGGTACGATCGGCAGGCCGGGATGGCGCTGATCGACTGCCTTCCTTACCGCCGCCAGAATATCGTCGCGCATCGGCGAGCCGTCGGAATAATTCGGCGGATCGACATAGCGGATCTCCGCCTGCGGATCATCGACGATGCCGGCGAGCGTCGCCATGACTGTGTCCGGCGCGACGCCGGGAAAAATCCGGCAATTGACGGAGACTGCCGCGCGCTGCGGCAAGGCGTTGAGGGCGTGACCGCCGTCAAGCATGGTGGCGACGCAGGTCGTTCCGAGCTGTCCGACATATTCGGGATCGGCGCGCAAGGTCCTGATCGCCTTCTTGTCTTTCGGATTCGCTGCAAACCGCGCCATCGCCACACCGAGATCGCCGGGCGTCATCGCGCCGGTCTGACGGAAGAATTCAAGCGTCGTGTCGCTGGTCGAAACCGGAAATTCATGCGCGCTGATGCGGGATATCGCCCGCGCCAGGCGGTAGATGGCGTTATCCCTGCTCGGCCGGCTTGAATGCCCGCCCGGATTGGTGAAAGCGATTTCATAGTCGGCGTAGGTCTTTTCCGCCGTCTGGAGATTATAGGCGAGCGCCGCGCCGTCTTCGCCGAGCGTGCCGCCGCCGCCGTCGCTATTGAGGACGATGGCGGCGTGCTTGAAGCGTTCGGCGAGGATCGCCGTCGACTTCATCTGGGTCTCCTCATCGCCTGAGAGAACGAGAATGATGTCGCTTTTCGGCTTGAACCCTTCCTCCTTCAGACGGATGAGGGTCATCGCCATCATCGTGACGCCCCATTTGTTGTCGACCGCGCCGCGTCCGATCACATAGTCGCCGTCGCGAACCATCTCGAACGGATTGCGGCCCCAGTCCTCCGCCTTCGCCTCGACAACATCGATATGTCCGGACAGAAGGATCGGCGCCGTCGCGCTTTCGCCGCGATAGGTCGCGACCAGCGTCGGCGCCGGGCCGCTCACATCGACCTCGACATCGGCCTTGTCGAAACCGCCGCTGACGAGCGCCGCCGCAAGGTAGTTCGCATAGCCGGCGATCTCCGGCGATCCCTCGACCGATCGGAACGCGATCGATTCGCCAAGCATCGCCATGGCCTTTTCGACAAGTTGTGGCGAGACCTGAGGCTGCGCGAGCGCCGCAGGCGGCGCCGTCGCAAAAAGAAACGCGCAAAGGGAGCCAAGCTGCATATTTTTCATGTCAATTCCTCGTTGTCCGTCGAGCTTCTTCAAATCCGATGAGAAACGCCGCGAGATTGTCGCCGAGCGCGTCGCAAAGATAGCCGCCTTCCTGAACGACGACGGTCGGTCGCGGGATTTCGCCGCCGATCGTCCGTCCGATGCTCCCAAAACCGCCGGTCGTCACCGACAGGCCGCCGAAAGGATCGCCTTCAAAGGCGTCGA
Organism: Parvularculaceae bacterium; assembly: GCA_041737095.1. GTDB lineage: Bacteria > Pseudomonadota > Alphaproteobacteria > Caulobacterales > Parvularculaceae > Amphiplicatus. The sequence continues at coordinate 4,822 of JBGSSK010000081.1, read as the reverse complement.
GGCCGAGCGCGACGACGAGCGCCCCGGCGTTGAAAGCGTTGATCGCTTCGCAAGCCATATCAAGCGCCGACAGGAACACATCATCGTCGGCGCCGCGCGCGAGCGGATAATTCAGATTGCATCCCTCGCCGGCGCCCCGCCCGCGTTCGTCCGCCGCGCCCCAGAAAAACGGATAAAATCGCGCCGGATCGGCATGGATCGAAACGGTCAGCACATCGCCCCGCTCGTAGAAAATATCCTGCGTGCCGTTGCCGTGATGCAGATCGACGTCGAGGATCGCGATCCGTTCATGCCGCGTGCGCAGGCGCTCCGCGGCGATCGCAGAATTGTTGAAATAGCAAAAGCCCGCCGCGGCGTCCTGCCGCGCGTGATGGCCCGGCGGGCGGCATAGCGCATAAGCGGCCGCAGCGCCGGCGATCACCTCCTCAGCGGCGGCGACAGCTGCGGCGGCGCTCCAGCAAGCGCTCTCGAATGTATGCCCTGCGATCGGCGCCGATGCGTCCATCAAATGCCAGCCGGCCTGCGCCACAAGCGATTGCGCATAATGATTGGCGCGGCTCACCGGATGAATGTTCGGCGTCACCGCCTCCGCCGCGCCGTCGATCCGACGCCAGCGCTCATGGGCGTTCTCGAGGAACTTGACATAGCGTTCGTCATGCGCAGCGAGGATCGCCGCAGGGTCGCATTCCTTCGGACGTTCGATCATGCATCCCGCTTCGCGCGCGCCGGCGAGCAATTTGTCGAGACGCGCCGGCTGTTCCGGGTTCGGGCGGAATACGCCGTTGACCAGGAAATGCGGCGGGTAGTGAAGCCGTTGCTCGTCTGCGAAGAACGCCTTCATCGCGCTATCCCTCCTCCGCGAGCCCGCGCTCGCGCGCGAAACGCGACAGGCTGATCGTCAGCTTCTCGATGATTTCGTCGAGGTGATCGGACGTCACGATCATCGGCGGGCAGATCAGGAAATGATCGCCGGAGTCGCCGCCGCGCGTTCGCCGCGCATAGATGACGAGCTTTTCTTCGAAGGCGATGTCGACAAGGCGGCTGAACGCATTCCATTCGCGCGGCAGGGGCTCCATCGTTCTGCGATCGCTGACGAGTTCGAACGCCAGCAACAATCCCTTGCCGCGCACGTCGCCGATGAACGGGAAGCGGTCCATAAGCTTGCACAATCGCGCCTTCAGCCGGTCGCCCATGCGCGCGGCGTTGCCGATCAGGTCCTGCTCAAGAATTTCCTTGAGGACGGCGAGGCCGGCGCTGCAGGCGAGGGGATTTCCCGCATAGGTGTAGCCGTGCATGAATCCGCCATCGGCGAGAACCGCTTCAACGATATCGGTGCGGGCGACGATGGCGCTGAGCGGCGCATAGCCGGCGCCGAGCCCTTTGCCGAGGACGATGATGTCGGGCGCCTGCCCCCAGTGCTCTGCGGCGAGAAATCTTCCGGTCCGTCCGACGCCGGTCATCACCTCGTCATAGATCAGCAATAATCCGTATTCGTCGCAAATATCGCGAATGCGCTGGTAATAGCTGTCTGGGGCGACAAGCGCGCCGGTCGATGCGCCGCCGATCGGCTCCATGATGAAGGCGAGCGCCCGCGCGGGACCTACTTCCTCGATCTTGTCGCGCAGCATGTCGGCGTATTTCAGGCCGCGTTCTTCATCGCCGAGATTGTCCCGGTCGAGATAGGCGCGCGGCGCCGGTATTTTCGGCATGTCGCGCAGCATCGGCGCAAAAGGGCGAGTCAGGGGATCGTATCCCGTGACGGCGAGGGTTCCGAGCGTTGAACCATGATAGGACGGAAAGCGCGAAATCACCTCGGTTCTCGACGTCTGACCCTTTGCAAGCGCAAATTGTCGCGCGAGCTTGATCGCGCTTTCAACAGCTTCCGACCCGCCGGAAGCGAAAAACACCCGGTCGCGCCCCGGCGGTGCGAGGCGGCCGAGAGCGGTTGCAAGCTGTTCCGCCGGCGCGCTTTCGAAGTGCAGCCGGTAGGCGAAGGTTCCCGTCGCCATCGCCGCGCGCATCGCACCGAGAACGCGCGGATTGGAATGCCCGATATTCGAGACCATCGCGCCGCTTGATCCGTCGAGATAGCGCGCGCCGTCCGCCGTCCAGACGTAAACGCCCTCGGCCCTCTCGAACAGCGGCCGCCGCGATCCCGACTGATAAAACAGCCGCGAGGGATCGGCGGGCGACCAGTCGAAAACGCCTCGATGGTCCATGGGTTCCGTTATTGATCGTTGCGGGCTACCCTGACAAAGTGCGCGAATCCGGCGCTCAACGCCAGCGGGAAAGTCGCAGAATGTCAGCACCGGCAAGACGCAAGGTCATCATCACCTGCGCGGTCACGGGGTCGATCCACACCCCGACGATGAGCGCCCATCTGCCGGTGACGCCGGACGAGATTGCGGCGGCGTCGATCGCCGCCGCGAAGGCCGGCGCTGCAATCATTCACCTGCATGCGCGCCAGCCGGCCGATGGCCGCCCGAGCGCCGAACCCGAGCATTTCCGCGCCTTCATGAGCAAGATCAGCGCGGCGTGCGACGCGGTCCTCAATGTGTCGACGGGCGGCTCGTCGCTGATGAAACTCGAAACGCGTCTTGCGCCGGCGCGCGCGCTGACGCCGGAAATGTGTTCGCTCAATATGGGCTCGATGAATTTCGGCATCTTTCCGATGCTCGAGAAACACGAGAACTGGAAACACGAGTGGGAGCCGGCGCTCCTGATGGCGACGAAGGACACTGTCTTCCAGAACACGTTCAACGATATCGAAATGATTCTCGATGATGTCGGCAGGCGCGGCGGCGCGAAGTTCGAATTTGAATGTTATGACGTCGGACAGGTTGAATTGCTCGCTTTCTACCTCCGCAAGGGTCTGGTCGAGCCGCCGCTTTACGTGCAATTCGTGCTGGGCGTCCTCGGCGGCGCCGGCGCCTCGGTCGAAAACCTCGTCCATATGAAAGCGACCGCCGACCGGCTGCTTGGCGACGCCTACATGTTTTCGGTCCTCGCCGCCGGCGGCAGGCAGATGTCGATTGCGACGGCCGGCGCCATCATGGGCGGCAATGTGCGGGTCGGCCTTGAAGACAATCTGACGATCGCGCCGGGCGTCCTGGCGAAAAGCAACGAAGAACAGGTGTTGAAGATGCGGCGCATCCTTGACGAACTCGGGCTCGACATTGCGACGGCCGACGAAGCGCGGGAGCGCCTGCGCCTGAAGGGGCGACGCGCGGTTGGATTCTGATCTCATCATCCGCGCCGCAAGGGTTGAGGATGCGCCGGCGATTCAGGCGATGATCGCGGCGCTGGCGCGCGAGACGATCGGCGCCGCGCAGGAAGTCTCCTCGGTCGACGCCATTCGCCGATACGGTTTCGGCCCTGAAAAATGCTTTGACTGCATTGTCGCGCAGAATGGCGGCTCCGTCGTTGCGGCGGTCGTTTTTTACGATGAATTCTCGACCTGGCGCGGCAAGAAGGGCGTTTATATCCTAGACATCTATATCGACGCCTCGGCGCGCGGCCTCGGCCTCGGGCGGCGGCTTGTCGCTCAAGTCACAGAATTGGCGCGCGCGCGCGGCGCCTTTTATGTTCGCCTCTCCGTCGATCAGGAAAACCGCAAGGCGACCAGTTTTTATCAGGCGATCGGATTTGAGGAGGGCGCCCATGACCGGGTATTCATCCTTTCCGGCGCCGCCTTCGACGCCATCGGCGGCGATTGAACCGGGAGATCGCGCATGAAAACCGATATGGCGTTGCGGGTGGCCATCGCCGCTCTCGCGGTTGGTGCGCCGGCGCTGGCGAGCGCCGCCGAGCGCAAGCCCGTGTTCGAACAGGTGACGGCGCCGCATTCCTATTACTGGCGCGAGATGTATGCGCCGCATTTGACCGCCGGGCCGTCGTCGCTCGCCTGGTCGGCGGATGGCGGCGCGCTTTATTTCTCGATGCAGGGGCGCATCTGGCGGCAGGCGATCACGTCGAAGACCGCGGTCCAGATCACCGACGGCGCCGGCGATGCGTTCCAGCCGGACATCTCGCCGGATGGGCGATCGATGGTGTTCGCGAAGCGCCGCGGCGACGCGATCAATCTTGTGGTGCGCGATCTGAAATCAGGGCGCGAGACGGCGCTCACCGACAATAACGCCCTCAATCTAGACCCGCGCTGGTCGCCCGACGGCGCGCGCATCGCCTATGTGACGACAGCGGACAGCGGCGATTTCCATATCGCCATCGCCGAACGGAAGAATGACGTATGGACGTCCCGCCGCTGGCGCCCGGCGCGCGAGACCGCCGAACCGCGCTACTATTATGCGCAGGCGGATCACGAGCTGAGCCCCGCCTGGTCGCCGGACAGCGAAATGCTCGCCTTCGTTTCAAACGCGGATGTGCTCCACGGAACCGGCCGGATCGTCGCGCAACGCGTTGATCTTGCGGCTGGACCGGAAGTCATCAGGGACGAGGAGACCACCTGGAAAGCGCGTCCCGACTGGTCGCCGGACGGCGCGCGCATCGCCTATTCGAGCTATCTCGGACGGCAATGGCATCAATTGTGGATGACGACCGCTGAGGCCGGCGGCTATCCAATGCCGTTCACCTATGGCGACTTCGACGTCACGGCGGCGCGCTGGTCGCCGGACGGATCGAAGATCGCGTTCGTTTCGAACGAAAGCGGCGGCCTTGCGATCGACATCGTCGATGTTGTCGGCGGCGCGCGCCGCACGCTTGAGAGCGCCGAATTGAAGCGGCGGGGCGATTGGGGCGTCTTGCGCCTCTCCCTTCGCGGCGCCGACGGCGAGGCGGCGACGACGGCGCGCATCCAGCTCCGCGC
>JBGSSK010000058.1:0-2933 GCA_041737095.1 Parvularculaceae bacterium | reverse complement strand
GTTGCGCGCCGAAGCGCGGCTCGCCAGCGCCCGCTCGCGCGTCGCCGGGATCAAGGAAAGCGCCGCGGTCGCCGAAGTCCGCTACCTCGAATATTTCCGCGAGGCGCCGGGCGCGCTGCTGCTGCCGAATTACGAAGCGCTGGCGGTTGCGACGCGCGAGGAGGCGATAACGCTCGCCATGCAGAAGAATCCGGTGATGGCCGCGGCGATCGCGCGGGCGGAAAGCGCCGCCGCCGAAACCCGCATCGCCAAGGCCGAACGCCTGCCGGAAGTCCGTGCGACCATCTCCGGATCTAGCTTCGACGTTTTCAGGGGCGCAGACGATTACGACGTACGCGCCGGCGTCAATATGAGTTACGACCTGTTCGCCGGCGGCGCGCGCGGCGCGGCGATTTCGCGTGCGAAAAGCGCCGCTGAACAGCAGCGCTTCGAGGAGGACCGCGTCCGCCGCGAAATCGAGCGCGACGCCGCGATCGCCTTTGAACGCCGCAACGCCGCCAATGAACGCCTTGCGGCGCTCGAAGATTCGCTGGTCGCAAGTTTTGAGGCGCGCGCCATGGTCGCCGAGCGCTTCCGCGCCTCGCGCGGCGACCTCATCGACGTCATCCAGGCCGAAAGCGACTGGTACGAGGCGGGCGTCGCCTATCTCGCCGGCGTCGCCGACCGCGACATGGCGTCCTACGAGCTGATGGAGTTCACCGGCGATCTCTTGCGCTTTTTCTCGCCGCGCGACGAAGACAGGGTTGCATCCAATGAGTAGCGTTTCATCGATCATCAGGGAAATCGCGTCGAGCAAGCACTGGCTCCTCGGGCCGCTGCTCGGCAACTCCAAGGTCTACGGCCAGACGATACTCGCGGCGTTTTTCGTGAATTTCCTCGGCCTCATATCGTCCTTCTTCATCATGACCGTCTATGATCGCGTCATCCCGAACAACGCCCTTGAATCGCTGTTCGCGCTGACGGTCGGCGTCCTCTTTGCGCATTTGTTCGACTTCATTCTGAAATCGCTCCGCGGCTATTTCATTGATGTCGCGGGACAGCGGCTCGACGCCGTCGTCGGGACGAAGGTCTTCGACAATTTGATGTCGATGCGGCTTGACGCACGCAAGGGCGGCGTCGGCGCTACCGCGGGGCTCGTCAAGGAATTTGAAAATCTCCGCGACTTCTTTTCATCCGCGACGCTGACCGCGATAGTCGATCTGCCTTTCATTTTCGTTTTCATCGGCGCAATCGCGCTCATCGGCGGGCCGATCGCGTTCGTGCCTCTGATCGGCGTTCTTGCAGCGTTGATCATCGCACTCGTCACGCAGCCGTTGATCATGCGCAATACGAAAGAGGCGATGAAGGAGGGCCACCTCAAGCACTCCGTCCTGATCGAGACCTTGTCCGGCCTTGAAACAGTCAAGAGCGTTGCGGCGGGCGATCTGATGCGGCGCCGCTGGAAGGACGGCGTCCTCAAACAGGCGCGCATCGCGACCGTCGGCCGCTTCATCAACCAGCTCGCAGTGAATTTTTCAGGCTTCGCGCAACAAGGCGCGCAGGTCGGCGTCGTCGTCGCCGGCGTCCTGATGGTCGGCACGCAGTCGTTATCGATGGGCGGGCTGATCGCCTGCGTCATCCTGACCGGCAGGGCGATGGCGCCGCTCGCCCAGGTCGCCGGCCTTCTCGGCCGCGTCGCCGGCGCATTGTCTTCCTACAAGGCGCTTGATGAACTGATGGCGGCGCGCTCGGAAGTCGATCCGGCGCGCGATTACCTGAAGCGGGCGACGCTCGCCGGCCGCATCGAGTTCCGCGATGTGAGCTTTTCCTATCCGGGCCAGAAAGCCAAAGCCCTCGACAAGGTCAGCTTCACGCTCGACGAGGGCGAGCGCGTCGCCGTCCTCGGCCGCAACGGCTCAGGCAAATCGACGATCATTCGCCTCGCGCTCGGCGTTTACGAGCCGACCGAAGGCCAGGTCCTCGTCGACGACACCGACATAAGGCAGATCAGGCCGTCCGATCTGCGCGCCCATATCGGCGCCGTGCTGCAGGACGTCTGCCTGTTCTCCGGGTCCATAAAGGAAAACATCGCGCTCGGGCTCGAAAAAATCACCGATGAAGACATCCTCGAAGCGGCGCAGATCGCCGGCGTCCATGATTTCGTCGGCGCCACCGAAGCCGGTTACGACCAGCGCCTCGGCGAGCGTGGCGAAGGGCTGTCGGGCGGCCAGCGCCAGTCGATCTCGCTCGCCCGCGCGCTGGCGTCGAAGCCCTCGGTGCTGCTGCTCGACGAGCCGACCTCGGCGCTCGACAGCCAGGCGGAAGCGGAGATGATCGCGCGCGTCCGCCGCGCGACGGCGGGGCGCACGCTGCTCCTTGTCACGCACCGCATGTCGATGCTGAAACTCGTCGACCGCATCATCGTCCTTGATCGTGGCCAGATCGTTCTCGACGGCGCCCCCGATGAAATTCTCCGCTCGATCACCAGCAACGCCGCAGCGCCGGTCGAGCCGCCGCAAAATGTCCGCGAATTGCCGTCGCCGACCGTGAAACCGAACAGGGCCGCGTAATGACACTCGCAATCGCTTCCGGCGCCGCCGGCGACATCGACATCGATCGTGAACTGCCGATCGCGCCGTCAAGGGCCGCGCAATACCTTCTCTATGCGATCGCTTCGCTGCTGTTTATCGCGCTCGTCTGGGCGGCGGTCGCCAAGCTCGACCGCGTGACGCGCGGCGACGGCCGCATCGTGCCGTCAAATCATCTGCAACAGGTGCAGTATCTCGAAGGCGGCATCATCGAGGAGATCCTGGTGAAGCCGGGGCAAGTCGTGAAAAAAGGTCAGGTGATGGTCCGCCTCGACCCGACCCAGATCAACGCGCGGATGAGCCAGGGGCGCGACGGCTACAACGCGCTCGCCGCGCGGATCGCGCGGCTTGAAGCCGCCGCCGCGG
>JBGSSK010000021.1:0-20636 GCA_041737095.1 Parvularculaceae bacterium | reverse complement strand
CCGCTCGCGTTCCTCCGCACTCAGCCGAACCACATACTTCTTGACCGCAATCGCTTTCCCCGACACCTGTCATCTCCGTCGCCGCTGCGCGGGGCAGTGATTCATGAGTTGCCGTCATAATCAATGACGTGGGCCACTAGGATGGTCCGCCTGAGCAATTGGGGCGAGTGTGCCGGCGGACGTCTTCATATCTTACGCGCGCGAGGATCGCGCGCGGATCGAAGCGCTGAGTAGGGCGCTCGAAACGGAAGGGATTCCGGTTTGGTGGGACCGTGAGATCTCTGGCGGGACGGAGTTCACCCGCGAAACGGAAGCGCGGCTCAATGAGGCGAAAGCGGTCCTTGTCGTCTGGTCAAAGGCGTCGGTCGCATCGACGTGGGTCTGCGACGAGGCGACCGTCGGACGCGAGTGCGGCAATCTCGTTCCTGTCGCCATCGATGGCGTTGCACCGCGGCTCGGCTTTCGCAGTTTTCAGACGATCGATCTTGCCAACTGGCATGGCGATCGGACTGCGCCAGAATTCCTCGACCTCGTCCGCGCGCTGAAAGCGCGCATCTCAGGCGAGGCGCCGCCGCCCATCAGTCTTGCGGCGCCGACGAGCTTCGCACGATGGCGAAAACACCGGCTGCCGATCGTTGCAGTCGCCGCGGCGGCGTTGGCGATCATCGCGGGTGCGGTGTTTTTCCCGCGGGAGACGACGACAACGCTCGCCCCGACGGCGCAAGCGGGAGCATCGCCGGCGGCCCCTTCGGAACGTCCAGCCGAAAGCGTCGGCCTCGCCGTCATTCCGTTCACGAATTTATCGTCCGATCCGGAGCAGGAGCATTTCGTCGATGGTCTTACCGAGGAGCTTTTGAACTGGCTCGGCAATGTCGAGGGTTTGCGGGTTCCGGGCCGCACGTCAGCCTTTCAGTTCAAGGGAAAGTCCGACGATCTCCGCGCCATCGGCGAAAGGCTCGCCGTCGATTATTTGCTCGAAGGCAGCGTGCGGCGCTCGGGCTCGTCTTTGCGCATCACGGCGCAGCTCATCGATGCGAAGACCGGTTATCATCGCTGGTCGGAGACTTACGACCGCGAATTCGCCGACATCTTCGCCATCCAGGACGACATCGCACGCATCGTCGTCACTGAAGTCCTCGGAAAAATTCCGGGAAGCGGCGCCGGCAACCCCGCCGCCGTCGGCGACGTCGATCCGCGTGCGCATGGGCTCTATCTCGAGGGCCGCGCCATCTATGCTGCGGGGGGATACCCGGCGTTGAGGCGCGCCTTCGAGAAATTCCATGAGGCGACCGAGGTCGACTCCCGACATGCTTTCGCTCAGGCCTATCTTGCCGTCATCGCTGCGCGTGCGCTCGCCTCCGGCGACTCTTTTGCCGGGTTCGAAAACGGACGGGAGGCGATCGTGGCGCAGGCGCTGGCTGAAGCAGTGCGTCTCAAGCCGCAGGCGGCCGACGTGCTGTTTGCGCAGGGCTGGGTCGCGCAAATGCGGAGCGGAGACAGGAGATCGCCAATCACGAATCCCGCCATCGTCGATTTCTACAATCGCGCGGTGCGCGCCAATCCGCGTCATGTCGAGGCCCTGTTCGCTCTTGCCAAACAGGAGCCGTCGTACACGAAGGCAATCGAACTCTATGAGCGCGTTCTCAAGATCGACCCGGCGCACACAGCGGCGCGCCAAGGGTATTTCTTCAAACTCGTCGAGATCGGCGATCTCGCCAAAGCGGGGGCGATCGCCCGGCAGTCCCTGACCTTGGCGCCGGCGCCGCTCGCTCGGGGGGGCGTAGGGGCGCGCGCGGGCATTGTACTTGGCGACATGGCGCTCGTCGGCGAGGGGCTGTTCGCCGAATGGGACGCGGAGGATCGCGTCAGCGAAGCGGCCTGGCTTCGCGCAGCGACCCTTGCGAACCTCGGCGCCGTCGAGGAAGCGCGCTTTCTTTATGCAAGGGCGGCGGCGGCCGACCACCCGCCCTGGCCCCAGATAGGGCGCTACCATATCGCTACCCTTGGCGGGGATGCTGCGGCGGCATTGCAGATTGCTGAGGAAATCCATCAGCGCGATCCTCCGCCTGATCTTTCCGCCGCGATGCTCGCCGACGCGCTGATCCGCGTGGGGCAGCCGGAACGGGCTTACGACGTTCTGCTGGCGACATCGCCCGATTTTTTAGAGCTTAAGGCCGCTGCGCCGCGCGCTCCGCACGTCAGTCCCGAGTTCTTGACTGCTGCGCATGCTCTCGCGCTTGCGGGGCGGCGCGCCGAAGCGCGGCGGTTATGGCAGTCGGCGCTCGCCGCCATTGAGCGCAAGCCCGCGACGATCTGGAGCGACCATCTCACCCGCGCGCTGCTCCACGGCAATCTTGGCGACCGGGCGGCGGCGATAAAGAATTTTCAGGCAGCGCACGACGCCGGCTTCCGTTTTCTCAGGTCTACCAATGATTGCGACGTATGCGTCAATGACGCGCTTTACGCCGCTTCCGGACAATTCGCCGAGCTGGTGAAGATCCCGGAAATCGCCGCTATCGTCAAAAAGATCGAGGCGGAGAACACCGAAACGCTCGATGCGTTCAACAAGAAATACGGCGTCCTCGACAAGGTGCGCGCGTTGATGGCGGAGGGCGCTTCGGACTGATAGCGCCGCTGGATCGCCGCACGCCGGCAGGATAGTCTGCGCTCATTGAGCGCCGCCGTCGCGGCGGAAGGGGTAAGCAACCGTCATGAAATACAGATTCACGCAACTCTCCTTGGCGTCGGCGTTCCTGCTCGCGGCCTGCTCAGCCGAGGAGGCGAGCTACAGCGCCCCGCCGCCAGAGGCGGTGATAGCCGATGCAAAAGTCAGTCGCAGCGCCTATGACGGCGCTGCGGCGAGCGAGACGCAGCCGCCTCCTGGCGATGTCGCGAACGCCGGCGTTATGCTCGCCTATTCCTATTCGATGGGCGTCGAGGCGCCGAAGACGGCGATCGCGCCGCTGGTCTCAGCGCATGAACAGGCGTGCCTCGCCGCCGGGCTTGCGGTCTGTCAGGTCATGGGATCTTCGGTGAACGCCTATGGCGAGGATCAGGTGTCCGGCTATCTGACCTTGCGCGCCGAGCCGAAATGGCTCGAAACCTTCCGCGGTTCGGTTGCGTCGGACGCAGAAAAATCCGGCGGCAAGCTTTCGTCGAATACGGTTTCCACTGAGGATTTGACGCAATTCATCAGCGACAATTCAGCCCGGCTCGAGGCCAAGAAAATACTCCGCGAGCGGATCAAGACCCTTCTTGAAACGCGCGAGGGGTCGCTTAGCGACGTCCTCGCCGCCGAGCGCGCGCTCGCTGACGTTCAAGCTGAAATCGACGTGATGACGGCGTCGCTCGAAGCGGCGAAGGCGCGGGTCGCCATGTCGGTCCTGTCGATCTCCTATTCCTCCGATCCCGAGACGTCGGTCAGCATGTGGAAGCCGCTCGTTGAAGCGTTCTCCGCCTTCGGCCGCACTTCGATGCAGTCGCTCGCCGATGCGGTCAGCTTTATCGCGCGGACCTGGCCGTTTTTCCTTCTCGGCCTCGTGATCCTCGCGATCCTGCGCGTCTGGTGGCGTGGCCGTCGGCGGAAAGCATAGGCGAAGGCGACCGGGCGCTTGTGCGCCTTGCGCAGAGGCGCCCGGCGAGGCGGAACTGCGACGATTACTGCGCGGGCGTGACGCGCAACACCTTGCCGACCGGCGCGGCGTCATGATCTTCGGTCGTGACGTAAATGGCGCCGTCCGGTCCTTCGCGCACATCGCGGATGCGCTCGCCGACCAGATAGCGCTCTTCGCCGACAACAGCCCCGTCTTTCAGGATGACGCGGTGAAGCGCGGTTTTCGCCAAAGCGCCGACCAGGAGGTCGCCCTGCCAGTCGGCGAAGAGGTCGCCCCGGTAGACAGCGAGACCCGACGGCGCGATCGACGGCGTCCAGTATTTCAGCGGCTGACGCGTGCCGGCGTACTCCGTAAACGGAGAGACCTGCGCGCCGGAATAATCGAGACCGTAAGTCGCGATCGGCCAGCCATAGTTGACGCCGGGCTCGATGATGTTGATTTCATCGCCGCCCTTCGGCCCATGCTCGGTTTCAAAAACCGTCCCGGTCGCGCGATCGACCGCGAGGCCTTGCTGGTTGCGATGGCCGTAGGACCAGATTTCCGGCTGCTTGCCGCCTTCGGACGCAAAAGGATTGTCGGAGGGAATCGAGCCGTCGAGATTGACGCGGACGATCTTGCCGAGGCCGTTTGAAAGGTCCTGCGCCTTCTCGCGGAAATTGAATCCGTCGCCGATCGTGACAAGCATCGTCCCGTCAGGCAGCAGCGCCATGCGGGCGCCGTAATGGGCCGGCGTATTCTTGAGCGGCTTCGTCTCGAAAATCGTCTTGATGTCGGAGAGCGCCAAGCCGTCGAAAGTCGCCGATATGACGCGGGTTGCGTTCGCTTCGGGCGTTCCTGCCGCGTAGGAAAGGAACAAGGTCTGGTTCGCGGTGAAATCCGGATGGAGGAGAATGTCGAAAAAGCCGCCCTGGCTCTTAACATAGGCCTCGGGAACGCCAGCGACCGGCTCGGCGACGAGTGCGCCGTCGCGGATGATCCGGATCGCGCCGCGGCGTTCGGTGACAAGAATGTCGCCATCCGGCAGGAAAGCGAGGCCCCACGGATTGACGAGCCCGTCGGCGAGCGTTTCGACCTTGCGAGCGCGCGCGCCTTCAGCCGCCGGGTCGGCGGGTTTTGTTTGCGTGGCATGCGCTTGCTGGTCGGCGTCGGCGCATCCGGCGGCGAGCGCAGCCAGCGCCAGCAAGGCGGTGCGTTTTGAAAAACTCATGATCGCTCCTTCGAACAATGGCGAACGCTGTCTGGTATTCCCAGCGGCCGCGACTATTATCATGGAAGGGGATAGCGGCAAGCCTTGCCGCAGCAATCGGGTGCATTGATGGCGGCCATCAGGATCTTGGGAAGCTTCCTTGCGGCGACGGCGGTCGCGTTTTTATTCGCCGCTGCATTCAATACGCAAATGGTGATCGCCGCCCTTGAGAGCGCCGGCGCACAGATCGGGACCGATGATCGCATCGCAATGACGCTGAATGATATTGTCGGCCTCGCGCCGCAGCTCGGGTTGGTGATCGCGATCGGCCTTGGCGTCGGATTCCTCATCGCGTCGCAGTTGAAACGGGTGCTGACGCCCTTGGCGCCGATCGCTTATCCGCTCGCCGGCGCCGCCGCGATCGCCCTCGCACTCACCTTGATGGGAATGGCGTTCGACGGGATCACGCCGATCGCCGGCGTACGCTCCGCCCTGGGTTTCGGCCTCCTGTGCCTAGCCGGCGCGATCGGCGGCCTCGTTTTTTCGATATTGGCCGAGCCCAGACAATAATTCCGCCCCGATCGCCGCCCCGACCTAAGCTCTGGCGATCCTGAGCTTTCCGGCGGCGGCCATCTGCGCTAAACGCCCTCGGCATGGCAAAGGCCGCCCCCACCCCGCCGAAAATCGGCATCGTCAGTCTTGGTTGTCCGAAAGCGCTGGTCGATTCAGAGCGCATCATCACGCGGCTGCGCGCCGAGGGATATGAGATTGCGCCGGACTACAAGGGCGCGGACGCGGTCCTCGTCAACACCTGCGGCTTTCTCGATTCAGCGCGCGCCGAATCGCTCGACGCGATCGGCGAGGCGATCGCCGAGAACGGACGCGTCATCGTGACCGGGTGCCTCGGCGCCGAAGAGTCGGTGATCCGCAAAAACCATCCGAAGGTGCTCGCGGTCACCGGACCCCATCAATACGAGGAGGTGATGGCGGCGGTCCACGCGGCGATGCCGGCGCCGCATGATCCGCTATTCGATCTTCTGCCGCCGCAGGGCGTCAAGCTGACGCCGCGCCACTACGCCTATCTGAAGATCTCGGAGGGCTGCAACAACACCTGCTCCTTCTGCATCATCCCGTCGATGCGCGGAAAGCTGAAAAGTCGCCGCATCGACGCCGTGTTGCGCGAAGCTGAGAAACTCGTCGACGCCGGTGTGAAAGAGCTGCTGGTGATCTCTCAGGATACCTCCGCTTACGGACTTGATCTCGGCTACGCCCCTTTTACGTGGCGCGGCGAGGAGTATCCGACTAGGTTCTTCGATCTTGCGCGCGGGCTCGCCTCGCTCGGCGCCTGGACGCGACTCCACTATGTCTATCCTTATCCGCATGTCGATGAGGTCATTCCGCTGATGGCGGAAGGCGCGCTCCTTCCCTATCTCGACATCCCTTTCCAGCATGCGAGCCCCAAGGTTTTGAAAGCGATGCGACGTCCGGCGCATCAGGAAAAGACGCTCGATCAAATCCGGCGCTGGCGGACGATTGCGCCGGATCTCGTGTTGCGCTCGACCTTCATTGTCGGGTTTCCCGGCGAGACCGAGGAGGATTTCCAGTTCCTGCTCGACTGGCTCGGCGAGGCGCGGCTCAACCGCGTCGGCTGCTTCAAGTTCGAGCCGGTCAATGGCGCGCGCGCGAATGATTTGCCGGGCGCCGTCCCTGAGGCGGTGAAGGAAGAGCGCTATCATCGATTCATGGCGACGCAGCGGGCGATTTCGGCCGATATCCTGAAGGGTTGGATCGGTCGAACCCTTGATGTTCTCATCGATGAGGTCGATGACGAGAGCGCTGTCGGCCGTAGTTACGCCGACGCGCCGGAAATCGACGGCGCCGTCATCCTTGACGGCGCGACGGCGCTTCGTCCTGGCGACATGGTCCGGGCACGGATCACCGGAGCGGATGATTACGATCTGTGGGGCGAACCGACCCGGAGGGAACAACAATGAAAAAACTGCTTGCCTTGTCCGCGCTTTCGCTGGCGCTTGGTTTCTTCGCCGCCCGGCCGGCGATCGCCGCCGACGACAGCCTTGATCAGATCATCAAGGATCACTGGACGTGGTCGCTCTCGCAGAGCCCGACCTTTGCAACGACGCTCGGCGTTCGCGATTTCGACGACCGGCTCGGCGATCCGTCGCTCGACGCCTACGACGCCGGCATCGCGGCGGAGAAGGCTTTCCTTGCGCGCCTCGACGCGCTTGACCACATGCAAATGACGAGCGACCAGCAGCTCAATTTCGATCTCCTGAAACTCGATCTCGAAAACGACATCGCCGGCGCGGCCTTTGGCGGCAAATACCTGGCGATCACCAATCGCGCGGGGCCGCATACGTTCATTGCCGGCCTACCGGATGATCTGCCGTTTTTCACCAAGGCGGATTACGAAAGCTATCTGAAACGCCTCGCCGCAGCGCCCGGCTATATCGACCAGACGATCGCGGTGCTGCGGGCGGGCGTCGATGAAGGCTGGACGCAGCCATGCGAGGCGATGGGCGGCTACGAAGCGACCATTCGATATCATGTCGTCGACGCGGCGGAAAAGAGCGCGCTGATGGCGCCCTTCACGACCCGGCCGGCGACGATTTCCGCATCGGACTTCAAAAAGCTCAAGGCGTCGGCGGGCGAGACGGTAATGTCGGCGGTCGTGCCCGCCATCGCGAAATTCGCCGACTTCTATGAAAGCGACTACAAGCCAGCCTGCCGGAAGGACGCCGGCGCCGGCGCGTTGCCGGACGGAGTCGCCTATTACGCCTATCGCACGCGCCTTTTCACAACGACCGAGATGACGCCGGAGCAAATTCACGCTTTGGGGCTCTCGGAAGTAGCGCGCATACGAAAGGAAATGGCGGCGGTAATCAAGGCGGCCGTGTTCGACGGAGACTTCAAGGCGTTCCAGCAATTCCTGCGCACCGATCCGCGTTTCTACGCAAAGACCGCGCAGGAGCTGATGGACCGCAATTCCTTCGTGGCGAAGAAGATCGACGGCGAATTGCCAAAACTGTTCACGCGCCTGCCGCGCATGCCCTATACGCTGAAAGAAATTCCGGCCGATATCGCAGAAGGAACGACGACCGCCTATTACGAGGCGCCGGCCGGCGACGGCTCGCGCGCCGGCGTCTATCGCGTCAATACGTCAAAACTTGACACGCGTCCGCTGTTCGAAGTCGAAGCGCTGACCCTGCACGAAGCGGTCCCCGGCCATCATTTCCAGATCGCTCTGGCGCAGGAACTCGACCTGCCGGATTTCCGCAAATTCGGCGGCTTCACCGCCTTCGTCGAAGGCTGGGGCCTTTACGCCGAAAGCCTCGGTCTTGATGTCGGCTTCTACGAGGATCCTTATTCGAATTTCGGCCGGCTTTCCTATGAGATGTGGCGCGCCTGCCGGCTTGTCGTCGACACCGGGTTGCACGCCAAGGGCTGGACGAGAGCAGAAGCGATCGCCTTCATGAGCGAGAATACCGCGCTCTCCGAACACAATATCAAAGCCGAGGTCGATCGCTACATCGCGTGGCCGGGCCAGGCGCTCGCCTACAAGATCGGCCAATTGAGATTCAAGGCGCTGCGGGCCCGGGCGGAAAAGGAACTCGGCGCCCGGTTCGATCTCCGGCGTTTCCACGACGAACTCCTCGGCGCCGGCGCCTTGCCGTTGTCGCTGGTCGAAGCGCGCATCGAGCGCTGGATCGCCGTGGAGAAGGAAACGCCCGCCGCTCCCCGATGATGCAGGAAGATCTCGCAACCCTCATCCGCAAGACCGCCGCGAATGTCCGCGCGCGCGACTTCCTGTGGTCGGCGATGATTTCCGCCGGTATCGGAATCGCCATTGTCGCGCTCCGGCCGACCGCTGACTTCGTCCTTGTCGCTGTCGCATGGACGGTCTTTCTCGCTTCGCTCGCGGTGCGATACCGAATGTCGTCTGGCCGCGAATGGGCGCTCCCGGTGGAGCGCGTCGTGCAAAGCCAGATCAGCGCACAGCAGGCGGAACTTGCAACCCTTCGCCTCGCACGCGGCGTTGCGCAGGCGTTGCCGGAACCGCTATTCATTCTTGATTCCGCCGGCGTCATCGAGCACGCCAATCCCGCCGCCGAAGAATTCGTTTCGGCGAAAGGGCTGGAGGGACGACATTTCGCCGCCGCACTGCGCGCGCCCAATGTTTTTGAGGCGGCGGAAGCTGTTGCAAAAGGGGAGGCCTCGCATGTCGTCGATTTTTCGACGATCGGCGCAGTCGAGCGCCATTGCCGCGCCTTTGTCGCGCCGCTCGACGAAGACTCGCCGCGCAACCGCATTCTGGTTTATGTGCGCGATCTTACAAGCGAACGCCGCGTCGAGCAGATGCGCGCCGATTTTGTCGCGTCGGCCAGTCATGAACTGCGAACGCCGCTCGCCTCGCTGCTCGGGTTCATCGAGACGCTGCGCGGCCACGCCAAGGACGATCCGGAGGCGCGCGAAAGGTTTCTCGGCATCATGCAGGCCCAGGCCGAGCGCATGCAGCGACTTGTCTCCGATCTGATGTCGCTGTCGCGCATCGAGCTGCACGAGCATGTGCCGCCGCGCGACAAAGTTGAAATTGTCTCAATCGCCGAGGATGTCATCGAAAGCCTGCGACCGATGCTCGACCAGTCGGCTGCGATCGTCGATTTCGAGAACGCCGCGGGCGATGAGCTGCACGCCATCGGCGATCGCGACGAGCTGTTTCAGGCGGTCCAGAACCTTATCGACAACGCGCTGAAATATGGCGGCGACCCGGCGATGATCAAGGTGAAGGCCGGGCGCGGCGTCGCCCCCTCGCTCGCTCTGGACGGCGAGGTCGCGCATCGGGCGGGCGACGCCCCGGCGCAGATCGCCAGCCGGATCAATCGCGCCGTCGACGACCTGCTCTACGTCCAGGTCCGTGACTTCGGACCCGGCATCGAGCGCAGCGACCTGCCGCGGCTGACCGAACGCTTCTATCGGGTCAATATCGAGCACAGCAAGAAATCCGGCGGCACCGGCCTAGGCCTTGCGATCGTCAAGCACATCATCAACCGCCACAAGGGCGGGCTGCAGGTCGAAAGCCGTCTCGCAGGCGGCACAGCCTTCACATTCTACCTGCCGGGCGCGGCCGCCGAAGCGCGCTGATGGCCCCGACGCACGAATTGCGCGCATATTTCCGCTTCGGACAAGAATCTGTCACACAATCCGGCGAATGAACCAAACCGTCTGAGCAAGGCCCGGAGCAACCCCGCCCATGGCGATCGCCGCCGTCACCGCCGACCCTGTCGCCCTGCGCGCCCTTGAGGCCGATTTCGCGCAGATGGCGGCTCTCGTCGAAACCCAGCTTTCCGAGGCAATCACCGCTTTCGAGCGCCGCGACATTGCGTCGGCAGAACGGATCATCAAAACCGACGCCAAGGTCGATATCCTGAACCGCCAGATCGACGCACATGTCTATGACGCGTTGCGGGCGGGCCTGAGCGCTGACCGCGCGTTGCGCCAGGCGGTCAGCTATCTGAAGCTCGCGGCGGAGCTTGAACGGGTCGGCGACCTCGCCAAGAACGTCGCCAAGCGCACGCTCGTCGTCAGCCGCGAATTGCTGTCGCAGACCGCGATTGCCGGCATCGTCAGAATGGGCCGTGCGAGCCTTCGCCAGCTATCCGACATCCTCAGCGCCTTCCAGAGCGCCAATCTCTCGGCGGCCGAGGCGATCTGGGACGGGGACACCGATCTCGACGAGCTTTACAATTCCCTCTATCGCGACCTGATGCAGGCGATGTCAGAGGATTCAAGAAACGTGATCGCGGGCGCGCACCTGCTGTTCATCGCCAAGAATTTCGAGCGCATCGGCGATCATGCGACCAATATCGCCGAAGCGCTGCATTTTGTTGAAACCGGAAACCCCTTCTCCGAACCCCGCCAGAAAGGCGACAATACGTCGGCGATCGGCGGCATGAAACAGCCGGACAAGAAGGCGTAACAGACCGAAGGCGAACGCAATGGCGACCACCAAGGTTCTGATCGTTGAAAACGAGGAGGCTATTTCGACGCTGCTCGACTACAATTTGTCGCGTGAGGATTTCGAGACCAGGATCGCGGTCGACGGCGAAGACGCGCTGTTGAAGCTGCAGGAATTCCAACCCGACATCGTCATTCTCGACTGGATGCTGCCGAAGGTCTCAGGGATCGAAGTCTGCCGACGGATCCGGCAGAACCCCGACACCAAGAATCTGCCGATCATCATGCTGACCGCACGATCGGAGGAAGCGGACCGCATACGCGGCCTTGAGACCGGCGCCGACGATTACCTGACCAAGCCCTTCTCAACCGCCGAATTGCTGGCGCGGGTGCGGGCGGTTCTCCGCCGAATCCGCCCGGCGCTGGTCGAGGATGTCGTCAGCTATGGCGATCTGAAGGTCGATCGCACGGCGCATCGCGTCTGGCGCGGCGATCAGGAAGTTCACCTCGGACCGACAGAGTTTCGTCTCCTCGATCACCTGATCCAGCATCCGGGGCGGGTGTTCTCGCGCGAGCAGTTGTTGAACGCCGTCTGGGGCTCCGACGTCTTTGTCGAGGTGCGGACGGTCGACGTGCATGTCGGCCGCCTGCGCAAAGCGCTGACGAAGCATGATCACGATGATCCGATCAGAACCGTCCGCGCCGCCGGCTACTCCCTCGATCTTTCCTGAAGCGAAAAAACCGCCGACGCGGCTGCGTCTGCGGTTTTTTTATGGTCCAGAACCCGGCGCCGATCAGTTGGCGGCACGTCGGCGAGCCGCTTCCGCGACGGCGCGCGCCGCCGGCTGGACTGGACGCTCTAGCCGGCGCTGCGCCGGTTGGAACGCCAATTGCGCGTGATAGGCGCAATAGGGCTTACCAGTCGGCGCCGATTGCCCGCAGAAATGGAAATCGTCTTTCGCCGGGTCGCCGATCGGCCATTTGCACATGTTGCCCTTCAGCGTCGCGACGGTCGCCATGTCGCCGCCGGAAAGGATCGCGGGCTCGATGAATTCCGGCTCGACGATCAGCTTGTCGATTTCCGCCCTTGCATGCCCGACCGGTTCCGGCGCTGCGATTTCAACTTCGCGGTCGCAACCGCGCTGCGGCTTCGCCGGGGTCGCACGGCCGGAAAGGCCCAGCCGGTGGACCTTGCCGATAACCGCGTTTCGGGTGACGCCGCCCATTTTCGAGGCGATCTGGCTCGCTGAAAGTCCCTCGGACCAGAATTTCTTCAAGAGTTCGACCCGCTCGTCGTTCCATGCCATGAGGCTGCTCCCTGTTTCCCTCCAAGTGGAGGCGAATTGGCCGCCGGCCAGACGCCCGGCGCGCCGTTCTCCCTGATCACAATATCTTGTAGCGCCCGGAAAGATCTGCTCGACGCTCGCAAAATATAGTATCCCAATGACGCGAAATTACAACATGGCGCCCCCCTCGAATTTTGCACACTACATATTGTAACAGCCGGCAGGCGACAGCGGCCGGCTCTTGACCGCATCCGTCGCACAGGCGAGAGGTCGCGGATGGCTGGAGAAATCAGGCTCGAAACCGACTTTGCACGTCCATCGGAGCTGACATCGCCGGCGTTCGCCTTGCGGGGCTTCGGCGAGCGGCGTTTCGGGGCGGTCAACTGGCTCGGGCTGAAGACGCTGATCGGCAAGGAGATCTGGCGATTCCTGAAAGTCTCCTTTCAGACGGTTTTCGCGCCGTTGATTTCGACCTTGTTGTTCCTGCTCGTCTTCATCCAGGCGATGGGCGACCGCGCTGCGCCAGGCGGCGTTCCCTATGTCGAGTTTCTGGCGCCCGGCCTCATCATGATGGCGATATTGACCAACGCGTTCGCCAATTCATCGTCCTCAATCATCATTGGCAAGGTGCAGGGCTCGATCGTCGATGTCCTGATGCCGCCATTGTCCGCATCCGAATTATTGACCGCCTTCGTCGTCGGTGCGGCATGCCGGGGAATTCTCGTTGCGGTTGTCACCGCCGCGACCAGCGCCGTCTTCATGACGATATCTGGCGCGCCAATGAGCATTGCGCATTTCTGGGCGATCGCCTATTTCGCGCTGGCGGCGGCGCTGATGTTCGGCCTGCTCGGCGTCATGGGCGGGATCTGGGCCGACAAATTCGACCAGCTCGCCGCCTTCACCAATTTCGTCATAACGCCGCTGACGTTCCTCTCTGGCACGTTTTACGCGATCCGCAGCCTGCCCGAGCCGTTCCTGACCATCAGTCATTTCAATCCGGTTTTTTATCTGATCGACGGCTTCCGCTATGGCTTCACCGGCGCCGCTGAAGCCTCGCTTCTCATCGGCGTCAGCGTCACGATGCTGCTCAATCTTGCGCTGGCGGCGCTCTGCTATCGTCTGTTGAAAAGCGGCTACAAGCTTAAAAGCTAGCATTGATGCGCGATGATCTCATCATTCCCTTTCAGGTCGGCGACGGCGCCGTCCGCGGCCGTATCGTACGCCTCGGTCCGGCTATCGACGAAATCTTGTCAGCGCACGGATTTTCGGACCCGGCGAGCGAACTTCTCGGGGAGGCCGCCGCCCTGACTGCATTGATGGGCGCTTCGCTGAAATTCGACGGGAAACTGATTTTCCAGGCGCATGGCGAGGGTGAAATCAAGCTTCTCGTCGCCGATTACGCCTCGAACGGGGCGATCCGGGCGACCGCCTCGATCGCCGGCCCCGCCGAGGCGCGCGGCCTTGCCGCCCTGATGGGCAAGGGCCACCTCGCGTTGACGATCGATCAGGGCGCCGACATGGAGCGCTATCAAGGCGTGACGCCGCTCGAAGGCAAATCGCTCGAAGCCGCCGCCATCGCCTATTTCGACCAGTCCGAACAGATCCCGACGGCGGTCCGGCTCGCGGTCGGGAAAATATCGCGCCGTGGCGCGACGGAGCGATGGCGCGCCGGCGGCGTCATCGTGCAGTTCATGCCTGGCGAGGGCGGCGCGCGCGAGCGCGGCGAGGCGGCGCTCAAATCTGCTGAAGACAAGGAGAAATGGGACCGCGCCGCGGCGTTTTTGGCGACGACGCGGGCGGACGAATTGCTCGATCCCGCGCTCTCGCCGGAAGATCTCCTCTATCGCCTCTATCACGAAGACGGCGTGCGCGTGTACGATGCAAGGACGGTGCGCGCCGAATGCTCCTGCAATTCCGGCAAGATTGCGGCGGTTCTGTCGCGCTACGCGCCTGAAGAACTCGCCGAGCTTGCCGATGACGGCGTCATCCGCGTCAGCTGCGATTTCTGCCGGCGGGGTTATTTCTTTGATGCGGAAGGACGCGAGGCGACCGATGAACAAAGAGGAATTCGAAAAGGAGATTGACGATCTCGAATTTCACCTTGCGACGTTGCAGGAAACCGTAACGCGCAAGGGCCTGAAGATCGCAATCATTTTCGAAGGCCGCGACGCCGCGGGCAAGGGCGGCGTCATCAAGACGATCTTGAATCGGATGAACCCGCGCATATGGCGCGTTGTGGCGCTTCCCAAGCCCTCAGACCGCGAGGCGAGCCAGTGGTATTTCCAGCGCTATGTCACGCATCTGCCAGCAGCGGGAGAGGTCGTTCTCTTCGACCGGTCCTGGTACAACCGCGCGATCGTCGAGCCGGTCATGGGGTTTTGCACGACGGAACAGCATGAAGATTTTATGCGCGAAGCGCCGATGTTCGAGAAAATGCTCGTCGATTCCGGTCTCATCCTTATCAAATACTGGATTCACGTCTCGGCGGAAGAGCAGGAGAAACGTTTCCAGGACCGCGCCAGGGATCCGCGCAAACGCTGGAAATTGTCGCCGATCGACCTCGAGGCGCGGCGGCGCTGGGCGGAGTTTTCGAAATACCGCAACAAGATGTTCGAGTTAACGCATACGGATCATGCGCCCTGGCGATCGATTGACGGAAATGACAAGGAAAAGGCCCGGCTGAACTGCATCCGCTCGATCCTTGATGTCGTGCCGCACGACTATAATGAGGCGGCCTTCACGCCAATCGAATTGCCGCCGCGACAGACCGCGGAGGAGGCGGGTTACAAGAATTCCGGCATCGACAGCAAGCTGTTTATCAAGGATTATTACCCGAACGTCTGAGCGCCCTTCCGGAAGACGGCGTTGCGCGCGGTTTGCAGGCGGACAGCGTAGCCGGCGGCCCGAAGGATCTCGGCGACCGGCTGTTCGGTCGTCTGGTGCGTTGTCTCGACGATGATCAGCGTCGGATGAAGGGCGACCGGCGCATCGCGAAAGAATGCGCCGAGCGTCGCCGATTCATGCCCTTCGATATCGATCTTGAGGGCGTCGACGCGCGACGCGCGAGCCTCCTCGACAAGGCCGAGCAGCGGCCGCGACGCGACGCGCGTCTCGCCTTCGGGCGCTACTCGGCTGAGGCCGCGGCTGCGATCATTGACGGTGAAATTCAAAATCCCTTCGGCGCCAGACGCTGCGCAGCCGAAAACGACAACATCGCTCACAGCGCCGGAGGCCGCGACGTTGAAACGCAGTCGCGCCAGCATTTCCGGGTCCGCTTCGATGCAGACCGCCCGCAGGCGCTTGCCGGCGCGCATCGCTTCAGATCGCGCGAAGAGAGTATAGAGGCCGGCG
Organism: Parvularculaceae bacterium; assembly: GCA_041737095.1. Taxonomy (GTDB): domain Bacteria; phylum Pseudomonadota; class Alphaproteobacteria; order Caulobacterales; family Parvularculaceae; genus Amphiplicatus. The sequence goes on along the minus strand of JBGSSK010000021.1, from coordinate 5,226 downwards.
TTCGCCCCGATATCGACAAACACGAAGTCATCTTGCGCCAAAGCCGCGATGAAATCGGCGAGCGCCTCGCGTTCGGCGCCATCCCATAATTGCGGCGTCAGGAAAACGCGTTTCTCGCAAATATTGTCGTAAGGGTGCAGCCGTGCTTTCTGCGATCCGAAAACCGTCACATCGTGGGGGCGCCGCGCACGGCCGCCCGCAGGGCCAAGCAATAGCGACGCGGCTTTGCGGCCGAAATAATTCGCGGGGAGCCGGGCGCCCAACGCCCGCCAACGCGTCTGCGCTGTTGTCGGCGCCAAGGCGCCGAACGGTTCGCTCATCGTCAGCGCTCCCGCCTTCGCCGTTCATACATTTTAACATCGCGCAGCCAGCGGCCGAACCCTGACATCATCGAAAAGGCGAACCCGTATACGCCGCCGCGAAAAAGCCCGTTCAGGAAATAGCGTTTGCCGACATAGAACGGCAGGCCGAAAAAGATCCTGAGGATCAGCGCAGGCGTTGACTTCGGAGCAAGCTCGCGCGCCCGCGTCGATGAATTCCGGTTGAGCTTCTCGACAAGGTGCGCGGTATCGCTGAAGGCGTAATGCAGGATCAGGCCATGGAGAACGCCGACCCGGACGCCGGCCGGGACGTCGAACTGATCCCACGCCGTGTGGTCGGGCGCGCGAACGGCTCGGCGGTCGTACAGCTTGTGGCGAAGAACGCCGCCGAAGCCCGCCCAGGGCGCGCCAAACGGCGGCGCGATCGCAAGCGGCGTCCGATAGACGCTGAATTCAGGAGCGCCCGCCGCGAACAGGCTGCGGATTTCGGCGGCGAGCGCCGGCGTCACCACTTCGTCCGCATCAAGATCGAGAAGCCAGTCATGCCGGCACTGGTCTTCTGCGAAACGCTTCTGGCGACCGTTGCCGAGCCATGGCTGATTGATGACGCGCGCGCCGGCGGCGGTCGCGATCGCCCGGGTGTCGTCGGTCGATCCGGAATCGATGACGACGACTTCATCGGCGATTTCGAGAGCCGCCCTGACGACGTCGCCGATCCTGCGCGCCTCATTGCAGGCGCGGATGAAGGCGGATACTGGCGGCTTTGCGGCGGTCAAGGACTACTCAGCTGGGGAGAGGGGCGGAACAATTCTCCTTCCCACTCGTTGCGTGCGCGCGCAAGAACATGGTCACGCTTTCCCTGACCGCGACATGGTGGCCGAGCAGCAAATGGCCGCCTGCGGGCAAGGCGATTAGCCCGGAGTCGGGGATGCGCCCGGCGATGGCCTCGCCGATCGCAAATGGATTGATGCCGTCGTCGCGAGCGTGAATGACCAGCGTGGGCGCGTCGATGCGCTCGATCAGGTATTGGATCGCGGGATCGATCGCCGCGCCTTCATTTCCAACGCCGGCGATCCGCGCCGTCACCGGCAGGAAACCGTCGATCATGGCAGCGACGAACGCCGCCTCGTCATGCGGCAGGCCGGTGCGCATTTCCGGTTTCACATCAAATGCCGAATGAAGAACCGGCCGGGCGCTTTTGACGAGCAGCCAAAAAGGAAAGTCTGAGCTGAAGAGCGCTTGATAAAGCCAAATCGGGATCGGCAAGTCCTGCTCTTTGGCGGTGAACGGCGTAAATGGCGCGGATGACAGCAGCGCCAGCGCCGACACCCGGCCAGGATGTCGGATCGCGAACTGCAGCGCCGGCGGAACGCCGCCCGACATCGCAAGAATAGCGACACGCTCGACCCCGAGCGCGTCAAGCATATCCGCAAGCGCGTCGGCTTGCGCCTCCGTCGACCCGCCTTTTGGCAAGGTCGATCGCAGATAGCCGAACCGCGACGGCGCGATCCAACAAAACTGATCGCCGGCGAACGTGTCTGCGAGCAGCAAGCCCTGATCATAACCGCCCCCGGCGCCATGCAGGGCGAGGATCGCCGGTCCGTCGCCCGCACGCGCGACTTCGACGGCCCCATGGCGAGTTTCAATGATTTCGCTGCCGGCGAAGAGCCTGGCGCGCAGATCGCGCATGTCATGGAGGAAAGCGAGGCAGGTCGCGCCGATCGCCAAGGCGAGCGCGGCGAATGCGATCCGCCGCCAGGGTGTCCCGTCCGGCATGTGGCGTAGTCCTAAACGCGTCGCCGACGACTCATACCACGCCGCGGCCTGGAGCGCATGTCGATAAATGACGCCCGCTTTAGTCAAACGCGAAGCTGAACGGCGCCGCTAGTCGTCGGTGCTCATCGATGATGAGGCGCCGCCGCAGCGGCGGATGCGCTCTCGCGGCGCAATCCGGACGCTCGCAGAGGCGGCAGGTCGTGCCGACCGGCGTCGCCGCCGCGTCGATTTCCAGTCCTTGCGCATAAACGAGTTGCGGCGCGTCCTTGATGGCGCAGCCGAGGACTACGACCCGCTCGACATGCGGCGCCGCATAGCCGCCGGCGCCGCCAGTCACCGTGCGCGCGATCGAGAAATACCGGCTCTGGTCCGGAAGCTGGATCGCCTGAACAATGATCCGTCGCGGCGTCCTGAATGCTTCGTGTACGGTCCAAAGCGGGCAGGACCCGCCATAGCGTGCGAAGGGAAAAATATCCCCTGAAAAACGCTTCGAGACATTTCCGGCGGCGTCGACGCGCAGGAAGAAGAACGGCACGCCTTCATCGCCGGCGCGTCGCAAGGTCGTCAGGCGATGCGCAACCTGCTCGAAACTTGCGCCGAAGCGGCGGCCGAGCGCTTCAATATCATAGGACAGCTCGCGCGCGGCGGCGAGAAACGGCCGATAGGGCAGCATGATCGCCGCAGCTGCATAATTCGCCAGCGCCGAGCGCGCGAGGCGGCGTCCCGCGTCGGTGATGAATTTCGACTGATTGACGATCCGGTCGAGCGCAGCGTTCTGTTCAAGAAGCGCGAGCTGCAGCGCCAGATTGAAATTGCGACTGGCCTGGTCGAGCGCTTCTGAAATTGCGACTTCGCCGCCATGCCGGTTGAGCCGGCGCCAGGCGCCCGCCATGACCGCTGCAGGAAGGATGCGAACGCGCAAGCGATGCTGCTCGCGGAAGCGGTCGGCGATCGCGTCAAAGAGCGATGACTGTCCGCGGCTCGCTGCAATCGCCTCACCGGCTTCGTCGATCGCCGGAAAATGGTTGCGATGCGCATGGAGGAACGTGCGCGCCTCCTCGACCGGGTCTTCGGTCGCCTTGGCGCCGGTGATGCGGCTTTCGTTGATTTCCTCCTCGGTTGTCCGCCACGCCCGGAAAAGCGAGGCGACAGCGCCGCCAAGCACTGGATTGCCGGCGGCAAGCTCGAGGGCGTCCTCACGTGTCACACCCGCCTCCTGAAAAATCGGATCGGCGAAGGCGGTCGCGAGATCGCCGAACAGCTCGTCAGTCGCCGCGCCATCCAGCCGTGACAGGTCGAAGCCGTAAACACTCGCAAGCCGGACCAGGAGGTCCGCAGAAACCGGGCGCTGATTGCGCTCAATCAGGTTGACGTAAGAAGCCGAGATTTCGAGCGACGCTGCCAGTTCGGCTTGCGTCGCACCCTGTTCCCGACGCAGCCGGCGGATCTGCGGCCCGAGAAAAAGCTTGCGCTTCCTGGTCACTTCTTAGCCTGAACAAACTTTTCGCGTGGCATCCCAACATCAGAAAATTACAAAAACGACAAAATTACAAGATGAAAAGTAATAATTATTACCTTGCGACGCGTCATTTCTGGCCGCGCACGCGCGAAAATGCTCTGAGGGCGGAGCCCGCCGGTCGGCGGTGCGAGGGCGCCTCGGCAATCCCGATTGCGGGCCACGAAACGGAGATCGACAATGACTGCAAATTTCGAAAAGCTCGTTCCTTCGGCGCCGAAAGGGCGCTTTGACGGGATCAAGCGCAATTACACGGCCGCTGAAGCGCAACGCCTGCGCGGCTCGATCGACATCGCCTATACGCTCGCCGAACGCGGCGCGAACAAGCTGTGGGAGCTGCTGAAGACGGAGCCCTATATCAACGCGCTTGGCGCGCTCTCCGGCAATCAGGCCGTGCAAATGGCGAAGGCGGGCCTCAAGGCGATCTATCTTTCCGGCTGGCAAGTCGCCGGCGACGCCAACACCGCGGGCCAGGTATATCCCGACCAGTCGCTCTATCCCGCCAATGCCGGGCCGGAACTCGCCAAGCGCATCAACAATGCGCTGCGCCGCGCCGACCAGATCGAATTTTCCGAAGGCGCGGTGAAGCGCGATTATTTTCTGCCGATCGTCGCCGACGCCGAGGCCGGTTTCGGCGGGCCGCTGAACTGCTTTGAAATCATGCGGGCCTATATCGAAGCGGGCGCCGCCGGCGTTCACTTCGAAGACCAGCTCGCGTCCGAGAAGAAATGCGGGCATCTTGGCGGCAAGGTGCTGATCCCGACCAAGGCGCATGAGCGCAATTTGAACGCGGCGCGTCTCGCCGCCGACGTTTGCGGCGTTCCCTCGATCATCGTCGCGCGCACGGACGCGGAATCGGCAAAGCTCATCACCTCCGATGTCGACGAGCGCGATCATCCGTTCATCGATTTCGATCAGGGCCGCACGCCGGAAGGTTTTTACCGACTGAAGGACGGCAAGGGCGTCGATCACTGCATCGCTCGCGGCCTTTCTTATGCATCGTATGCGGATCTTATCTGGTGGGAGACCTCGCACCCGGATCTGAACGACGCCAAGCGCTTCGCCGAAGCGATCCAGAAAGCCCATCCCGGCAAGATGATGGCCTATAATTGCTCGCCTTCTTTCAACTGGGAGGCCAATCTCGACAAGTCGACGATCGCGAAGTTTCAGCGCGAAATCGGCGCAATGGGCTACAAATACCAGTTCGTGACGCTCGCCGGGTTCCATGCGCTCAACTTCAGCATGTACACGCTCGCGCATGGCTACAAGGATCGCGGAATGGCGGCGTATTCGGAGCTGCAGCAGGCGGAATTCGCCGCCGAAAAGATCGGCTACGAGGCGACGCGCCATCAGCGCGAGGTAGGCACCGGCTATTTCGACCTCGTCGCCACGACCTTGTCGGGCGGCCAGTCGTCAACGACGGCGATGAGCGAGTCGACCGAAACGGCGCAGTTCAAAGCCGCCGAATAAGCGCGGGACTTTCAGGGAGAAAACGCGCGAACGAAGGCCGCTCCCCAAAAAGGGAGCGGTCTTTTTTCTTGGCGCGCTATTCCGCCGCTTGCGGCCGCCGGCGCCGCCCGCCGGGTGGGACTTGGCGCTCGTCGCCGGCGAGCG
>JBGSSK010000017.1:0-1669 GCA_041737095.1 Parvularculaceae bacterium | reverse complement strand
CGAGGCTGCCGGGCGGCGCCTTGCGGTTGACCGCTTCGGCGAGTCTTGCGACCTGCGCCTCGATTTCGGGCGGCGTCGTCGCCTGCGCCGCTTCCGCGCTGATCGCCGGTTTCCGGAGGCGGTCGAACTCGCCGCCGCGCAAGACCACGAGATTGTCGGAGACGGTCGAGCGCGAAAATCCCTTCGAGATGAGGCGCGAGGCGTCCTCCTGCGCTTTTTCGCGGGTGACGCCCCTGCCGATCGCATCGACCGCCGATTCCGAAGGATCGACATGCGCAAGGTCGGAGCGGCCCATATAGGAAATCGCCAGCTCCCGGAAAATGTAATCGATGATCGAGGTTGCATGCTTGATCTGGTCGTTGCCCTCGACCGGTCCCGACGGATCGAACCGCGTGAAGACATAGGCGTCGACGAATTCCTCGAGCGGCACGCCATATTGCAGGCCGAGCGACACGGCGATCGCGAAATTGTTCATCAGGCTGCGGAAGGCGGCGCCTTCCTTGTGCATGTCGATGAACACCTCGCCGAGTTCGCCATCGTCGAATTCGCCGGTGTGGAGATAGACCTTGTGCCCGCCGACGATCGCTTTCTGGATGTAGCCCTTGCGGCGATCGGGAAGGCGGCGCCGGCCGGGCGTCCGCTCGATGATGCGCTCGACGATGCGTTCGGCGACGATGCGCGATTTTTCGGCCGCCGGCGCCGCGGCGAGAATCGCGGCGAGATCTTCCTCCTCCTCTTCGGCTTCGGCGGGGAGGAGCGCGGCGGCGAGCGGCTGCGAGAGCTTCGAGCCGTCGCGATAGAGCGCTATCGATTTGAGGCCGAGCTCATAGGCCTTAAGATAGGCGCCGGCGCAATCGCCGATCGTCGCCCGGTTCGGCAGGTTGACCGTCTTCGAAATACCGCCCGAAATAAAAGGCTGCGCCGCCGCCATCATTTCAAGATGCGCGTCGACCGACAAGGATCGCTCGCCGATGCGCCCACAGGGCGTCGCGCAATCGAAAACCTTATAGTCCTCAAGCTTCAGATGCGGCGCGCCCTCGCTCGTCATCGCCCCGCAGCAATAAAGATTGGCGGCGTGAATATCCTCGTCAGAAAAGCCGAGATCGCGCAGCACCTGATAGCCGGTGTGATCGAGCTGGTCTTCGGAAAAGCCGAGAATGTGCCGGCAGAAATCCTCGCCGAGCGCTTGCGGCGTGAAGGCGAAAGTGAGGTCGAAGGCGAGCTTCAGCCGCTCGTCGAGCGCCTTCAGATGCTTGTCGGTGAAGCCTTCCTCGCGAAGCGCTTCGGGATAGACGCCGGGCGCGCCGTCGATCGCGCCGCGGCCGACGATGTAATCGACGATGTCGGCGATCTCGCGCTCGTCATAGCCGAGCGCCGACAGCGCCGCCGGAACCGACCGGTTGATGATTTTGATCTGGCCGCCGCCGGCCAGCTTCTTGAATTTGACGAGCGCGTAATCGGGTTCGATGCCGGTGGTGTCGCAATCCATGACGAGGCCGATCGTGCCGGTCGGCGCGATCGCCGTCACTTGCGCATTGCGATACCCGTTGAGCGATCCGAGTTCGTAAGCCTCGTTCCAGATCGCCTGGGCGCGCTTGGCGAGCGACGGCCAGGGACAGGCGGCCGCGTCAAACGCGCGCGGTTCGCGGCGGAGACCTTCAAAGGCGCC
>JBGSSK010000014.1:0-1910 GCA_041737095.1 Parvularculaceae bacterium | reverse complement strand
GAGGATGCGCGGCGCGCGGGCGAGCAGGCGCGCGTCGGGCCTGTATTGCCCGCGCCGCCAGAGATTGAACCCCAGTTGAAAGACCTGCAGCCAGGCGGCGAAGACGGTCGCGAAGGCGACGGCGAGAAAGCCGAAGATCGGGAACAGGATGAGCGCCAGCGCGGTGTTCACGCCGATTGAAATGAGCGCATAGTTCATCGGCGCGCGCGTGTCTTCGCGGGCGAAGAACGCCGGCGCGAAAATCCGTTGCCAGACAAAGGCCGGCAGTCCCCAGCCATAGATCGCAAGCGCCCAGCCGGTCCATTTGACATCATCGGCGGTGAAGGCCGAGCTGCGCCCGCCGAACAGCGCGAGCGCCTCGCTGGCGAAGCCGACAAAGAGCGCGTCGCAAATCGGCGCCGCCATCACAATGAAAGCGGCCGCGGCCGGCAGCGTCATCACCGCCGACAATTCAAGCGAACGATTGATCGCATGCATCGCGCCTTTTTCATCGCCTTCCTTGACGCGCCGCGTCAGCATCGGCAGGAGAACGACGCCCAGCGCCGTGCCGACTACGGCGAGCGGCAATTGATAAAGCTGGTCGGCGTTCATCAGCCATGAAACGGCGCCCGGCTGCTGCGACGCGATATTGGTGCCGATGATGATGTTGATCTGCGTCGCGCCGGCCGACAGAAAGCCCGGCGCGCCGAGGACGAGCATGCGCTTGACGCCGGGGGTGAAGCGCGGCCGGCGCCATTTCAGCAAATAGCCCTGGCGTTTCGCCCCCCAGAGAAGCAGCCATAATTGCAGAAAGCCGCTGATCGCCGTCGCAACGGCGAGCGCCGCGCCGGTCGCTTTGATATCGCCGCTCGCATAGAGCATGATCGCGGCGATCTGGCAGAAATTGAGCAGCAAGGGCGCGCCGGCATACGCCATGAACCTGTCGAGCGAATTGAGGACGCCGGAGAGAAGCCCGACCATCGACATGCAGGCGAGATAGGGAAACATGATCCGCAGGTAGAATGTCGTCAGATCGAACTTTTCCGGATCGCTCGCAAATCCTGATGCGATCAGGTGTACAAAGACCGGCGCGCCAATCTCGACGACGATGGTGAAGGCGAGAAGGATGAAAAGCAGGCCCGCCATCACTTCTTCGGCGAAGAGTTTCGCGGCCGCCTTGTCCTCGCTGATGAGTTTTCCCTGGAACAGCGGCACGAACGCCGCCTGGAACGCGCCTTCGGCGAACAGCCGGCGGAACATGTTCGGCAGGCGGAACGCCGCCCAGAACGCGTCGGCGACCGGATTGCCGCCGGCGCCGATGACGCCCGCGATCAGCACCTGCCGCGCAAAGCCGAGAACGCGGCTCGCCATCGTCATGCCGCTGACGGTCGCTAGCGATTTGAAGAGGTTGCCGCTCATGCTCGCCTGCGCCCTGACGGCGATCCGTGTCGAAATGACGGCGGACAGTCCGACGTCTTGATGACTGGCCGGTTAACGCAATTCGGCGCTTCTTCCTATATGCGCGGCGCTCATCGACAGGCCGTCGTTCGCGATTCAGCCGGCGGCCTTCTGGCCCTGCTTCGCGCCGTCGGCGAGCACTGCAAAGAGGCGCCGTTCGATCGCCTGGCAGGTGCGCTTGTCGGTGATTTTTTCGCGGTCGGCGGTCTGCAGGTAAAACGCATCGACCGCCCGTTCGCCATAGGTGGCGATATGCGCCGAAGTGATTTCGACGCCAAGCTCGGCGAGAGCGGTGGCAAGACTGTAAAGAAGTCCCGGCCGGTCGCGGCCTTCCGCTTCGACGATCAGCGCCGTCGCCGATCCCTCGTGATCGAGGCGCACGACCGGCGGCACGCTGAAGAGGAGGCGTCGATCGCCGATGCGGCGTCCGAGGACAGGCGGCTCGGCCGGCTTGGCGCGCGCGGCGGCGAGAA
>JBGSSK010000441.1:0-4420 GCA_041737095.1 Parvularculaceae bacterium | reverse complement strand
TTCTGTCGTCAGACGCCGCTTCGCCGGCGCATCTGCGCGCGACGCTCGACGCGATGGCGGCCGGCGACATCGATCTCCTGATCGCGACGCAGATCGTCGCAAAAGGCCACCATTTTCCCAATTTGACGCTGGTCGGCGTCGTCGACGCCGACATGGGCCTTGCCGGCGGCGATTTGCGGGCCGCCGAGCGCACTTACCAACTTCTGAGCCAGGTCGCCGGCCGCGCTGGCCGCGAGGCGCGGGCCGGCGAGGCGTTGCTACAGACTTATCTCCCGGACGCCTCAGTCTTCCGCACCCTGATGAACGGCGATCGCGACGGATTTCTCGAAGCCGAAGCCGCCGGACGCGCGGAGCTGTGCTATCCGCCTTATGGGCGCCTCGCTTCCGTCATCCTCAGGTCGACCAATGAAAATCTGCTGCAGGAGGCCGGCAGGGCGCACCGCGAGGCGCTTTTCGACGCCGATGGCGTCATCGTATTCGGTCCGGCGCCGGCGCCGATCTACCGGATCAGGGGCGAGGCGCGCCTGCGGTTTCTGGTGAAGGCGCGCCGCGACGTCAATGTTCAGGCGTTCCTGACCGTGTGGCTCGCCCGAACGAAGACGCCGGGCGCCGTCCGCCGGATGATCGATATCGACCCTTACAGTTTCAACTGAAAAGGCCGCCGTCCTGCGGACGACGGCCTTTTCATTGGTTGGTTGAAGAACCTAATTGACGGTGACGTTGACCGTCGCGCGCGCCACGACCCCCTGTCGGTTGCGGACCCAGTAGTCGAAGGAGTCCTTGCCGCGGAAATCCGGGAAGGCCGTGTAGACAAATGACCCGTTCGACAGCTGCATGACATTGCCGTTGCGGGCGAATGCATGGCCGGAGGGGATCAGCGCCCCGTCATTCGTCCGGTCATTGGCGAGCGCCGCAATGGTGACGGCGCCGTTCGCGGCGACCGATGCTGAATCATTCGCGGCGGTCGGCGGGCCGGCCTTCGGATCGAGCTTGCCCTGATCCGCGGACGCGCCGTTCGAGAGCTGCGACGGCCAGGGGAAATAGGCCGTCGGCGCGGCAATGAACGAGGTCTGGAAAATTTCCCCGTTCAGTCGGTCCGAATAGAATTCGGGAACGACCATCGCCCGGGCGCCATTGGCGAGGGTCAGCCAGCCGCGCTCGGCCGACAGCCCGAGGAAATTAGTGTAGCTCACCAGGAACTCGTCCTTTGCGACCGGGTAGGGCGTCTGGCCCGAGCCGTCGGACTTCGTTCCCCTGATATAGAGATAAAGGGCGCTGCCGCCGGGAACCGCGGGCCCTGCGCCCCAGTTGAGCGCCAGCGTCGCCGGCTTGGGGGCCGGAACGCTCGTCAGGATCTGGTCGGTCGCGTCCCGGTTGAGATAGGTCGCCGACTTGATGCCGCTGAAGGCGACGCCCGCCAGCGTGTATCGTCTGTTGGTCGTGAAGGTTCTGGTCGAGACCTTCGAGAGATCGACGCCGTTAGTAAAGCCGGCGATCCTCGTATTGACGACCGCCAGGTCGTAGGTGTTCGTCCCGAAGAAAATGCCGAGCGATGAAGGCGCTGCGGGCGACGCGATCAGGAGGCTGTTCAACAGCGTATAACGGGACGTGTATGTCCACTCGACGCCGACTTTCACATCCCAGGCGCGGAAATTGTCGAGCACGGACCTGATGTCGTGCGGCTCCTTCGGCCTCGGCTTGACGACATGGAAGCCGACTTCAGACGCGATTACCTCATTATCCGTAAACTGAGCGATATGCGGCATTTCAATCTGCTGCGCGGTGAACCTCAACGATCCCGGCTGGCACAAAGAGTTGACGGCGAAGGCGACGCTGATCGGCTTTGAATCGCCAAGATCATTGTTGCGATGAAAATAGACGAAGCCCATGCCGCCGGTCATCCCGGCCGCAAGGTTCCTGCTGAGCCGGACGGAACGGCTTTGCAGCCAGAATCCGTCGCCGGTGCGGCCAAGGTCATAGGCCGAAACGTCGCCGACGTCCTTTACGATATGATTGACGCCGATCCCCTTGATGGCGGCGTTCTCGACCCATGCGCCGGTCTCATTGCCGCTCTCGGCGACAAAGCCTGCGCCGAACGTGTTCCAGGTGTTGCTCTGCAGGATGAATGCGTTGCCGGCATGTTGCGCGACGCCCCAGCCCGGCGAGCCCCATATCGCCGCGCCGCGAACGATCGGCGCGACATCGTCGGCGGCGAATCCGGACTGGTGAAGATGCAACGGATAGCGCCCCTTGACGTTCGATGTCGCCGTCGGCGTCGTCAAACCGGCGACGTCGAGGGACCTGATCGACTTATCCGTACGCCCCATTTCGAAAAATTCGACGCCCTGGATCGTCGTCTCTGGCGACATATACATCGAATGCGCGCGCTGGCTGTTGGGCAAGGTCGCGCCGTTTACGGTCGCAAGGCGAATGTTCCTTGAATAGTTGACAACATAGGTGGCGACCGACGGATCGGGCGAGGGATGATCGAAGGCGAGTGGCGAATCGAGCGTCAGCGTCGTCCCGCTGATCGACTTGACATAGCGAACCTCGTCTTCCGTCGGGCTCGACAGCACGACTTTCAATTGCGTCTGTTGCTTGATCCAGCGCGTTCCGACGACGACGACACGGTCGCCGACGCGCCATCCGGTCGGCGCCTGAGCCAGCTGAATGACCGCCGAACCGCTCTTCGGCGCCGATGAAACCTTGGCGCGCGGCGCTTTCAGGGCGCCGTAGAGGCGGATGCGCGAAGCCGAAACAAGCCCTTTGCCGACAAGCGTCGGGTCGACCCTGACGTCGATCGGGCCGAGATCCGCGAACGTGATTTCCGCCGTGACTGTCGCCGGAACCGGCGATGATTGCGTCCCCGCAAGCAGCTCGCCGTTTGGTGCAACATAGACAAACTCCGTATTCAGACGACTGCTGACGCGGTTCGAAAGCTCAAGGCATCCCTCGACCCGCACGGATTTGTAGGTCGGGCTGTTCGCAAGGTCGAAGACGACGCCGACGCCGCGCGGGATGATGATGCGGCCTGACGGCGTCTTGCCGCCCCAGGTCGCAGCATCCGACCACGCGCCGGAGCGAACCGCCGCAACGCCCGAATTCGCCGGCGCAATCGCATCAAGCTTGGAAAGGCTCGCAAAATGGTGCGAGCCGAGCGGCGTTGTCGGCGCCCGCGCTCCGGCGCAGGCGACGGGCCCCGGCGCAGCTGCGTAAGCCGGCGCCAAAGGTTGAATGAATGATGCCGCCGCAACCAATGCGATGGCGGTGATTTTTGCAATATCCCCCACAGGATGAAAAAGCACTACTGAAACCTCCACGTGGCAATGAGCGCGAAGGTCTATGAACGGTCCTTTCGGCCGACACCTTAAAAGTCGTAAAATCTCCTTATGGTAATGATTGCCGGTCGAAATCCGACAGATGGCATTACTATATATATAGGCAGTGTACGGAGTAATGCTTTTAATCAGGCTGGAAACGCGATGTAATTCAACGCGCAAGCTTGGGCGGCGCAGCGATTGCATTAGATTGAATTAAGAAAACGTCATGGCGGAGACGCGGATCGGCCCCTTGATTTTCCAAAATCCCTCGCCCGAACGCGAAAAACGCCGGAACGATCTTTCCGCGCTGCATGAACATTGCCGATGTCACGCGACGCGCGCGCCGCCGTTTGCATTGTTCAGCCGCAATGGTTCATCGAGGCCGTCATCGCGATGACGCCGTAAAATTCCGCCTGCCGTCAAAATCCGCCTTTCGGTAGGGGCGAATTGGAGTGCGGCGCGCGCGGAACTTTACGATGAACATTCTTGGGCGCGCGCGGGGAGCTAGCCTTTGAACACCCGGGAGCAGGCCCTTGCGACGCCGGCGCCGGGGCGGGGCGCACCCGAGACAAACAACAGTCGCTGGCGAGACTGCTCCACCGTCTCCAGCTTATGCTGACATCCCGACCTTCCCAGCCATTCCGCCGCAGCAGGCGATGTTGCGTCGCCGCGAGGGCCATGCTAACGGCGTCGCAATTCGCGTCGAGGGGCTGGATGCGCACGCAGATTTGGCTCCGAAATTCGCCGTAAATTCAATAAGTTAGGTGTCGACAGACGCCGGACCGGACAGGAGCCTTGAAGCCCTCATGTCTTCGGACGCCGCCTCCTCGCCGATGATCTCGGGCGCCGCGCTTCGTTACGCCGAGGCGCTGTTCGATCTGGCGCTTGAAGAAAACACCCTGGAACGCGTCGAAAGCGACCTCGCCGGCCTCACCGCGGCGATCGGCGCGTCGGCGGATTTTCGCAGCTTCCTCAAAAGCCCGGTCTACGGCGTCGACGACAAAAGCCGCGCGATCGCGGCGATAGCGGGCAAGGCCGGCGTCGCGCCGCTGACCGCGAAGTTTCTCGGCGTCGTCGCCGCCAACGGCCGCCTGTTCGCG
>JBGSSK010000428.1:0-12277 GCA_041737095.1 Parvularculaceae bacterium | reverse complement strand
GACTTCACGCGGCGTTTTTCAGTTTCTGGGCCGGCGTCAATCCGCCATTGGCCATGTTGGGTCGCTCATTGTTGTAAGTCCAGAGCCATCTGGTGGCGTAATCGCGCGCCTCCTCGATGGTCGCGAAGATGTGCTGCCCGAGCCATTCCTGGCGGACGGTCCGGGTGTAGCGTTCGACATAGGCGTTCTGCTGCGGCTTGCCGGGCTGGATGTAGGTGAGCGCGATCCCTCGCTTCTTCGCCCATGTCTGCAATGTTCCGCTGACATATTCGGGGCCGTTGTCGACCCGAATGCTCTTCGGCTTGCCGCGCCATTCGATGATCCGGTCGAGCGTGCGGGCGACACGCAGGGCCGGCAGGGACGCGTCGACCTTGATGGCGAGTCCTTCGCGGTTGAAGTCATCGAGCACGTTCAGCGTCCGGAAGGAACGCCCGTCGCCGAGCTGGTCCGCCATGAAGTCCATCGACCACGTCACGTTCGGCGACGCCGGGATCGCCAGAGGGTCAGGCTTTTCGCGAACGAGCCGCTTCTTCGGTTTGATTCGCAGATTAAGCTCCAGCTCGCGGCGTATCTAGCCGACCAGCTCACCGCCGACGATCGACAGCGCTTCCTCAGCGCTCGGGCCGATAACGAGCGCTGACGGTCGTCACGCCATCGTCAAAGATGGTCTCAGCTGTCCGATGCGCGCGAGCACGGGGCTCCAGTTTCGGGCGAGAGTGCCGGATGCGCCGTGCGTCCCGCAACGCCGGCCCGAGGATTTCTTCCCCTGGCGGAAGTGTTCTCAGTCGCGCTGCGCGCGGGCGACTGTGACGAGCCGCCATTCCTCGCGAGACAAGAAATCCCCGTTCCGGCGTCCTCGGCTGCGCTCCGGCCCGAGTGGGTGCGGGCCGCGCGCCGGATCCGGCTGGTGGTCGCTTCACAAGAGCCCCGCGCGCTCCCGCGCGGGGACGATGAGGAGGCCATCATGAACGACGAACGCAACCGCGACGACATCGAGCCCGCCGAGTCGGCGACCGCGCAAGTGCTCCACGAATTGCAGCTCTTTGGCTGGCGTTCGGGAAGCGACGAACCTGACCCGCGGCCCTTGCCAGAAGCCGGACCGCTGCAGGGCGCCGTCGCCGACACGGTCGATGCGCTGGTCACGACGCTTGCCGACACGCGCCTTGAAGGCGACCGCCGCAATCATCGACAGTTGTGACTTCATCGCTGCCAAACGCCGCGCCGAAATCGAACCGCTGACGCCCGCTGGGACGAAAATCGCGTTCGCTGGCGGCGTCGACCGCAACGACCATCGACGTATCTGGGCGGCGCTCGACCGCGTGCATGCCAGGCACGCCGACATGGTTCTCGTTTACGGAGGAACGCCGCGCGGCGCTGAGAAAATCTCGAGCGCCTAGGCCGATAATCGCAAGGTTGCGCAGCTCGTCTTCAAGCTGGACTGGATCCGTCAAGGCAAGGCCGCCCCGTTCAAACGCAATGATGCGCTCCTCGAAACGCTCCCGATCGGCCTCGTGGCCTTCCCCGGGCTCGGGCGCCACCGACAACCTCGCCGACAAAGCCAAGCGCCTTGGCATACCGCTCCTTGATCACCGACGGTGAGCGGCGGAAGCCTATGTCGCAAAATTCGACAAAAATGATATGAGGGCATGCTGGATCCGAAGTCGCAGAAAGCTGACCTTAAAGGGCGCGCACCTGCACCACTGGGTCGTACAGCGCTTTAGCGACGCACTCGATCCTGTCCGCGATCGAGGAGATGAAGTTCGGCTTCGAGATCGAATTTGCCTTGTCGATGATTGCACACTGCGAGGGGCCGGCCGAACGATTTCCTTCAATTTCCGAGCAGGTCACGGAATAAAGTCCACCTCAATTTCCGTCTCACGAGCGGGCGATTGCTCTCTTGCGAGAATGTGGCGGCAGACGCGCAAGCCTATCCGGTCACTTCCGATCCTGGCGCCTTTTCGAACCAGATGATCGACATGATCAGCGCTTTCGCCCGCGGCAGGACGAACGCTGTCAGCACCGCGGCGGCGATTGGCCAAAACGCCATCGAGAATCCTTGCGGGAATCGATCGGCGCTCTCAACTGCGACCATGATTGGAACCAGAATATGGCCGACAACAAGGATCGTCAGCCACGATGCTGCATCATCGGACCGGATATGTCCGTATGGCTCCCCGCAATTTTCGCAAGCGGCCACCGGCTTCAAATAGGAATGAAGGATATTTCCGCGGCCGCAATTGGGGCACCGCAAGCGAAGCGCACGGCCAAAAGCCGTTCGCCGATTAGGGCGTTTGTCCGGCCGCGCAGTCTTGATTGCCTCTGGATGGTTTTCAACGTCACGTCCGCCGGGGTCATGATCGAGGTCGCGCATTATCGTTTTCCTTCCGGCGGCGGATCGGCGCCTGATGCGACATCAAAGAATCGCGCCTTTGCGAGGTCTTCTGCAACCGCCGCAGCCTCTCTGGCGGGCGACATCATGAGCGCGGGCGGGCGCAACATGCCGACCGCGCCAGCGGCGACGATGGCGTTTCGATATGTAGCGCGCGGCGCATCAAGAATCCGTACTCTCCCCCAGACTTCGCGCGCAACCTGGGCGTAGTCTTGCGCCGCCGAATCGTCGTCATCGATCACATGGATATTCGCGAGAAAGCACCCATGCGGGCTTGCAAGACGCAATCTGGACAATCGCAGGAATTCAGATGAGCGCAGATGATCCGGGATCCGATCGCCGCAATAGGCATCCATGATAATTGCGTCGAATTCGCCGCATTCGCCTTTTAGAAATTCAGCGCCGTCCTCGACGTGACATTCGACGCTGTCCGGCAAACTGAAATGCTGGCTGGCGATTTCGATCGCGACCGGGTTGATATCGACGACAACAATGCGCTTGCCGGTCTTCGCCAGCATTGAAGCAAGGCTTCCGCCGCCGCAGCCGAGCATCAATACTCTTTGCGCTTTCGCCTGCACGACCAGACCGAAAAGCGCATGAACATAGGTCACGAGGCTGACGCCGTTGCGGTCGGTTTTCGTCTGAAAACATCCGCCCTGCAGAAAGGTGAGATCGCCGGTCCGCTTGTCGCGATAGACCTTGATCGCACCGAATTCGTGGTCGAGCGCCGCGAGTGAAATCATGGGTTTTGGGCGTCCTCGAAGATGCCGGCGCCCGTTGGCGCTTCGGTCAGGCTGATTTTTGCGATGATATCTCAGATATCAGTTATTGACACTAGACACTAACTTAGCATATCTCAAGTGCGATATTTAATGGCTAACGGAGAGGCCGGCCGCGTGATCACGTCCGCGCAATTGCGCGCCGCCCGGGCGCTTCTCGGCATCGAGCAAAAGAAGCTCGCCGAGCTGTCGGGGCTTTCGGTCCCGACCGTTCAGCGGATGGAAGCGAGCGAAGACATGATCCGCGGAAATGTCGATTCGCTGATGAAACTCATCGGCGCGCTCGATCTCGCCGGCATTGACCTCCTGGCGGACGGCGCGCCTAGTCCGGGAGGGGGAAGGGGCGTTCGGCTCAAGACGCCGGCGGAAGGGGCGCCGCCGAGCCTTGGGCCGGGTGTCGACAAGGCGCCAACTCCATGAACGCAGCGGTCTTACAGCTTTACTGCGTAGCCGCTTTTCTCGTGCTGGCCTTCATAAGCGTAGCAGTTGCCTCGCGGCCGCGCGCCTCTGCTGTTCTTTATATCGCCAACGCGGGTATTGCCGGCACGACGTTCGCCCTCTCTATCGCGGCGCTGCTAGGCGGTAGCGACCCTGTTCTCGTCCATTTGCCGATCGGCATTCCCTGGCTCGGCGCGCATTTTCGCATCGATGCGCTGTCGTCGTTTTTTCTGTCTGTGATCAATTTCGGCGCGGCGGCGGCGAGCCTCTTCGCCGTCGGCTATGGCCGGCACGAAAGCGAGCCGCACCGGATTTTGCCGTTCTATCCCGCCTTTCTCGCCGGCATGAATCTCGTCGTGCTCGCGGACGATGCGTTCACCTTCCTCATTTCCTGGGAATTCATGTCGCTGACGTCGTTCGCGCTTGTTCTTGCGCATCATCACGAGCGAGAGAACCGGCGCGCCGCCTATGTCTATTTGACGATGGCGAGCTTTGGAACACTTGCGCTGCTGTTCGTCTTCGGCCTGCTGGCGGGCACGGACGGCGGCTATCTCTTCGACGACATTCGCTCGCGCGACTTTGGCGCCGCGCTTGGCGGCGCGGTCATTCTGCTGGCGCTGCTTGGGACAGGCTCAAAGGCTGGCCTTGCGCCGGTTCATGTCTGGCTGCCGCTCGCGCACCCGGCAGCGCCCAGTCATGTTTCCGCGTTGATGAGCGGCGTCATGACCAAGGTCGCCGTCTACGCTTTTATTCGCATCGCCTTCGATCTCGTCGGCGTCAGCGATTGGTCAATCGCCGCGCCGGTGATGCTGATCGGCGGCGCGACCGCTGTTCTCGGCATTCTTCACGCCTTGATGGAGCGCGATATCAAGCGGCTGCTCGCTTATTCGACGATTGAAAACATCGGCGTCATTTTTGCGATGCTCGGCTTCGCCATGGCGTTCAAGGCGAACGGCATGGCGGCGCCAGCGGCGCTCGCCTTTGCCGCAGCGCTCTTTCATGTCGTCAATCATTCGATATTCAAGGGGCTGCTTTTCTTCGGCGCCGGCTCGATGCTGAACGCGACAGGCGTCCGCGATATCGAGCAGATGGGCGGTCTCATCCATCGCATGCGCAAGCTGGCGCCATTGTTTCTCGTCGGGTGCGTGGCGATCTCGGCTTTGCCGCCGCTCAATGGCTTCGCGTCGGAGTGGCTCGCCTTTCAGGCGGTGCTGCAAAGCCCTGACTTGCCGCAATTGGGCCTCAAGATCCTGGCGCCGATGGTCGGCGCGTTGCTGGCGCTCGCCGCCGCGCTCGCCGCCGCCTGTTTTGTCCGCCTTTACGGCGTTGCTTTTCTCGGGCGACCGCGCAGCGACCACGCGATCGAAGCACGCGATCCAGACGGCTGGTCGCTTGGCGTGATCGGGTTGATGGCGGCGCTTTGCGTCGTCTTCGGAGTCGTTCCCGGCATTGTTCTCGACGCCCTCGCGCCAGTCGCAACCTCGATCCTTGGGACGCCGCTGGCGCCGCAAAGCGGCAATGACTGGCTCTCCGTCATTCCAATCAAT
Source organism: Parvularculaceae bacterium (assembly GCA_041737095.1). Classification (GTDB taxonomy): domain Bacteria; phylum Pseudomonadota; class Alphaproteobacteria; order Caulobacterales; family Parvularculaceae; genus Amphiplicatus. The sequence goes on along the minus strand of JBGSSK010000428.1, from coordinate 7,124 downwards.
GCAACGCAAAGCTCCTATAATCCGCTGCTGCTGTTCGGATTTATTGCGCTTTCAGCGAGCCTTGCAGCTTACGTTAGCCGGCTTTCGGCTTCGCACGCTTACAGGCGGTCGCCGGCCTGGGCTTGCGGTTTCGAGCCGACGGGTCCGCAGACGCAATATTCCGGCGCGAGCTTTTCGCAGCCGATCCGCAACACGCTCGGACGCATCGCATTTCGCGCGGCGGAAACCGTCGACATGCCGTCACCCGGCGATCAGCGACCGGCGAGCTTCGCGCTCCGTCTGCGCGATCTGGTCTGGGACGCAATTTACGGTCGTATCGCCGCTGTCATCAACGCGATTTCGGAAAAGCTCAACGCTTTGCAGTTTCTTACCATTCGCCGCTATTTGAGCCTCGTCTTTGCGACGCTGGTCCTCTTGCTCCTGGGGCTCGCCGCATGGTCATAGCAGAGCAATTCCTGTTTCAGGGGTTCCAGATGTTGCTCGTGCTGGCGCTGGCCCCATTATTAACGGGCATTGTCCGCAAGATGAAGGCGCGCCTGACCCGGCGGCGCGGCGCATCGATATTCCAGCCGTACCGGGATCTCTTCCGGCTGATGCGCAAGGAAGCGGTCATTGCAGACAATGCGTCGTGGATATTTCGATCGGCGCCTTACTTGATTTTCGCGGCGACGTGGGTCGCTGCGGCGCTGACGCCGACTTTCCGCACCGGTCTCATGTTTAGTTGGAGCGCCGATCTGATTGTCATCGTGGCGCTGCTCGGGAGCGCGCGATTTTTTCTGGCGCTTGCCGGGATGGATGTCGGGACCGCCTTTGGCGGCATCGGCTCCAGCCGCGAGATGATGATCGCCGCCTTCGCTGAACCGGCGATGCTGCTCGCGGTTTTCACGGTGGCGCTCGTCGCTGGTTCGACCGAGCTCTCCAGCGTCGCCGCCTTCATGACCTCAGAAGCGGTCGGCCTCAGGGTGTCGCTCGCGCTGGCCATGTTTGCGCTGATCATGGTGGCGATCGCGGAGAATGCGAGGATTCCGGTCGACAATCCCGCGACGCATCTGGAGCTCACCATGGTGCATGAGGCGATGGTTCTGGAATATTCGGGGCGCCACCTCGCAATGATCGAGTTCGCCTCCTTCCTCAAACTATTGCTTTATGTCTCCCTCATTGGCGCGATTTTCGTCCCGTGGGGACTTGCCGGCGATGGCGCCGGCGCGGCGCGCAATGCGTTCGGCATCGTCTTATACTTGGGCAAGCTGATCGCAGCTGCCGGTCTCCTCGCCCTTTTTGAAACGGCGACCGCGAAGATGCGCGTCTTCCGTGTGCCCGATTTCCTCGGCGCGGCGCTTATGCTCGGCTTTCTCGGGGCGCTCCTCCTGTTCGCCGGAGGCCGTTTCTAATGCATTCAGCGCTCGCCCTTGATATCGCGCATCTTCTGGCCGGCGGACTCGTGCTTGTCAGCTTCATGATGCTTTATCAGGACCGCCTGTTCGCGCTCCTCAACATGTTCACGCTGCATGCGCTCGTGCTCGCCGCCTCTGTCGCCTGGCAAGCCTATATACAAGGCGCCGAGCATCTCTATGTGACCGCTGCGATCGCGCTCCTGTTCAAGGCGATCATCATTCCGCTGGCGCTGCACCGGATGATCGTCAAGCTCGGCGTTCAACGGGATATCGAAACTGCCGTCGGCGTCGGGCAGACCATGGTCGCCGGCATGGGTCTCGTCGCGCTTTCAATGGCGCTGATGTTCAATGTGACGAGCGAAGCCGATCCGCTGGTTCGAGAGGATCTGGCCTTCTCGCTCTCAGTGGTGCTCCTGGGGCTCCTCGTCATGGTGACGCGACGGAACGCCGTCAGCCAGATCGTCGGCTTCATGTCGCTCGAAAACGGTCTCGTTCTCGCCGCAACGGGCGCCAAGGGAATGCCGCTCGTTGTCGAAATCAGCGTCGCCTTTTCGGTGCTTGTCGCCTTCATCGTCATTGGCGCGTTCCTCTTCCGTATCCGCGAGCGGTTTGACTCGGTCGATGTCGGCGCGCTCGACGAGTTCAGAGGCGACCGGCGATGATCGAAGGACTTGACCCGCTCACCGCTGTCCTTGCGTGTCCGCTCGGCGCCGCGATGCTGCTCGCTATACTCCCGGGAAATCGCTTTGCGGCGTTCGTCAACACGCTGGCGTCGCTCGCGACCTTCGGCGCGGCGCTCGTCATTCTGCTCGGCGAGCGCCCGGAGGCCGGACATTATCTCTTCATCGACGATCTCAATATTGTTTTCATCGTGCTCAATACCTTCGTCGGCCTGACGACCAGCGTATTTAGCGGCGGCTATATCACGCATGAACTTGAGACGGGCCGTCTGTCGCCGCTGCGTCTGCGTTTTTACCACGGCATGTATCAGCTGATGATGTTCGGCATGAATCTGGCTCTGATCTCGAGCAATATCGGTCTGATGTGGGTCGCGGTCGAACTGGCGACGCTGTCGACGGTCGTGATGGTCGGCCTTTACCTAACGCCGGAAGCGCTCGAAGCCGCCTGGAAATATTTCATTCTTGGCAGCGTCGGTATCGCCTTTGCGCTGTTCGGAACGATCCTTGTCTATCTCGCCGCGCAGCCTGTTATCGGCGAGGGCTATGACGCGATGGTGATCACTAAGCTGATGGAGAACGCGGCGGCTTTCGATCCGGCGCTCCTTAACGTTGCGTTCGTCTTCCTGATGCTCGGATACGGAACAAAGGTTGGTCTTGCGCCAATGCACGCCTGGTTGCCGGACGCGCATGCAGAAGGACCGACCCCGATTTCAGCCGTCCTGTCCGGGCTTCTTCTCAATGTAGCGCTCTATGCCGTTCTTCGCTTCAAGATGCTGATGGCCGCAAACCCGGCCGCGATTTCGCCCGGACCCTTGATGGTCAGCCTCGGCCTTCTGTCTCTGATCTTTGCGGCATTCATGTTGTACCGACGCCGCGACATCAAGCGCCTGTTCGCTTATTCCTCGATAGAGCACATGGGCATCATCGTCTTCGCGTTCGGTATGGGCGGGCCGATCGCGAATTTCGCCGGCCTTCTCCACATGACCATGCACAGTCTGACGAAATCCGGCATTTTCTATATGGTGGGGCTGATCTCCCAAATCAAAGGCTCGCAGCGTATCGCCGACATTCGCGGCCTCACGCAAAGCCATCCGCTGCTTGGCTGGGGACTTCTGATAGGCGTGGCGGCGATCGCCGGTCTGCCGCCGTTCGGCATCTTCATGAGCGAGTTTCTGATTACGACGTCGACATTCGCGCGCGCGCCGCTGCTGGCGCTGCTGTTTGTCTTTGGGCTCATCGTCGCTTTCGGCGCCCTGATGCTGCGCGTAATTGACATGGCCTTCGGCGAACCCAGCCAGAGCGTCGCCAAGGCCGACGCCTCCTACCTGCCGTTCGTCATTCATCTTGGACTGGTGCTCGCCGCCGGGATCTACCTGCCCCACCCGGTGGTTGAATGGTTTCAACATGTCGCGCAAATCCTTGGATAGGTCCCGAAAGGAATCGCCATGCCGTCGCTTATAGATCTTGCGTATTCGGGCGGCGTCGTGACGGCGAAGGCGCGGCCTTGGCCGCGCGCGATTATTGATCGTGACGCCTGGACCTTCGCGGCAGGCGAGCTGGCGTCTGGACGTTGGTCTCTTTGCGCGCTCTGGGGTGAGCCGCGCGCCGCGCATATGGCGCTTCGGGACGAGACCTCGGATGAAATCGGCATTTTTACCCTGCCATGTCCCGACAATCGCTTTCCGTCGGTCGGCCGCGTGCACGCGCCAGCGATCCGGCTTGAACGCGCTATGCAAGATCTCTGGGCGCTGACGCCTGAAAGCGCTCCGGATGCGCGACCATGGCTCGACCACGGAAAATGGGGGGACGCGGCGCGCGCGGCTGCACGTAATTATGCTTTCCTAAAAGCGGAGGGCGACGATCTCCATCAGGTCGCGGTTGGTCCCGTCCACGCCGGCACGATCGAGCCGGGTCATTTTCGGTTCACGGCCTCCGGCGAGACCGTCGTTCGGCTCGAAATGCGCCTCGGCTATGCGCACAAAGGCGTCGAGCGTCTGATGATCGGGGCTGACCTTGCGGCCGGGCTCGCGCTCGCCGAGCGGATCAGCGGCGACACCACTGTCGCCTATGGGATCGCCTATTGCCGAGCTGTCGAAGCTGCCCTGGAGTTCCAAGCGCCGCCGCGGGCTGAGTGGCTTCGAGCGCTTGCGCTCGAAATGGAGCGTATCGCCAATCACCTCGGGGATTTCGGCGCAGTCTGCAATGATGCTGGGTTCTCCCTTATCCACGCGCATTGCGCGATGTTGCGCGAAGAGGTCCTGCGCGCCGCCGAAGCCGCGTTCGGCAGCCGCCTGATGCGAGGCGTCGTCATTCCCGGCGGTGTGCATTCGTTGCAAACAGCCGGCGCGCTTGAGGGGATTCGCGAGCTTGCCGACCGGATCGATCGCCGACTGGATCTCCTCTATGAAACCTATGAGGAAACCTCGTCCTTGCAGGACAGGACGGGGACTGCCGGCAAAGTTTCGGCGGCGCTCGTCGCGCGCTTTGCCGCCGGGGGCTATGTCGGGCGCGCATCAGGACGCCCTTTCGACGCCCGCAAGGCGTATCCGTTCCCGCCTTATGACAGCCTCGCTTTCGAGACGCCGGTTCTGTCGGCGGGCGACGTCGACGCGCGCGTTCGAATTCGGATTCTCGAAATCCGGCAAAGCCTGAAGCTCCTTCGCCAGATCATTCTCGGGCTTCCCGGCGGCCGGCAGCACGTCGATGCGCCGCCCGTCAGCGAGGCGCGGGAAGGAGCGGCGATCGTCGAGGGTTTTCGCGGCGACATCTTTGCATCGATGCGAATTTCGCCGGACGGAAATATCGAGCGTTGCCATATGCGCGATCCGTCTTGGTTCCAATGGCCGCTTATTGAGGCCGCCATCGAAGGCAATATCATCGCGGATTTTCCGCTCTGCAACAAATCTTTCAACTGCTCTTATTCCGGGCACGATTTATAAAGGCGCTCTTTAATGCGCAGACTTATTTTGGAAGGCGTGCTCAGGAACGCGGCGACGGAGCCGCCGCCGGAGCGCGTGGCCGATTTTGAGAAAGAAATCGCTGAGGCGGTTGACTTCCACGCGCATGCAAGGCTCGGGCGCAGCCTATCGATCCGGCATGTCGATGCGGGATCCTGCAACGCCTGCGAACTTGAAATTCACGCGCTGAACAATCCCTATTACGATCTTGAACGCTACGGCCTTCGCTTCGTCGCTTCGCCGCGGCACGCGGATGTGCTGCTGGTGACGGGGCCGGTGACAAAGAATATGCATGACGCCTTGATTGCGACCTATGAGGCGATGCCGGCCCCGAAATGGGTGATCGCCAATGGCGACTGCGCGAAAGATGGAGGGTGTTTCGCGAAAAGCCCCGCTGTCATCGGCGCCGTCGCAAAAATCATCCCCGTTGACGTCCATGTTCCAGGATGCCCGCCGTCGCCGAAGACCATTCTCGCCGCCTTGCTGGCGCTGCTGAAGAGCGCATCCCGATGACCGGAGAAAGGGCGCGTTGACATGTTTCGCCTGATCGAAGCTGGGATTGTCGCAGTGCTGATCGACCTTGCCGCTCTCGTGATATTTGCGCCGCTGCTTGTCTTGTTTGAAAAAATATCTGGCGCCGCCGGCGCTGCGACCTCAATTCAAACGCTGCTCGGCGGCGTCGATCCGGTGACCTTCGCCGGAGCGGCCTTTATGGTCGCAATTGCAGCGATCGCGACGTCGACAAAGGCGCTTCGCCGCTCAACGACGCTGATCCGAAACGTGAGCCGCAAAATGGACCCGCGAAATCCGTTTTCCGCCGCGCTACGGCTCGAGTCGCTTTGCGCGCTCGCCGCGATCGGTTTCGCGGTTCTCTTGTTTCAGCCGCATTGCGCAGACGGCGCCGCTCCCGACCTGGGCCTGAAAACAATACGCGTTTGCACGGCAACTTGGCCGATCTCGGTCGGCGCTCTTGTCGCGTTCTTCGGCGCCACTGCACGCGCCGCTGGCGACGCAGCGCGATAAGTTGGGAAAAAGCCGGCCGGATGGCCGACAAACGGTGTTCGATATCGCCCTGATTGGACTTAAGGGCGATCGGGGCGGGCGCATATGACCGCGCTAAGAGCTTGGTCTGACGTGATTACGCGCCAATAAAAAATCGGGACGGAAAAATGCAAGACGCAGTTCCCATGATTGGACAGCAGGTCGCTTCGATTCTCCAGATCATCATGGTCGATCTGGCGTTGGCGGGGGATAACGCCGTTGTTATCGGCGCGGTCGCTTCACGCGCGCCGGCAGGACCGGTCCGACGGAAAATGATTGCGGCAGGGATTGCGGTGGCGATCGCCCTTCGCATCGCTTTTGCCGTCGGCGCCGGCAGTCTGCTCGCCCTGCCTGGCGTCAATCTGGCGGGGGCCGCGCTGTTGTTCTGGGTTGCATGGAAACTGGCGTCTGAAACCGCGGGACATCCCCTGAGCCGGCAACAGTCACAGAGAGCGCTTTCGCCAGACAAGGCTCACGAAGAAAGCCCCCGCCTTCTGTTTCTGCAGATCGCCGCCGCCGACCTCTCCATGTCGCTCGACAACGTCCTTGCGGTGTCGGCGATCGCTCATGGTGATCTTGCCGCGCTCGCCATTGGCATTGCTTTCTCAATTGCACTGATGGCCGTCGCGGCAAGCCTGATCGCCCGAGTCATCAATCGGCGCCGATGGATCATCTGGGCAGCGGTCGCAATCATCATTTATGTGGCCGCAAGCTTGGCCTATGAGGGAACTGAGGCGCTCAGTTCGGGCCGGACTCTAAATCCCCTTGGAGGAGAACCTCAGTAGCAGGGCACTCGGACCCACGAGCGGAAATGGCCTCCGAGCCATAATCCGCAGGCGCTGTCGCCGTTTTGACTGACGCGGGCAGCAGGCTGTTCAGAGACTTCGTCTGCGCGGATATCGAGCGCTTCTTTGAGACCCCATGTCCGTCCCGGCTTTGAAGGCGGCTCGTCTCGCGACATGCCAGTGTCGAGGGTTGATCGGGTTGGCCGATCAGAGCCTCAGGCATGGGAGACGAGCCATGAAGAAGAATACGGCATTTGTCGCGTTCGA
>JBGSSK010000409.1:0-4981 GCA_041737095.1 Parvularculaceae bacterium | reverse complement strand
GCTGCGCCGGGCGGCGCGGGCGGTGCAGGCAGGCGACGCGGAAATCGTCGCGTGCGTCGCGGGCGAGACCAACGCCAAGCATTCATTCGAGGCGCTCGTTGAAAACTTCAGCCGGTTTTCGAAACAGGCTAGTTTCCCTTATGGACAGGCGGGTCCGAATGCGCCGTTCGCCCTGATCACCGACGCCTATATGAAAGCGTATGGAGCGACACGCGAGGATTTCGGGCGGCTCTGCATCGCTCAACGCACGAATGCGATGAGCAATCCGTCGGCCCTGCTGACCGAGCCGCTGACGATGGAAACGTATCTTGCTGCGCGGCCGATTGCGGAGCCCCTTCATTTGTTCGACTGCGTGATGCCCTGTGCGGGCGCCGAAGGCTACCTCGTCTTGCGCGAGGAAACGGCGCGCTCGCTCGGTCTGCCGTTCGTCAGAATCCTTTCCACGATCGAACGCCACAATGCGTTCGCGAGCGATCCGGTTCAGCTTCGCGGCGGATGGGCGGCTGACAAGGACGAGTTGTGGTCGATGGCCGGCATAGCGCCGGACGCGGTCGATTTTCTGCAGACCTATGATGATTATCCAGTTATCTCGATGATGCAGATCGAGGATCTCGGTTTCTGCGACAAGGGTGAGGCGAAGGACTTCATTCGCAGCCGCTCGATGACATTTGACGGCGATTTTCCGCATAATGTTTCGGGCGGACAATTGTCGGTCGGGCAGGCGGGCGCCGCTGGCGGCTATCTTGGCCTCGTTGAGGCGTTGCGGCAATTGACCGGCGAAACGATCGGCGGCTCCGTAAGCAATGCGCGCGTCGGCGTTGTGTCCGGCTTTGGCATGATCAATTATGATCGCGGCGTCTGCTCCGCGGCCGCGATTTTGGCGTCTGGAAACGCAAGTGGCTGATCGCAATGCAGAGATTGTTGATCCGGTAGCGGCGTTCAATACGCGCGCCGCAAGCGGTCGCCTGGAAATCCAGTGCTGCGCCGCGTGCGGTTCTTATTGCTGGCCGCCACGTGAGCGATGCCGCGACTGCTGGGCGGACGATCTTGTCTGGACGCCGATCTCGCCTGCGGCCGAATTGTTGGCTGCAGCGGCTCTTCATACGACATTCAGCGATTGGTTCCGCGCCCGTTTGCCGTGGCGAATCGGGACCGTCCGGCTTGCGCCGGGGATTGTCGCGACAGCGCATCTCGCACCAGCGGTCGGAGACGGCGGCGCAGTGCGGATCGCTGTCGGTCTTGATTCCTGCGGCCGCGGCGTGCTGTCGGCATTTCCATCTGGCGCGCCGCAGATGGATATGTTCGGACGATCTGAAAACAATCGTGAAAATGGGAGTGAGAAATGATGCTTGTATCGAAATTCGCGACCGCCCTTGTTTCCGGCGGTGTGCAGACGATTGATCTGACCCACACGCTCGACCCTGAATTTCCGGTGCTTGTGCTGCCCGAAATGTTCGGCCAATGCGCGCCGTTCAGAATCGAAGAGGTCTCGCATTATGACGGACGCGGCCCTGCATGGTATTGGCGCAATTTCAGTTGCAATGAACACACCGGCACGCATTTTGATGCACCGGTGCATTGGGTGACCGGAAAGGATCTTTCGAACGCGTCGGTCGACACGTTGCCTCCCGGCGATTTCGTCCGGCCCGCCTGCGTACTCGATTTTTCGCGCGAGGTTGCAGCTGACCCGGATTTCATCCTGACCGCAGCGCATCTCAAGGCCTGGGAAAATGCCCATGGCGACATTCCGGCGGGCTGGTGGGTTCTCTTTCGCACTGACTGGTCAAAGCGCGACTGGAAGAATTACCTCAACTTGAAGGACGATGGCGCGCATTCGCCGGGGCCCGATGCGAGCGCCATCCGCCATCTCATTGATCGCGATGTTCTCGGCTTCGGCGTTGAGACGATCGGCACGGATGCAGGGCAGGGCGGCGGGTTCGAGCCCGCCTATCCGGCGCATACATTGTTGCATGGCGCAGGAAAATATGGGCTGCAATGCCTGAAAAATCTTGATCAGCTGCCGGCGCGCGGAGCGTTGATCGTCGCCGCGCCGCTGAAGATCAAGGAAGGATCGGGCAGTCCGCTGCGCGTCCTTGCATTGGTCGACGCATGAATTATTCGACGGGCGCAACCATCGTCACAGGCGGCAGCGCCGGCATCGGCGCCGCGATTTGCGCGCGCCTGATCGACGAAGGCGCAAACGTCATTTCGATCGCCCGGCGTCCGCCCGAATTTTCACATGAGCGGCTTTCATTCGTAAACGCGGATCTTTCCGACCGGACGCAAGCGGCGGTCGCCGCCGCTGACATCGCCGGACGCTGCGAAATCTTGCGGATTGTGCACAATGCCGGCGTCATCCGTCCGGCGCCGGTTGAGGATGCTGGACTGTCCGACCTAACGTATTTGACCGACCTTCATCTCGCGGCGATGCTGATTTTCGTGCAGGCCGCCCTCCCCTCGATGAAGCGACGTCAATTTGGACGGATTGTCGGCATATCCTCGCGCGGCGCACTAGGCCTTCAGAATCGCAGCAATTATTCCGCGACGAAAGCCGGCATGATCGGCATGCTGAGGACCTGGGCGCTTGAACTCGGCCCTTCCGGGATCACGTCGAACTGCGTTGCGCCGGGTCCCGTCGAAACGGACATGTTTCACGATATTGTTCCAGCCGGCAGCGCCCGCAGGGAATTGCTTTCGCAAGCGATCCCTGTCGGCCGCATCGGCGCGCCTCGCGATGTCGCAAATGCGGTCGCTTTCTTCCTGTCGCCGGACGCCGGATTCGTCACGGGCCAGACGCTCTATGTCTGCGGGGGCGCCAGCGTCGGTTCAGTGGTCATTTGAAACGGAGGCGATGAATGCCGGTTCTGTTTGACAATGTTCGAAAGAAAATTGACGCCGGCGCGCTTGTCGAGGCCGACCGAGTCCATCGCTCCGTATACACTGATCCCGCGATTTTCGATCTCGAGATGGAGCGTATCTGGGGGAAGGCGTGGATTTTTGTCGGCCATGAAAGCCAGGTCGCGGATCCCGGCGCGTATTATTCGACGATGATCGGCCGTCAGCCAGTGCTGATGACGCGTGCGGCGAATGGCGAGATCTGTGTCCTCTTCAACCGCTGCGCACACAAGGGTGCGGCGCTTGTCGGCGATCGCTGCGGCAAGGTGAAGGAATTCAGATGCGGTTATCATGGCTGGCGTTTTGATCTTGATGGAAGGCTGATCGGCATTCCTCTGGAAGCCGGCTATGACGGCACGCGGTTTGATCGACGCGGCGCTGAAGCGAATATTGCGCGCGTTCCGGGCGTCGCGACGTATCGCGGTTTTGTTTTTGCGCGATTGAGCGGCGGCGGTCCCGGTCTTGCGGACTGGCTCGGCGGCGTAGCCTCGTCGATTGACAACATGGTCGACCGTGCGCCCGACGGCGCGCTCGAAGTCGCCGGCGGCGTATTGCGCTACGCGCATGACAGCAACTGGAAATTCTTCGTCGAGAACCTCAATGACATGATGCACCCGATGGTCGCGCATCAATCGTCAAGCCTGACGGGACGTATGGTTGCGAAAAGGGAACTTGCGCCGGACGCGCCGACCCCTTCCGCAATCGAGATCATTGCGCCCTTTACCGAGAGCTACAGTTTCTTCGACGATATGGGCCTGCATTGCTTCGATAACGGGCACAGCTATTCCGGCGGCAAGACCTCTATCCATGCGAAATATTCCGACATTCCCGATTACAACGCACGCATGGAAGCGGTCTATGGCGCCGAGCGTTTCAGGGAAATCATGAGCGTCAATCGGCACAATACCGTCATCTATCCGAGCGTGACAATCAAGGGCGCCATCCAGACGATGCGCGTCGTGCGGCCTGTCGCCGTCGACCGGACGATCATCGAATCCTGGACATTCCGGCTGAAGGGCGCGCCGGACGAATTGCTGAGGCGATCGATTCTTTATTGCAACCTCATCAACTCATCGGCCAACCTCGTCGGCCCCGATGATCAGGAAGCGTATTATCGACAGCAGATGGGGTTGACGACGCAGGGCAATGACTGGGTTCCGATGCATCGCGACTTTGGGCGCGACGAGCAGATCGACGCGGGCCATCTCTATGCAAAAGGGTCGAGCGATCTCGCCTTTCGCAATCAGTGGAGGGCGTGGAAAGACTATGTTTGCGCCAGAGAGACGCAATGACCGACGATATCGCTTTGCAAAACCGCGTCTCACAGTTTCTGTTCCACGAGGCGCGCCTGCTTGACGAGCGCCGCTGGGAGGAGTGGAGCGCGCTTTTCCTCGATGATGGCGACTACTGGGCGCCGGCGACGCCGGGACAGCCTGACCCTTTCGATCATGTATCGCTGATCTACGAAGATCAGTTATTGAGAAAAGTGCGGATCGCTCGGTTCTCCAGTCCGGTCGCCTTTTCGCTGCAGCCGTTTCCGCGGACGGTTCACATCGTTTCGAATGTCATTGTCGACCGCCATGACGCGAAGTCGGGGGAAATCTCTGCAGCGTCAAGATTTCTGATGGTCGAATATCGCCGGGACGCACAGCGCTTCCATGCTGGCGCCTATGCGCACGATCTTGTCGACGAGGACGGCGTCATGCGCATTCGCCGCAAAAAGGTCGATCTGGTGAATTGCGACGGCGCGCATGAAAGCGCCAGCATCTATTTCTGAATACATCACGAACTCAATGTTCGCGCGCGACTACGAACCGGTTTGATAATCCGTGTAAGGATAAAATGTGCAATGCGCCGGATCCGTATTCCCTGATGCCCAAAGTCGATGCATCAAGCTCGACAAGCTCGGCGATTGTGATGCGTTCGCCGGCGCGTCGCGCGAATTTTTTTGCAATCATGACGTCATCGCCCGGCCGGGCGGGGCGCGCCGGATCGACCCAGACGATCTCGCCGGTCTTGAAGCGCGGCCAGCAGAGCGCGTTCGGCGCATAAAAGCCAAAAAAGGCGCGCGGCGGCCTCGGCGCCG
>JBGSSK010000357.1:0-2614 GCA_041737095.1 Parvularculaceae bacterium | reverse complement strand
GGCGCTTCCGGGTCGCCGGCGCCCGCCTTGACCGGCGCCAGATCCGCCGGCGCCAGGTGCCGGACGCTCGCCGCCAGCGCCTCGAAATCATTGATCGCAAGCAGGCGGTCGAGCTTCATCTGCTTTTGAACCTTCGCGATGTCGAGAACCCACGGCGAGTTCGTGAACTCGACGACATCGTCGGTGATCGGACCGGCGACCGCGAAACAGGCGCGCTTCGGTTTCGCCTGGACGGCCTCAAGGAAGGCGTCGGCCGCATCGCGGATCGTTTCGTAATCCTCGGCGCGAAAGGCGTGCATGTCGCCGACGCGGATGGAGCCGTCGCCGATCGACGCGAGCGCGAAACGCGCATTGGTGCCGCCGATATCCGCGACGAGGACGGTCTCAGTCACGCCGCTCCTCCAGATTGAAACTCATCGCGCCTTCCTCGGCGGAGCCGACCAGCGCGCGCAGGCCGGCGAACAATTCGCGGCCCGCTCCCCAGCGATCCTCAGACAGATGGTGCGCCGCGCCTGTCCTTGCGGCGAGCGTTTCCGCATCGACAAGAACGTCAAGAGCGCCCTTGTCGGCGTCAAGACGCAGGATGTCGCCGTCGCGGATCTTGCCGATGACGCCGCCGTCGAGCGCTTCCGGCGTCAGGTGAATGGCGGCCGGCACCTTGCCGCTGGCGCCTGACATCCGGCCGTCGGTGACCAACGCCACCTTGAACCCCTTGTCCTGCAGGACGCCGAGCGGCGGCGTCAGCTTGTGCAATTCCGGCATGCCGTTGGCTTTCGGCCCCTGGAAGGGCGCAACCGCGATGAAATCGCGATTGAGGTCGCCCGCCTTGAAGCGATCCAACAATTCCTTCTGGCTGTGAAAGACGATCGCCGGCGCCTCGATGACGCGGCGCTCCGGTTTCACCGCCGACACCTTGATGATGGCGCGGCCGACATTGCCGTCGAGGAGGACAAGCCCGCCGGTCGGCGACGCTGGGTCGCGGATCGGCCTCAGGATCGAGGCGTCGCCGCTCTCCGCGCGCGCCGGCCGCCATGACAGCGCTTCGCGGTCGAGATGCGGCTCGGCGGCGTAGGCGCGAAGCCCGGCGCCCATCGCCGTCGTGACGTCTTCATGGAGGATGCCCGCATCAAGCAGTTCGCGAATGACGAAACCGATGCCGCCGGCGGCGTCGAAGGCGTTCACATCCGCCGATCCGTTCGGATAGATGCGCGCGAGCAGCGGCGTCGCGTGCGACAGATCGCTGAAATCCGTCCAGTCGATGAGGATACCGGCGGCGCGCGCCATCGCGACAAGGTGGATGGCGTGATTGGTCGAACCGCCGGTCGCATGGAGGCCGACGATCGCATTGACGATCGCGCGCTCGTCGACGATATCGCAGAACGGAATGTAAGCGTCGCCGAGCGCCGTCGTCGCGGCGGCGCGCAAGGCGGTCTCGCGGACGAACGCCGCGCGCAAGGGCGTTCCCGGATTGACGAAGGCCGACCCCGGCAGATGCAGGCCGAGGATTTCCATCATCATCTGGTTCGAGTTCGCCGTGCCGTAAAACGTGCAGGTGCCGGGCGAATGATAGGAAGCGCTCTCGGCGGCGAGGAGTTCATCGCGCGTCGCCTTTCCTTCGGCGAAGAGCTGGCGGACGCGCGCCTTTTCATCATTGGCGATGCCCGACGGCATCGGGCCTGCCGGCAGGAACAGGATCGGCAAATGCCCGAACCGCGCGGCGCCGATGAACATGCCCGGCACGATCTTGTCACAGACGCCGAGCATCAACGCCGCATCGAAGACATTGTGCGAGAGCGACACCGCCGTCGCCATGGCGATCACGTCGCGGGAGAACAGCGACAGGTCCATGCCCGGCATGCCCTGCGTGACGCCGTCGCACATGGCGGGAACGCCGCCGGCGATCTGCGCCGTCGCGCCGACTTCGTTGAGCGTCTTCTTGATGATGTCGGGATAGGCGCCGAGCGGCTGGTGCGCCGACAACATATCGTTGTAAGCGGTGACGATGCCGACATTCGGCGCGCCGCCTTTGGCGATCAGCTTCTTGTCGTGCGGCGCGCAGGCCGCGGCGGCGTGCGCGAGATTGCCGCAGGACAGGCTTGCGCGTTGCGGCCCGTCGCTCGCCGCCGCCTGCATCTGACGCAGATAGGCGGCGCGCGACGGCGCCGATTTTCGGCGGATGCGATCGGTGACGCGATCGATAGTCTCATTCAGTCGTGCCAATTTCTTCTCCTCAGGGCGCCCAGCAGGCCCACAGATCGGCGCGCGCCGCCATGATCGCGCGGACCGGCATCGACGCCGCCGCGCCTGGCCGTCGCGCTTCTTCAAAGACGCGTCGCTTTTCCTCGCCGGCGATCAGCAGGACGACAAGGCGCGCATCGCGGATCGCAGCAAGGCTCATCGTGAGTCTTTCGACATGCGCGCCGGTGACCGCCGAGCGATCCGCGCGCAGCGGCAGGATCGTCGGCGCGCCATCGGCAAGAACCGCGGACAAGTCCGGGGCGTTCGGGAACCATGACGCTGTGTGGCCGTCGGCGCCCATGCCGAGAATGACGACATCGAGGGGCCGGACGACTGTAGCGAGCGCGTCGCCAGCGGCGCGCGCCGCCGCATCAAG
>JBGSSK010000236.1:0-3333 GCA_041737095.1 Parvularculaceae bacterium | reverse complement strand
GGCTGCGCGCGTTCGGCGATCGCAACGGCGCGCCGGATTTCGCGCATGGCTTCATGGAAACCGAAATCGCCGGCGCGCGCACCTTCGGCCATGGCGGCACGCTGACCGGGTTTATCGCCGACATGACGATCAGCCCGGCGCTGGGGCTTGGCGTCCTGGTCGTCGTCAACGGCGCCGAGCGTCCGCGGCTTCCCGACCTCGTCAGCAGAGCGATCATCGAGCAATTCGCCGGCGCCTCAAGCTTTGCGGCGCCCTGGCGGATCGAGGCGGACGAGGCGATGAAAAAGGCCGCGCAGTCAGTCGCCGGAACCTACCTCAACAATCGCCGAGTCCTCACGAAATTCGAAAGGATCCTGTCCATCGGCGACGACATCCGCATCCTCGCTAAAGAGGACGGATCGCTCGTCATGATCGCGGGCGGCGCCGAGACGCGCTATTATCCGCTGGCGGAGGATATCTGGACCGACCGCTCGCGCGACCGCCTGTTCGTCTACCGCAACGCCGACGGATCGGTGAAACGCCTGTCGCTCGCCATGGGAACGACAAGCGCCGAGCCGGCGTCGTTCCTCCTCAATTCGGATGGCTTCAACGCAGCGCTCGGCCTCATCACGCTGTTCTCGGTGATCGCGCTCGTCGGCGCCTGGCGGCGCCAGGGGCGCGAGGTTCGAACAACGCCGACCGGGCGTCTCCTGTCGCTCGGCCACGGCCTTGCGGCGCTTCTGTGGATCAGCTTCATCGCCGCCATCGCCATTGCAGGAATCACGCTCGGCGCAAAGGATCTCCCCGACCTTCAAGCCGGCGGCTGGCCGCCGCCGCCGCTCTTCGCCGTGCAGGTCTTCGCGCATGTCGCGGCCTTCGCCGGCCTCCTCGCCGTCGTCGGCGTCGCGCCCGTCCTCATGCGCTCCGGCTGGTCTGTTTGGCGCAAGGCGCATTACCTGCTTTTCGCCGCGTCGAGCCTCTTCATCGTCTTCGAGCTCTGGCGCTGGCGCGCCATCCTCGCGCCGCATAGCGGCTAGGCGCGATTCGGGTCGCCGGCATTTTATCCAGCCGCGAAAGGACGTTGCGCAGGGCCGGCGGAACATTTTTGGAACAGATTTAATTATCTCTTGTAAAACAATGCAGTAAGTCCCCTTGCAAAACGAGAACAAAAGAGGTACATCTTGCCGCCGGATTGACGGGCGTTCGCCCGATGGGCAAGGGAGCAGGCGATGACGAAAGCTGGGTTGCGGTTGGTGGAGGCAGACGGAGTGGACAAGAAAAAGGCGCTGGAGGCGGCGATCTCGCAGATCGACAAGGCGTTCGGCAAAGGCTCCCTGATGCGCCTCGGCGACAAGGAGGTCGTTGATATTGAATCGATTTCAACGGGCTCGCTCGGCCTCGACATCGCGCTCGGCATCGGCGGCCTGCCGAAGGGCCGGATTGTCGAGATCTACGGGCCTGAAAGCTCTGGCAAGACGACGCTCGCCCTCCAGGTTGCGGCCGAGGCGCAGAAGAAAGGCGGCGTCGCCGCCTTCGTCGACGCCGAACACGCGCTCGACCCGATCTATGCGCAAAAGCTCGGCGTCAAACTCAATGATCTCCTTATCTCGCAGCCCGACACCGGTGAGCAGGCGCTCGAAATCGCCGATACGCTGGTGCGCTCGGGCGCGATCGACGTTCTCATCATCGATTCAGTCGCGGCGCTGACCCCGCGCGCCGAGCTTGAGGGCGAGATGGGCGACAGCCTGCCGGGATTGCAGGCGCGGCTGATGAGCCAGGCGCTGCGCAAGCTCACCGGCTCGATTTCGAAGTCGAACACGCTCGTGATTTTCATCAACCAGATCCGCATGAAGATCGGCGTCATGTTCGGCTCGCCGGAAACGACGACCGGCGGCAATGCGCTGAAATTCTACGCCTCGGTCCGGCTCGACATCCGTCGCATCGGCGCCATCAAGCGCGGCGAGGACATCGTCGGCAACCAGACGCGCGTCAAGGTCGTCAAGAACAAGGTCGCGCCGCCCTTCAAGCAAGTCGAATTCGACATCATGTACGGCGAAGGCATTTCCTATGTCGGCGAGCTTGTCGATCTCGGCGTCAAGGCGAATGTCGTCGAGAAATCGGGCGCATGGCTTTCCTACAATGGCGAGCGCATCGGGCAGGGACGCGAGAACGCCAAGCAGTTCCTGAAGGACAATCCGGATGTCGCGGCCGCAATCGCCGCCGCCGTGCGCCAGAACGCCGGCCTCGTCGCGACGGAACTCCTCGCCGGCGAAGACGACGACGACCTCGACGATGTCGCCGAAGCGTGACGCGAAAATGACGCCGCGTCTCCTCGCGCGGAATTGAGGCGCGCCGGGCGGCGTTTGTCATAAAGTCGCGCCAGGAACAGCAGCCAGGCCAAACCGGAGAAAACCATGATCGGCTATGTAACGCTCGGCACGAACGACATCGAACGCGCCGCCAAGTTCTATGACGAACTGCTCGGCGAGATCGGCGCCAAACGAATCATGGAGGGCGAGGGGTTCATCGCCTGGGGAACCGCCATGGACAAACCCGGCCTCGGCGTCATCAAGCCGCATAACGGCCTGCCGGCGACCTGGGGCAACGGGACGATGGTCGCGCTCGTCGTTGATTCAAACGACAAGGTCGATCGCCTCTACAAGAAGGCGATCGCCCTCGGCGCCAAGGACGAGGGACCCGCCGGCCCGCGCGGCGACGCTTTCTACGCCGGCTATTTCCGCGACCCCGACGGCAACAAGCTGAATTTCTTCTGCATGAAGATGTAGGGCCCTCGGCCAGTTGTCGAATATCTCGATCATTGCGAAATGTAGCGCTAAGCGGTTCTTACGAATCAACTGATTGTCGCTCGATCGACATCTTTTGAGGAGCGTTTGCTTGGGTCTTGAACTTTTGCCGCAAGCGATTCGTGAGAATTTTGAGTGTCACGAATGGAAGCATGCCTGCGCGATTTTCAAGCAAGATTTTCCAAATGAATGGAAAGATGTAATCGATGTGTTGAGCGGATTTCGCTTCAAGAAGAGCTGGATTGAAGTAGGTGGAGGTCGAAAGTCCAAGGTTTCTCACCAGATTGATAGCGAGCTTTATAAGCGCGGCTGGGTGGAAAAACAATTTGAAACACAGATCAAAGTAGATTCGGCGGTGATGGAATCGCCGACGCATAAGGTCGATTGTTTCAAGAACAGAGTAGCGCTCGTGATGTGAGCCCCGTTTGGTCCCTCATTTGAATGGAGAGTCCGTCACAAGGAGACGGACGATGAGGAAGTCGAGATTCAAGGAAGAACAGGTCATTGCGATCCTGGCCGAACAGGAACGCGGGATGGGGACGGCGGAGGT
>JBGSSK010000343.1:0-1814 GCA_041737095.1 Parvularculaceae bacterium | reverse complement strand
GCGCGGCGCCGCGCGTCCGCCGACTTCGCGCCGTCGTCGACAAGCACCGCGGCGAGCGCGGCGATCCAGTCGGAGATGATGGCGCGCACCGTCGCAATCGCCTTAGGGCTCGCGGTCGGCGAGATCATCATCGAGGCGATAAGGCAGGGCGCGCCGCCGCCCTCATACATGCTGGCGACGGTTTTCATCATCGCATTGATTTTCCCGGCGAGCGGCGTCGCCGCGCCGAGCGGGTCGAAAACATGCTTGCGCATATGGGCGCGCGCGAACGCGGCGACGGCTTCGGCCATGTCGGGCTTGCCGCCGGGAAAGTGATAATAGAGGCTCGACTTGCCGAGCCCCGTCGCCTCCGAGATGTCGGCGAGCGAGACGGCGTCATAACCGGCGCGGCGAAACAGATCGAACAGCACGAGGACGATCGCGTCGCGAGCGCTCGGCGAAAGGTCGGGGGCGTCGTCGGCGGTCTTCATGGCGGTCCTATCGCGCGGATCGGGGCGTCGCGTCAAAGCCCCCCATCATTCTACAAACCGAGCGCCGAGAGCCCCGGATGATCGTCCGGCCGGCGCCCTGTTTCGCCGCGCGGCCAGCGGAAAAGGCGTTCGCCCTCGCTGATCGGCAGGTCGTTGATTGAGGCGATGCGCCGCGCCATCAGCCCGTCGCTCGCGAATTCCCAGTTCTCATTGCCGTAGGAGCGCGTCCACCGACCGTCGGCGTCGCGCCATTCATAGGCGAAGCGGACGGCGATGCGCGCGCCCTCATGGGCCCATAATTCCTTGATCAGGCGGTAATCTTGCTCGCGCGCCCATTTTCGGCGCAGGAAGTCCTCGATCTCGGCGCGGCCTTGCAGGAATTCCGACCGGTTCCGCCACCGGCTGCCGGGCGTGTAGGCGACGGCGACCAGGCCCGGATTCCGGCTGTTCCAGGCGTCTTCCGCCTTGCGCACCTTTTCGATCGCCGTCTGCTCCGTAAACGGAGGAAAAGGCGGGCGGGAATTCAGATCAGCCATGCATCATTCCTTTTGCGCGTTCGCAAATGACCGGCGGGCGCTCGGCGAACGCCCGCCGGCGTTGTTCACGCTGCGCGTTTTGCCGCGACCGCGGGAAAGTCGACCGTCGTCTTGAACACCTCGTTGAGGTAGTTGGTGTAAGTGTTGAGCGCGACATGTCCGACGATCTCGACGAGTTCCGCGTCGCTGATCCCGGCCTTGCGGGCGGCGTCGAGATCGGCGTCATTGACCTCGCCGCGCGCGACCGCGATCTTGCGCGCGAGAATGACCGCCGCATCGGCTTTCGCGTCGCCTGAGCGGCCCTCGCGGTTTTTCGCGATCTCGTCATCAGAAAGTTTCGCTATGTTTTTCGCAATATATGTATGCGCCGAGTTGCAATAGTCGCAGCCATTGACGTTGGCGATCGCCAGCGCGATCCGCTCGCGCGTCGCCGCGTCGAGCGCGCCTTTCGCCAGGGCGCCGGAAAGCGACAGCAGGCCTTCGAGCGCCGCCGGGCTGTTGCTGGTCAAGAGATACAGGTTCGGCGCCTTGCCGAGTTTCGCCTTGACGGCGTTGAGGAACGGCTGGGCGGCGGCCGGCGCGGCGTCGATCGCGGTGGGCGTGTTGATGCGGGGCATGTCGATATTCCTTTCGTTGCGGCCGGTCTCGCCGGCGTTGATGGTTGCAATGACAAATCATGTACCGAACGGTCGGTACAGTTGCAAGCAGAGAAGCGCAGCGTCAACCAAGCGTGATCGGTTGAGAGCGTGGCGCGATCGGGCGGCCGAGCGGCGCCCATCGCCGCCGCCGCGCCGATTGACCGCGCAGC
>JBGSSK010000295.1:0-8084 GCA_041737095.1 Parvularculaceae bacterium | reverse complement strand
GGTATCGCCGCCTGACGCTTGGGGCGCCTGCGCCGACTGGTCGTCTGGCCCGCCGTTCTGCTCCGTAACGCCGGCCCCAGCCGATCGATCATCGGCGCCGTCACTCGAGGCGTCATCCGAAGCATCGCCTTGATCGACGTCGCCGCGGCCTTGCGAATGCCGCTGGTCGCGATAATCGCGCTGATCGCGCTGTTCGGGGATCGATGGCTGGTCGCCATCCATGTCTCCCTCGCCGGATTGGTCGTTCGGCTGCGCCTGCGGACCTTGAAGCGAGCGCAAGACACGGAAATAGTGCTCAGCGTGCTGAAGATAGTTTTCGGTCTTGACGCGATCGCCGCTCGATGTCGCATCGCGCGCGAGTGCGATATATTTGTCATAGATCTGTTGCGCGGTGCCGCGTATCCGGACATCCGGCCCATTCGAATCAAGTGCGCGGTTGGGATTTCCACCTTGGCGGCGGCGCTGATGGTTGTTGCGGCCGCGCTTATTGAAATGACCATTCATAGTTCGTTACATCACCAGTCTGTTGATCGCTACTGTCGATCGGTTGATTGCGTTGATCGTCGCTTGCTGTTCGCTCGTCAAACGGCGGGCCATCATTGTCGCCGCGCAGCACTACACCATGGCGGTTGCCCGAACCGCAGCGGGCCAGACGTTGACATTCAGCTATTCAGTTTGCACCCCGCAGCGCATGTGCTGCTTTTAGACGTTCGCCCGTTAAATTGGTCGTCAAGTTGATTCTTTGGATTTTAGGAATTTTCGCGCCGCTGATTGCGAGAGCGCCAAACTCCTCAAAGCGTAGTCTAACGACCATCGCTTACTTTTCAATACCTAATTCCTTGCGGCCTCAAGGTCAATGATCAAGGCTCGCGGGCGCGCCGAAAGGTCGCGTTCGACGACTATCAGCGCGGTCGGGAACGCTTTTGTTGCAAGTTTCTTAACCTCGTCGGCCTGATCCCAGCCGATTTCGAGGACGACAAGGCCGTCGGGCGCGATTCGGCCGGGCGCAGCCGCCAGAATTCGCTGAAAGGCGTCCAGCCCGTCCGCGCCGGCGAAAAGGGCGCGCGGATCCTCGTAATCACGAACTTCCCGCGGCAGCGACCGGCGTGCGTCCGCCGGGATATAGGGCGGGTTCGATATGATGAGATCGAAGACGCCTTCAAGACCTTCAAACCAGTCGCCGCCGCGCGCGCGCGCGCGCGCGGCGAACCCCAGCCGCGCGAAATTGCGATTGGCGAGCGCTACGGCATGCGGATCGATGTCGACCGCAATGCCGACCGCGCTCCGGTATTCGCTGACAAGCGCGGCGAGCAGCGCGCCGGTCCCGCAACCGAGATCGACAATTCGCAACGCCGCCGATCGCGGGCGGCGGCGCAAGGCCGCCTCGATCAATGTTTCACTGTCGGTTCGCGGCGTCAGCATGCCCGGCGAGACTTCGAAGTCGAGCGACCAGAATTCGCGGCGCCCGATGATATGCGCGATCGGTTCTTCCTGTTCGCGGCGCGCCGTCATCTCAGCGAAACGCTCAACCGCGTCGGCGTTCATCACCCTGTCGCCATCAATGATGAGCGCTGCCTCATCGAGACCGAACGCCGCCTTGGCGAGCGCGCGCGCGTCAATCATCGGCGTCGGCGAAAACCCGAAGCGACGCGCCGCCCAGCGGATCAGCGCGTCAAGCCGCGGCGGATCGGAAAGATCATCCATGCGCCTCAAGCGCCGCCAGCCGGTCCGCCTGGTCCTGGGTGATCAGCGCATCGACCAGCTGGTCGAGCGCATCGCCTCGAATGACGTCGTCGAGATTGTAGAGCGTCAGATTGATGCGATGGTCGGTGACGCGGCTTTGCGGGAAATTATAGGTGCGGATGCGCTCCGAACGGTCGCCGGAGCCGACCATGCCCTTGCGCGCCGCGGCGCGTTCTGCGTCGACGCGGGCGCGCTCGGCGTCGTAAAGCCGGGCGCGCAGGATCAGCATCGCCTTGGCGCGGTTCTTGTGCTGGGATTTTTCGTCCTGCTGGCTGACCGAGACGCCGGTCGGCAGGTGCGTGATGCGGACCGCCGAATCAGTCGTATTGACTGACTGGCCGCCGGGCCCTGAGGCTCGGAAAACGTCGATCCGCAAATCCGATTCCTTGATATCAATGTCGACGTCCTCAGGCTCGGGCAGAACCGCGACTGTCGCGGCCGAGGTGTGCACGCGCCCCTGCGCCTCGGTTTCCGGAACGCGCTGCACGCGGTGAACGCCAGCCTCGAACTTCAGGCGCGCGTAGACGCCGTCGCCTTTGATCGACGCCGATATTTCCTTGTAGCCGCCTTTTTCGGCATCGGACGCCGAAAGCACTTCAACCCGCCAGCCCTGAAGCGTCGCGTAGCGCTGATACATTTTGAAAAGATCGCCGGCGAAGAGCGCCGCTTCCTCGCCGCCGGTGCCGGCGCGGACTTCGAAAATGACGGAGCTGTTGTCGGCCTTGTCCTTCGGCAACAGCATCAATTGCAATTCGCGCTCGACGGCGGGGGCCCGCTCTTTCAGCGTCTGCAATTCCTCATAGGCCATCGCGGCCATGTCCTTGTCGCCGCCGTTCGACATCTCTTGAAGTTCGACGAGCTGCCGGCGCAGCGAGGAAAGCGCGCGCGCCTTGTCGGCGACGGGCTTCAATTCGCCATGCTCCTTCGACAGGCGAACGATTTCGTCGCCCTTCGTCGCCGACGACATCGCCGCTTCGATTTTCTCGAACCTGGCGATGAGGGCGTCGATTTTCGATTGTGGAATCATGCCGGATGTTCCACTTGCGTCGGCGCGGCCGCATGGCCTTCGATCGCCTCAATCATTGCGTCGATCGAATGGCGAAAATCCGGGGAAAACCCTTGCGAACGCACGGCGCGCCACCATTTGCGGGCGCGCGGACTCGAAAAGTGCCAGCGCACAATTCCGCTGAGGCGTTCATAGGCGGATCCCTCCACGAGCTTTCGTGAGCGCAGGTTGAATGCGGCGTAGTACATCCCGACCGTGCACTCGCAGATATAGGCGAATCGCAACTTTTCGGCCTCGGTCAAAGGCGCAGCGCCGAACAACGCGCGATGCAGGAATTCGACTTTCTCAGGCGAATCGATCTGCGCGTATTGCACCTGCCCGGTTTGCATCCAGGAATTGAGCGTCAGATCAGCGCGTGCGATCTGGTTCGTCTGAACCCCTTGCCACAGGATAGCGATGAGCGTGGCGATGATCACAACGACGCCGATGATCTGGCTGACAAGGTAATGTGTGTCGAGGGTCATGGCGCCTTCTCCGGCGTCGCTGCCGACGCCGCCGGTCTCTCAGCCTCCTCCGCCAACTTGTCAATGATCGCCTGAAATTTCGACGCGTATCCGTCTGTGCGGCGCATGCGCCACCAGCGACGCGCCGCATCGCTGGTCAGGAATGCGCGAACGCCGGCCGCGCACAAATCGTAAGCCGACGTTTCGATCAGGCCGCGACCGTGCAGGTTATAAGCTGCCTGGAAGATGCCGATTTGCGTATACATCTGGAACGTCAGTCGCATTTCGTCTTCCGGCGTCAGTTGCGCGTTGGGCTTGAAGACGCGCGTCATAAAGGCCGCCTTGTCCGTCGAATCGACAAGCGACTGGTTCATCGCGCCGGCTTGCATCCACATCGACAACGTCAAGTCCGCGCGGGCGATCTTGTTGGTCTGATAGCCCTGCCAGAGAATCGCGAGCAACGTCGCCACAATGACAATGACGGCGACGATCTGGCTGAGATAATACAGGACTTCGACAGTCATGGCGCCTTCTCCGGAGCGCCTTCGGACGCCTCGGGCTTTTCGAATTCCTCTGCGATCTTGTCAATCATGGCGCGGAACTTCGGATCGTAACTGTAGTCCCGTCGCGTGCGCCACCATTTGCGGACGCGCGGGCTTTGCATGTAGAGGCGCGTGATGCCTTCGCCCCGCTTGTAGGCGGCGTGCTCGATTAGGCCGCGCTGCATCAGCATATAGCCGCCCTCATGCATGCCGATCGCAAGGCCCATGAGATTGCCGAACCGAAGTTTCTCCGCCTCCGTCAGCGCCGCCTCGCCGAACAGGGCGCGCTGCATGAACTCGGCCTTCTCCGGCGAATCGACGAGGGAATAGTGCGTTTGACCTGACTGGATCCAACTCGACAGCGTCATTTCCGAGCGCGCGATCCTGTTCGTCTGCCAGCCCTGATAGAGGATTGCGAACAGCGTCAGGACGATGACGACGACTGCGACGGTCTGGCCTATGTAATAGAGGCTTTCGAGGGTCACGCGCGCGCCTCGACAGCGGTTTTCGTAAGGCCTGCGACGTAAGCGCGAAACTCGGCGCAGAAGCCATACGGATTTTCCGCCCACCACTCGCCGCCGCCCCGCGAGGCGAGCACGGTCCGGATACCGTCTTCCTCGGCGCGCATGATGCTCTTGTCGCCGGTTCCGAGCCCGGCCTGGATGAACATCGTCTCGCAGACATGCATATAGGCGCGCATCGTCGCATCGAACCGCCAGCGCTCCTCCGCCGTCAGCACCTGCCGGCTTTCCGCTCCTGCGATCCAAATGCGCGTGAGGTCTGCATTTTCCGCGAACATGCGATTGATCTCGTTCAATGAGTTCGAGACCTCGTTATGGGAAGCGGCGCGCGTCGCCCGCGTGTTCTGGCGAATCTGCACGCCGACAAAAACGAGCGACAGGACGAGTGCGATGACGGCGATCGTCTGGCCGATGTAATAGATTTCTTCGAGCGTCATTTCGATTTTCCGGTCGGCTGAAAGTGGTGCGGCGCCGACATTGCTTCGCGCAATGCATTGCATATCTTTTGGCGCGGGCAGATCAAAGCAATTCAACCGGAATAGCGGAACTGTTCTTCGCAACTTTGGCGAGCTTTTTGTCAAAGCTCAAAAACGCCGCGCAGCCGTCAGATTTGGCCAGATGCAGGGCGTCAGCGAAATCGAGCCCCTCGCTGATCCAGTCAAGCGCCGTCGCAAGCGCCATCGGTTCCTCGACGAAAACGCCCGACAGCCCGGCAAGGCCGCGCAGTCCGTCGGCGATTTGCGCGGGCGTAAACCCATAGCCGCTCCGGAGCACCCATTCGCACTCGAGGCACACCGCGATGGGAACGAATACGTCGCCGGCTTCGATCACGGCCCGCGCGATCTTCGCCTCGCGCTTGTTGTCCTCCGTCAGGAAGCGGACCACGACATTGGTGTCAATCGCGCGCACGACGCTTCGCCTCGCGCGCTATGGCGTCGTCCATCTCCTTGAGCGTCAGGGCGCGCCCAGGTCGCTTCAGCGAGCCGGCGACAGCGTCAATGCTAGTTTCGGGAAAGACCTGGCCCGCCTTCAAGAGCACGCCCTCGGGCGTGTCCTCGACAGTCAGCTTCGTGCCAGCGGACCAACGCCGCTGATCGCGGATCGCCTTTGGCAGGATGACCTGACCCTTGGTCGAGATCGTAGTCGTCAGGCGTTGAGGCGCGGCCATGGCGGGCTCCGATTGGTAAGACAAAAGTAAGTTACGACTTTGGAGAATGACGGTCAAGACGGCTGCGGCGGCGAGTATCGCTTAGCGCTTGCCCGCACTGCGCTTGCTGCACGCTGCGAGCCGCGACTTCACGAAGCTCTCTTTCGACATAGTCGGTTAGCCGCTTCACTGCGGCTAGGCAGTCGCTTATATAGGAGGCCTCAAGAATCAATTCGCCTTTCTCGACATTCACCCTTGACGGCCAAGCGGCTTCTTTCTTTCCTCTCGTATTCACGCATCCATTTTCATGGACGCAGATATTCCGTATAGATACCATTACTTCGATTGGCTTCCATAGTCTGGCCGGAACGGTAATGCGACCGTATCGATCGAGAAATTTCCCCCGTTTTGCAAGCTTTTCGCCGGAAAGTTCGTCGAGGCCAAAGGGAATATTTTGTTTCCCTACGGCAACTATCAGCCTTTCGCAGGCTCGCGTGAGAAATGTTTCAGCCAGCGAGACAAGATAGATTACTTGACCATAGCGAATACGCTTGATGAACTAATCCACGGCGATCCAGCCGCTTCCTGCACAATCGTCTTCGGCTTCCAGCGCCATTGTGGTTGCCTCCCTCTCATCCTCCGCCATTCGATCGATAAGGGTTTGGGTCTCCCCGACATGCCAGGCGAACAGCCCAAATTCATCGCAATCCAGCAGAGGCTCACTGCAAACCGCTTGGCGCGCCGCCTTTGGCCATTCATGCTCATAATTCATGATGCTCCTGCTCCTGATCGCCATCTTGGCGGTTCAATCGATGAGGCTCACATGATTCAGCGAACGACTGATTAAACAGCCGATCTTCAAGTCAACACAAAATATGCTGGCTCGCACGGTCGACGGGTAACGGCGGCGCAACTGGCCACAGGAACCTCCCTACTCCGCGGCGACGCTTTCCTTTTCTTCGCGCGCCCGGATCTCCGCCGCTTTCTTTTCGACGAGCTCGACGAGGTGGTCGAGGATCTTGTCGTTGTCGAGCCGGTGATGGGGTTCGCCGTCGAGATAGACCTGGCCATGGTCTTTGCCGGCGCCGCCGCCGGTGAAGCCGATATCGGTCTCGCGCGCCTCACCCGGGCCGTTCACGACGCAGCCGATGATCGAGAGCGACAGCGGCGTCGTGATGTGCGCGAGGCGCTTTTCCATCTTTTCGACGGTGTCGATGACGTTGAAGCCCTGCCGCGCGCAGGAGGGGCACGAGATGACGTTGACGCCGCGATGTCTGAGCCCGAGCGATTTCAAAATGTCGAAGCCGACCTTGATCTCCTCGACCGGGTCGGCGGACAGCGACACGCGGATCGTATCGCCGATGCCGGCCCAGAGCAGCGAGCCCATGCCGATGGCGGTCTTAACCGAACCGATGCGCAATCCGCCGGCTTCGGTGACGCCGAGATGCAGCGGGCAGTCGATGGCGTCGGCGAGCATTTGATAGGCGGCGACGGTCAGGAACACATCGGACGCCTTCACCGAAATTTTGAATTCATGAAAATCATTGTCCTGCAGGATGCGCGCATGATCGAGCGCGCTCTCGACCATCGCCTCCGGGCACGGCTCGCCGTATTTTTCGAGAAGGTCCTTTTCAAGGCTGCCGCCATTGACGCCGATGCGCATCGAGCAGCCGTAATCCTTCGCCGCCTTGATGACTTCCTTGACGCGGCTCTCTGAGCCGATATTGCCGGGATTGATACGAAGGCACGCGGCGCCCGCGACCGCCGCCTCAATGCCGCGCTTGTAGTGGAAATGGATGTCGGCGACGATCGGAACCGGCACGTTCTTGACGATCGTCTTCAGCGCCTCGGTCGATTCAACGTCCGGGCACGAGACGCGGACGATATCGGCGCCGGCCTCGGCGATCTCATTGACCTGACGGATCGTCGCCTGTGCGTCGGAGGTCAGCGTGTTGGTCATCGACTGCACGGCGATCGGCGCGTCGCCGCCGACCGGCACTTTGCCGACCATGATCTGTCTTGATTTGCGGCGCGCGATATCGCGCCAGGGACGTAGGGACATCGTTGCTCACCTCAAGGCTTTGGTCGCTTCTACCGCCCGCTTGCGGCGGTCTTGCGACGGACGCGCCGCTTGGCATGCTTTTCGGCAATAATAGGCCAAAAATCAACGAGGGGGGTGGCGCAAAGGCCGCAGCAGCCCGCTACGACGGGCGATCGAAGCGGAAAGTCGCCCGCTGTTCAAAGGCCGGCCGCGGCTGGCCGTCGATGGTGCGGGGCGAAAACCGCCAGCGCTTGATGGCATTGAGCGCCGCCCGGTCGAAGCAGCCATTGCTGGAGGCGGCGACGCGCTCGCTGACGACGGCGCCTCCGGGCGTGATGGTGAAGGCGAGATCGACGGTCTCAACCGGGGCCGCCGCAGTCTCACAGCCCGGCGGATAGACCGGCTCAATCCGTTCGAGGATCGCCGGTTCGATGATGAGAGGCGCGGCCGGGACGATTGCGGGTTCAAAATCGACCGGCAGTTCCAGGGCCGGCGCGGCGGCGGGCGGCGGCGCGGGCGGAAATTCATCGACGATCCGCGGCTCGATCGAGGCCGGGGCGAGCGGGACGCCGTCGAGCTTC
>JBGSSK010000239.1:0-1662 GCA_041737095.1 Parvularculaceae bacterium | reverse complement strand
CGGACCTTATCGCCGCTGAAGCGCGCATGGAGGCGAACGGCCTGCGCGCCCGCGCCGCTCGCAAGGCGGTCTTGCCGCGTCTCACTCTGTCGTCCCAGATCAGCACCAGCGGACCAGACCTTTCCGACATACTGGATCCCGAGCGGCTCGCCGGCAATATCGCGGCCGGCCTTTTGCAGCCTCTTTTCCAGGGCGGACGGATCCGGGCCAACGCCAAGCGCCAGCGCGCTGTCGCCGAGGCCTCGCTCCTCACCTATGCCCAGACCGCGCTCCTCGCCTATGAAGAAGCGGAAAACGCCATCGACGCCGAGACCTTTCTCGCTGCGGGCGAGAAGGCGCTGAAGCTCGCCTATGAGGAAGCGGCGGCGGCCGAGGAGTTGACCGAGCGTCGGTATTCGAGCGGCACCGCGACCATCTTCGATCTCCTGAACGCCCAGACCCGTCGCATTTCATCAGAAAGTTCCTACATCCAGGCGCAGCGCCAGCGCGTATCCAATCGTGTCGCGCTGTATCTGGCGATCGGCGGCGATTTCATCGCAGCGCAGGACACGGCGGGCGGCGCCGCGCCGACAAAGGGAAAGTAAGCGTTTGATGTTCCGCAAGTTGATCACAATTATCGGGACGATCGGCATCATCGCCGGCGGCGTCGGGCTGATCGGCCTGATGGGCGCCCTCCGGCCGAAAATCGAACCCAAGGAAGTCGCGCTCGCGCCGCCCGCGGTTTTCTACACGATTGTCGAACCGCAATCGGTGACGCTCGATGTCGTTGCGCAGGGCGAAGTGCGGCCTCGCACGGATATCAACCTTACCGCCGAAGTCTCCGGCCGGATCATCGCGACCTCTGAGGCTTTCGTTGTCGGCGGCGCTTTCGAGCAGGGCGACCTGCTTCTGAAAATCGAAGATTCCGATTATCGCGTCGCAGTCGCAGGCGCCAAAGCGCGCATGGCGCAGGCCGAAGAATCGCTGCGCCGGGAAGAGGCCGAATCCGATCTCGCCCGCAAGGATTATGAAGCGCTCGGCCGCAATGAGGATGCGAGCGCGCTGACGCTGAGGATGCCGCAACTTGCGCAAGCACGCGCCGCGTTCGCGGCGGCGAAAGCCGATCACAACGCTGCGCTTCTCAATCTTGAGCGAACGGAAATCAGGGCGCCGTTCAAAGGCCGCGTTCGGGAACGCAACGCCGGCGTCGGCCAGTTCATTTCGCCCGGCGCGCCGATCGGGCGCATCTTCGCAACCGATGTCGCCGAAATCCGTCTGCCGCTGACGGACGCGGATCTCGCCAAGCTCGGCCTGTCGCTGGCTTTTGTCGAAACCGAGGAAGATCCCGGCCCGGAGACGATCCTGTCAGCGATTTTCGCCGGGGAATTTCACGAATGGAAAGCCCGGATCGCACGGACCGATGGCGCAATTGATCCGGCGACACGTCAGATCGCCGCAATCGCGGTTGTCGAAGACCCCTATGGGGCTGGCTCCGACGATGGGTCGCCTTTGCCGATGGGCCTGTTCGTCGACGCGATGATCGTCGGTAAGCCTATTGAAAATGCGGTCGTGCTGCCGCGCACCGCGCTCTACGGCCGCGACACTGTCTATGTCATCGCTCGCGGCGACGTCATCGAAGCGCGCACGGTCGTCGTCGTCGCCTCGGCGCGCGACACGATTACG
>JBGSSK010000202.1:0-4715 GCA_041737095.1 Parvularculaceae bacterium | reverse complement strand
GTCTCGACGCCGAGGGGCGAAGGCGAGCGGGTGGGCCCGAGGCGTTGCGCGACATCGGCGACGAGGCGGCGCGCGCGTTCGGAATTCCGGCGCATCACGTCGAGGATCGAGGCGACCTCGACCGCCTCCGTCTCCTCGCGCCAGCAATCATAGTCGGTCACCATCGCGACGGCGGCGTAGGGCAATTCCGCCTCGCGGGCGAGTTTGGCTTCCGGCATGTTGGTCATGCCGATGACGTCGGCGCCCCAGGATTTGTAGAGCTGGGATTCGGCGCGCGATGAAAATTGCGGGCCGTCGATGCACAGATAAACGCCCCCGCGCCGGAACGGGATCGCGAGCGCGGCGAGCGAGTCGCGCAGCGCGTCGCCGAGCGCCGGGCAGACCGGATCAGCCATCGACACATGCGCGACGCAGCCGGTTCCGAAAAAGCTTTTGTCGCGCCCCGACGTGCGGTCGATGAACTGATCGACGATGAGAAAGGCGCCCGGCGGCAAATCCTCGCGGAACGAGCCGCTGGATGAAACTGCGATCAGGTCCGTCGCGCCGAGCCGTTTCATCGCGTCGATATTGGCGCGGTAATTGACCTCGCCGGGCGGAATGCGATGTCCGGCGCCGTGACGGGCGAGAAAAATCATGCTGACGCCCTGAAGGACGCCGGTCGTCAGGGCGCCGGACGGCGCGCCCCATGGCGTTTTAATATCGACCGCCTGCGCCTCTTCAAGCGCTTCCAGCGCGTAAACGCCCGAGCCGCCAATGACGCCGAGGACGCGCTTCATCGCTCAGAGCTCGCCCGGATCGAGTCCGAGCGCCGCGGCGATGCGGGCGAGCACGAAATCCTCCTGCGGCTTCAGGAGCTGGTCGGCGATGATCGCTTGCCGCGCTGCGACCTTGATCGCATGCGCCGCCGCCGGATCATTTTTGACCGCTGCGACCGCGCCGAGAATTTCCGCCGCCGCGCCGTCCCAATCGTCCGTCAGCTTCGCCAGGAGGCGCGTATATTCGTCGGCGAGCGTCGGCGTTGAAAACGCCCGAAAAGCCGGGTCGTTGACGACGCCGCCGAGGAACCGCGCTTCCTCGATCGTCTCAACCCGCGCATCGGCAAACGCAACCAGCAGATAAGCGCCGCACGCCGCGGTCACATCCAGCGGCGCCGGCGGTTCGGTCGGGGTCGTTTCGGTCATGTTTGGCTCTCCCTTCGCGCCAGCGTCCGATATAGGGCGCGCCGGGCGATCCTGCGAGCGCTTGCGCGCAAAAAGCCCCGGCCTTCGAGGCCGGGGTTTGCAAATTGAATTTCGCGATGACGCCTAGTGATCGACTTTCGACCAGATCGCCCGATAGGAAAAGAAGAGGATCAGCGTCAGCACAATCAGATACCCCAAGGTGACGACGCCAAGACTCTTTCTCTGCTCCATCTTCGGCTCCGACGCCCAGGTCAGGAACTCGACGACGTCCTTCGCATATTGATCGACGGTCTCAGGGACGCTTTCATCCGCGTAATCGACGACGCCATCGGAAAGCGGCGACACCATGGCGAGGACGCCGCCCGGCGGGGTTTCGACTCCGGCGAGCGCGTGGCCTTCCTCGTCCTTGAATTCCGGCTTCAGCAATTGCGACATGTCGCCGGCGAAATAGGGATTGTAATTCTGGCCCGGACCTAGCTGCACGGTGGCCGGCGGGTCCTCGTAACCGGTCAGCAGGCTGTAAACATAATCTGGCCCGTGATGGCGCGCCTTCATGATCAGCGCAAGGTTCGGCGGATAGGCGCCGCCATTGGCGGCCCGCGCCTGCTGCTCATTGGCGAAAGGCGCCGGGAACCTGTCGGACGGCAGGCCCGGCCGCTGAAACATGTCGCCGAAATCGTCCGGCCCGTCGGAGATCTGGTATTCCGCCGCGATCGCCTTGACGATCGGGTTTTCGCTCGGCTTCGAACAGTCGGTCGTCGCCGGCACGCCGGCAGGGCATTTATCGAGATGGAACGGCCCGCCTTTGTCGCCGAGATTGCGGAAGGAAAGTTCGGTGACGCCGTGGCAGCTGGCGCAGACCGTCTTGTAGACCTGGAAGCCGCGCTGCATCGCTTCCTTGTCGTAAGTCCCGAACGGCCCGTTGAAATGCCAATGCTGGTGCTTGTATTCGAGCGCATTGCCGCCCGCGGCGAGCGCGGCGGCAGGAAGCGCCGCAACGGCGGCGACTGCGAGCACGCGGAGGATAAAGGTCGGTTTCATCGGTTTCTATCCTTTATTCCGCAGCCTGAGCGATCGGCGCGGCGCCCGCAGCACGGTCGGGCTTCAGCACCGAATCGGCGATCGATTTCGGCATCGGCGTCGCTTTCTCGAATACCCCGAGCAGCGGCAGGATGACGAGGAAGAACAGGAAATAATACGCCGTCGCGATCTGCGCCTGGATCACATAGACGCCCTCGGCCGGCTGGCCTCCGAGATAGCCGAGCCAGCAGCAGGCGATGACGAACAGCACGAACCACAAACGCGCGACCGGGCGATAGCGCATCGAGCGAACCTTCGACGTGTCGAGCCACGGCAGCACGAACAGCACGATGATCGACCCGAACATGGCGAGGACGCCGCCGAGTTTCGACGAGATCGGCCCGATATCGAAGGTGATGGCGCGCAGGATCGCGTAGAACGGCAGGAAATACCATTCCGGCACGATAAACGCCGGCGTCACCAGCGGGTTCGCCGGAATGTAATTGTCCGGATGGCCGAGACCGTTCGGGTTGAAAAACACGAAGGCGGCGAAGAGAAGGAAAAAGACCGCGATCGCGAAGCCGTCCTTCACCGTGTAGTACGGGTGGAACGGAAGGGTGTCTTTCTTGACGTCTTTCACATCGACGCCCGTCGGGTTGTTGTTCCCTGAGGTGTGGAACGCCCAGATGTGCAGCACGACGACGCCGAAAATGGCGAACGGTAACAGATAGTGCAGAGAGAAGAAGCGGTTCAGCGTCGCATTGTCGACCGACGGGCCGCCGAGCAGCAGCGTCTTGATCGGCTCGCCGATGATCGGGAACGCAGTGAAGAAATTGGTGATGACGGTCGCACCCCAGAACGACATCTGGCCCCATGGCAAGACGTAACCCATGAACGCCGTCGCCATCATCAGGAGGAAGATGACCACGCCGAGGATCCAGTTCATCTCGCGCGGGTCTTTGTAAGAGCCGTAATAGAGGCCGCGGAACATGTGGATGTAGACCGCGAGGAAGAACATTGACGCGCCGTTGGAGTGCACATAACGCATCAGCCAGCCATAGTTCACGTCGCGCATGATGTGCTCGACGCTCGCGAAGGCGAGATCCTTGTGCGGCGTATAATGCATCGCAAGCACGATGCCGGTGATGATCTGGATGACAAGGCAGACGACGAGGATTGCGCCGAATGTCCACCAGTAATTGAGGTTCTTCGGCGTCGGAAAATCCATGAAGTCCGCGCCGAAGCGAACGATCGGCAGTCGCTTGTCTAGCCAGCGCTCGATGGCGGTTCCGGGTTTGTAGGTCGATGGATGGCTCACCGGTCTTTTCTCCTAGCCGACGCGGATCGTCGTGTCGGTGACGAACAGGTATGTTGGAACATCAAGGTTTTGCGGCGCGGGGCCTTTGCGGATGCGGCCGGAATTGTCGTAATGCGAGCCGTGGCACGGGCAGAACCAGCCGCCGAAATCGCCACGGACTTCGCCCTGCGACGTGCCGAGCGGCACGCAGCCAAGATGCGTGCAGACTCCGACGACGACAATGAATTCGGGATTGATGACGCGGTTCTTGTCCGCCGCGTCGGCGCTCGCGGCGAGATTGCTGTTGCGCGCCTTGTCGTCCTTCAAGGCCGACAATGGCGTCGCCGCTTCAGCCGCGATTTCATCCGCGGTGCGGCGGCGGACAAATACGGGCTTGCCTTGCCACATCACCTTGATCGCCTGCCCGACTTCGAGCGAGGAAAGATCGATCTCCTTGGTCGACAGGGCGAGGACGGAAGCGTCCGGGTTCATCTGGCTGACCAGCGGCACGACGACGCCGGCGGCGCCGACCGCAGCGGTCGCGCCGGCGAGGATGTGGATGAAGTCCCGGCGGGTCGGCTCCGCCTCGTGTGCCTGGTTGGTCGCGCTCATCGCCCTTCGAAATCCTCTAACGCTTCGGCGCCTGAATTTCGGCCGGAACGACAGCCGACATTCTGACAGGCGCCGGTTCAAGACGCCGGAACTGGCGGGAATTTGGCGGTTCCCTTCGCACGAGTTTCTACAGAAAGTCCAGCCGGACCCCCAATGCGGCCTAGCGTCGCGAATGACTTGCAATCGCCCGCGGACGCCGCGGAAAATGGCGCCAAAGCGAGAGGTGCGACAATCGTGCGACTTGTGCTTTTCCAGCCGGAAATCGCCCAGAACGCCGGCGCGGC
The DNA here is from genome assembly GCA_041737095.1 of Parvularculaceae bacterium. Taxonomy (GTDB): domain Bacteria; phylum Pseudomonadota; class Alphaproteobacteria; order Caulobacterales; family Parvularculaceae; genus Amphiplicatus. Next base: position 321 of record JBGSSK010000202.1, on the reverse strand, counting down.
GATCCGCGCCGCCGCCTGTTTCGGGGCGGGCGTCGACATCATCGAGCCGTGCGGCTTTCCGGCGGACGCCCGGGGCCTCAAACGCGCCGCGATGGATTACGGCGCGCTTGCGCCGCCGGTCCTTCACGCCTCATGGGCTTCATACCTCTCGGACACCCGCGACGGGCGCCTCATCCTTCTGTCGACGAAGGCTTCCGGCGCAATTTGGGATTTCCGCTTCCAGGTCGACGACCGGCTGATGATCGGCCGGGAAAGCGCCGGCGTCCCGGACGCGGTGCGCCACGCCTGCGACGCTGCGCTCCTGATCCCGATGGCGGCGGG
>JBGSSK010000201.1:0-2258 GCA_041737095.1 Parvularculaceae bacterium | reverse complement strand
CGCGACGGCGCGGCGGAAAGCCGCCGGGCGATGACGCGGTTTGACGCTGCCGCGGCGGGCGGGCTAGAGCAACGCCGACCGCCCGTGAAACGAGGACGCAGATGGCCGAGACGAAAATGACCTTCAAATGGGAAGACCCGTTGTCGCTCGAAACGCAGCTGACCGACGAGGAGCGGATGATCCGCGACGCGGCGCGCGGCTATTGCGAAGACAGGCTGATGCCGCGCGTCCTGATGGCGAACCGCGAGGAGCGCTTCGACCGCGAGATCATGACGGAGCTTGGCGCGCAGGGGCTCCTCGGCGCGACGGTGGCGGAGGAATATGGCGGCGGCGGCGCCTCTCACGTCGCCTACGGATTGATCGCGCGCGAGGTCGAGCGCGTCGATTCGGGCTATCGCTCGGCGATGTCCGTGCAATCCTCGCTCGTCATGTATCCGATCGAGGCGTTCGGGACCGAAGAACAGAAACGCAAATACCTGCCGAAACTCGCCAGCGGCGAATGGGTCGGCTGTTTCGGCCTTACCGAGCCCGACGGCGGATCGGACCCCGGCGCGATGCGCACCAACGCCGAGGCGGCGCCCGGCGGCTATCGTATCAACGGCTCGAAAATGTGGATCACCAATTCGCCGATCGCCGACCTCGCGGTCGTCTGGGCGAAACTTGACGGCGACATTCGCGGTTTCGTCGTCGAACGCGGCATGGACGGCTTCACGACGCCGAAGATTGAGGGAAAGCTTTCCTTGCGCGCCTCGATCACCGGCGAGATCGCGCTTGATGACGTGCTCGTGCCGAAGGAAAACCTCCTGCCGAACGTCAAGGGACTGCGCGGCCCGTTCTCCTGCCTCAACAAGGCGCGCTACGGAATTTCCTGGGGCGCGATGGGCGCGGCGGAATTCTGCTGGATGGCGGCGCGGCAATACGCAATGGACCGCATCGTTTTCGGCAAGCCGATCGCCGGCACGCAGCTCGTCCAGAAAAAGCTCGCCGACATGCAGACCGAAATCGCTCTCGGGCTACAGGGTTCGCTGGCGCTCGGGCGGCTGATGGATGCAGGCGCCTATGTGCCCGAGGCGATCTCGCTGATGAAGCGGAACAATTGCGGCAAGGCCCTCGATATCGCGCGGATGGCGCGCGACATCCATGGCGGCAACGGCATTTCCGACGAGTACCATGTGCTGCGCCACGCGGTGAATTTGGAAACCGTCAACACTTATGAAGGAACGCACGACATCCATGCGCTCATTCTCGGCCGCGCGATGACCGGTTTGCAGGCGTTCTCGTAAAGGCGCCGCGCCGGCGCGGCGCGAAAGTCGCCTTCTTGCGGCCTGGATCGACGGCGCGGCCCCGCAGCCCGGCGAGCTTTCCTTCCTGGCGCGGTGCGCGGCCGAATGCTCCGTACTCGGCAATCGACCATTGACGCCGTCGACGTCGCCACCTTCCGCCGCCGCGACTTCAATGTTCCGGCGACCTATCTTGATGAGGCGGCGCGCACCGTCGCGGCGTGATTATTCCGCCGCCGCATCGGCGGCGGGCGTCGTGCGCCGGCGCATGAAGCGCGGCCAGAAATGCGTGATCTTCATGGCCGAATAGGGTATGATCGTCCGCGTCAGGAACGATTTGCGGCGCGCCGCCGCCGGCTCTTCGGACGCGGCTTCAATCGCGACTGTCTCTTCGACCCAGGCGGCGCTTTCGCGTACCAGCGGGATTTCATCTTCTTCCAGTTCACGCGCGCCGGCGCGCCCGGCCGGAGGGTCGTCGATCGCCGCCGCGTACATCGTCGCCGTATCTTCGACCTCCTCGACCCTGTCGAGATCGCCGAGAACGTCGTCGAAGCGCGCTTCGGGTTGGCTGACGCGGATCGTCGGCGTGAAATGCGCCGTCGGGTTCGGCACGGCGAGATGCGACCGCCTCAATACGGCGGCGTCGGCGCGCGGCTCCGACGTCGCATCCGGCGCACTCATTTCGCTTCCGTCGCGCTCGCTCACCGACGCCTCGCCCCGCAGCTCGTCGACGCGTTCTACATCATCTTCGCGCCCGGCGCTGAAATCCGCATGGTGCGCCGCGTCGGCGGCTTCCGGGCTTCGCGGATTATCGGCGTAGGCCTCGAATTCGCGCGACAGCCTTTCCTGCAGGTCGCGCGGCGCCTGGATATCGGACTGCGCTTCGGCCCTGGCCTCGGCCCTGGCGCGCAACGCGTTTTTCGCGGCGATTTTTTCGCGGATCTGGCTCTTGCGACGGGCGCGCGCAATGGCGGCGGC
>JBGSSK010000198.1:0-7599 GCA_041737095.1 Parvularculaceae bacterium | reverse complement strand
GGGCGGCGGCGGCGGCGGCGGCGGCGGCGGCGCGGCGACCTGCCCCTCCGGCTTTGCGACTGGAACCAGCGTTGGCGGCCTGACAGTATGCAACATCTCGGGCTCGGTCCTCGCAAATTTGACTCTTCCCGCGGTGACGGGCGTCGCCTATCGCTTGAACGGGCGCGTTGATGTCGGCGTCGATATCGGCGCTGACGGCAATCAGGCCGGCGGCGCGCGCGCGACGCTGACTGTCGAACCCGGCGCGATAGTCTTTGGCGCGTCCGGCGCCGATTACCTCGTCGTCAATCGCGGATCGCAGATCATTGCGGATGGCACCGCGGCGTCGCCGATCATTTTCACCAGCGCCAATGACCTGACGCGCCAGGCGGACAGCGACCCCTCGAACGACCTCGGCGGCTCGCTGACCGCTGAATGGGGCGGCATCGTCATCCTCGGACGCGCGCCGATCAATCGCTGCAACACCGGCGGCGCAGCTCCGGGCACGGTGCAGTGCCAGAACGCCGTCGAGGGCGTGACGAACCCGGATGCGCTGTATGGCGGCGACATCGCCAATGACCGCAGCGGCAAGCTGGAGTATGTGCAGGTCCGCTTCGCCGGCTTCGCCATCAATTCCGCCGGCAACGAGCTGAACGGGATCACCTTCGCCGGCGTCGGCAGCGACACCGAAGTCGATTTCGTCCAGGTTCACAACAATGAAGACGACGGCATCGAGATTTTCGGCGGCACGGTCAATCTGCGCCACATCGTCCTGACCGGCAACAAGGACGACAGCTTCGACACCGACAACGGCTGGAACGGCGCCGCTCAATTCATGATTGTCGCGCAGGCAACTGACATCGGCGACAACATCGTCGAGGCGTCAAGCGTTGCGCCGAATGTTGGACCGCCCTTCTCCGACGCGCGCATCGCCAACTTCACTTTCGTCGGCAACCGCTCCAACGCGTTTCGCCTTAATACCGGCACGCGAGGCCAGTATGTCAATGGCGTCGTTGATTACGGCGCGCAGTGTTTCCGCTGGGAAGCGACAGCCGGCGATGGCGTTGCGGGCTTCAACGCCGGTTTCGATCCGAAATTCAACTCGGTTCTCTTCGATTGCAACACCGGGCTGACGACATCGAATTCGGATACGCCGACCGCGACGGCCGCCGTCGCGGCTGACCCGAACAACACGCAAGGCGCAAGCTCTCTCGCGTCCCGCTTCTTCCCGGGGCCGAACGAATCGGGCGTAACGCCTTTCGACGTCACGACCCTTGGGACGTTCTTGCAGCCCGCCCCCTATATCGGAGCTTTCTCCCCTTCGGAAACCGAAACAAGCAACTGGGCGGCCGGGTGGACCTTCGGGGTTTTCCCGCCGACGGCGTGCCCGACCGGCACGGCGGATACAGGCGGCAACATCAACGGCGTGCGCGTGTGTTCGCTGACCGGCATCATAACCTCAGACATTCGGCTTACTCGCGGAAATCTGTATCGCATCAACGGTCGCATTGACGTCGGCGTCGACATTGGCGCGGACGGGGCGGCGGTCGGCGGCGACGCTGCGTCGCTGACCATCGAGTCGGGCGTGACGATCGTAGGCAACAGCGGCGCCGACTACATCGTCGTCAATCGCGGATCCCAGATTTTTTCGAACGGCACCGCGACCAATCCGGTCATCATGACCTCGCTGGCGGATGTGACCGACCCGGCGCGCAATGACGACAACAACACTGCGGAGTGGGGCGGGCTCGTCGTCCTCGGCCGCGCGCCGATCAACCGTTGCAATGTCGGCGGTGCGACGCCTGGCACGGCAGCCTGCCAGAATGCGGTCGAAGGCGTGACCAATCCCGATGCCCTCTATGGCGGCGCGCTTCCGAACGATGACTCGGGCGCCATACAGTTCACCCAGGTGAAATTCGCCGGCTTCGCCATCAACTCGGCCGGCAATGAGCTCAACGGCATCACGCTCGCCGGTATCGGCGATGCGACCGAGGTTTCGAATGTCCAGGTTCATAATAACGAGGACGACGGCATCGAGTTGTTCGGCGGCACGGTTAACCTCCGGAACATCGTTTTGACGGGCAACAAGGACGACTCGTTCGACACCGACAATGGCTGGAACGGCGGAGTGCAGTTCCTGATCGCGGTGCAAAATGCCACGATCGGCGACAACATCGTCGAGGCGTCAAGCGTTGCGCCGAATGTCGGCCCGCCGTTCTCGGACGGGCGCATTTCGAACTTCACTTTCGTCGGCTCGAGGTCGAACGCGTTCCGCCTCAACACCGGCACACGCGGGCGGTATGTCAACGGCGTCGTTGCTTATGGACCGGAATGCTTCCGGTGGGAGACCTCGGCCGGCGACGGCGTCGCGGGCTTCCTCCCGCCGAACGATCCGCGCTTCAACTCAGTACTGTTCGACTGCACGGCTGGTCTTGCAACCGCCGCATCCGACGCGGCGGCCGCGAGCGGGTCTGTCGCTGCGGACGTCAACAACTCAACCGCGACTGCGGATACGTTGATTTCAACATTCATCAACGGTGCGAACGAAACCGCCCGCACGCCGTTTGACGTTTCCGCGTTCGGCCCATTCTTTACACCGGTCACTTACATCGGCGCGGTCCGCGATACGACTGACCGCTGGTGGGCGGGCTGGTCCTGCGGGCTCGAAGCGTCCAGCGATTGCTGATCGGGGGAGAAGGCGGCGCGGATCTCCGCGCCGCCGCGTTGTTTTTTTGAACGTTTCCGGGGTATTAAAATGAAAAAGCGCCTAAAATTCTGTCTAGCGCTGCTGTCCAGCTCGATGCTGCTGACGCCGGCGCTTGTCGCCGCCCAAGACGCGCCTCCGCCGGCCAGTGAAATAGCGATCCCAACCGATGAAATCGTCGTTCGCGGCCAGTTCATTCCTGAACCGCAGCGCGCAACATCGCAGGTCGCCACGTTCCTTTCCAAAGAAGACCTCGCCCGCACAGGCGACGATAACGCAGCCCTCGCCCTTACCAGACTTTCCGGCCTCAACGTCGTATCTGGCAAGTTCGCATTCGTGCGCGGTCTCGGCGACCGATATTCTTCGGCGCTCCTGAACGGCTCGCCCCTGCCGAGCCCGGAACCGCTGCGCCGGACGGTTCCGCTCGACCTCTTCCCCGCCAGCATTCTCGATGGCGCGGCGGTGCAGAAAACCTACTCACCGAATTATCCGGGTGAATTCGGGGGCGGCGTCATCGACCTGACGACCCTTCGCGATCCAGGCGAAAACTATTTGTCGCTCCGCGCTGGCATCGGCGCCAACCTCGTGACCACGACCCGCGAAGGCATCTTTGTTACGGGCGGCGATCTCGACTGGCTCGGCTATGATGACGGGACACGCTCGACGCCGGCGTCGCTTCAGGCGCTTCTTGACACAGCAACGCCCTTGAACACGCTGTCCCCGGCGGAATTGGAAGCGGTCGGCGAGAGCCTGACGAACTCGCCGCTATCCGTCCTGCAGGAAGGCGCCCTTGGGCCGAATTACGAAGCAGGGATTGAGGGCGGCATTTCGCGTGACGCCTTCGCCGGGGCCACGTTCGGCCTGGTCGGAACCGTCGGTTACAAGCAGGACTGGACGACGGAGCGCGCCGAGCGCGTCACGACGGTCGGCAATCAGATCGCCGATGTTTTCGACACGACGGAAACGACGCTCGATGTCACGGTCAATGGACTGGTTTCGGCGTCGCTCGGTTGGGACAACCACTCCGTAGCCGCGACCGGCATCTATATTCATACCACGTCCAAGCAAGCCCAGATCGACGAGGGTCTCGACTTCAATGCGCCGTCAAGCGACGGTCAGGTTGTCGACGAATTCTCAGGCTTTTATGAACGCGACCTTGTCATGGGCCAGCTCGTCGGCGACCATAATTTCGGCGATTTCGCGCTTGGATGGCGCGGCGCTTATGCGCGTTCGACGCGTGATGCGCCCTACGAACGCACGCTTCGCCGTTTTCCCGATCCAGTCACCGGCCAGTTGCTTTACAATCAGGCGAACCAGTACCGGATCAACTTCTCCGATCTCGAAGATACGATCCTGAGCGGCGGCGTAAACGCCAGCTACACGTTCCCCATTTCCTCCATCCGCGAGGCGGTGCTGTCGGCCGGGTACGACTATTCCGACACCGACCGCGAATTCAATCTCCTCGCGCTACAGTTCGTCGGCGGCAATTCGCTGCCGCTCGATGTTCAGTTGGCGCGCCCTGATTTCCTGTTCTCGCCCGACAACATCAGCCCGGGCCGGTTCATCTTGCAGGAAAACAGCACGGTTAACGACAACTACACTGGCGTCCTGACAACGCATGCCGGTTACGCGATGGCCGATATCGAGATACTTCCGCTCGTGCGGACGACCGTCGGCGTTCGTTATGAAACGGCCGAACAGAATGTCACCACATTCAGCCGTTTCGGAACGATCGGGAGCACCTCGCAGCTCGACAATGACTACTGGCTGCCGTCGGCGACCGTCACCTGGAACTTCGCCGACGATCTGCAGCTTCGTCTCGGCTATTCGAAGACGATCGCTCGCCCGCAGTTTCGCGAGCTTGCCGCATCGACCTATTTCGATCCGGAATCCGAGCGCCAGTATCGCGGCAACCGCGGCCTCATCGATTCGAAGCTGACGAATTACGATCTTCGGGTCGAATATTACCTCGGCCGCAACCAATTCACGACGCTGGCGGGCTTCTACAAGAAGATCGAGGACCCGATCGAGGAAATTCAATTCGACACGTCAACCTTCCAGTTTGACACGACCTTCATCAATTCGCCGCAAGCGCGTCTGTTCGGCGGCGAAGCGGAATACCGGACGCGCTTCAGCATGCCCTTCGACGGGCTGTTCTTTGAAAACCGCGACTGGCTGTTTTCCGTCAACTACACCTACACCAATTCCGAAGTGCAGGCTGACGTCGGCGACCTCATTTTCAGCCCCTTCGGCACCGGCGGTCTCATCGACGCGTCGCTCTTCGGTCTTGACGGCGCGCAGCTTCAGGGCGCCCCGGAGCATATCGTCAACGCGCAGTTCGGCTGGGAAGGCGACAACGACCAGTTCACCTTGTTGTTCGGCTGGGTCGATGAGCGCATCCTTCAGCGAGGCTTCCCGTCGCCTGGTTCGGAATTGCCGGACATCGTCGAGCGGCCGGGGATTCAGCTCGACGCTGTCTTTCGCCAGAAGCTGATATTGTTCGGCGCGGAAGCGACGATAGGCCTTGCAGCGCGCAACCTCCTTGGAACCGAGCATCAGGAGTTCCAGAACTCGAGCGTGATCGGGCGCACGGAGTTCAACACCTATGAGCGCGGTCGCAGCCTTTCGGCGAGCCTGACGGCGAGGTTCTGATTTTGAGCGGCTTGGGTGGGGGATGCCGGAGACAGAAGAAGGCCGGAGCGCATGCTCCGGCCTTTTTTGAGTGGCGAATTTTCCCCGTTTGACAGCCCTCAGGCCGGCGCGTTTTCCGCCGCGATCCCCTTGATGCGTGCAACCATCGAGGCGAGGCCGTTCGACCGCTGCGGCGTCAGGTGCGATGCAAGGTCGAGCGGCCCGAGCGCCGTCGCCGCGTCGATCGCCAGGATCTCGTCCGGGCGCTTGCCCGAAAACAGGGCGATCATCAGCGCGACAAGACCCTTGACGATATGAGCGTCGGAATCGCCGGCGAACTCCAGCCGGCCCGCGACGGCGCGCGGATTGAGCCACACCTGACTCGCGCAGCCGCGGACCTTGTGCGCATCGTCGCGCTTGTCCTCCGGATACGGAGGAAGCGTCCGGCCGAGGTCGATCAGGTATTTGTAGCGATCGTCCCAGTCGTCGAGGAACTGAAAATCGGCGACAATCTCGTCAAAACGGGTCATGAAGATGAAATAGGCGAGGCAGCAAGAGCTCGCAAGGCTGTCACGATGCGCTAATTGAGGTCGACTGCGTGGGCTTTCAGCGCGTCGAGCGGCGCATAGGCGAGGGTGCGCTCATGGGTGGCGGCAAGGACGAGCCCCGGCGCTTTGCCGGCGTCGAAGGCTTCCTTCCAGCGCGTAGCGCAAAGGCACCAGCGATCACCGGGCGCAAGGCCCGGAAACCCGAATTCCTTGCGCGGCGTCGACAAGTCATTGCCGGCGGCTTTCGAGAAGGCGAGGAACTCGGCGGTCATCACCGCGCACACGGTATGTGCGCCTTGATCCTCAGGGCCGGTGTGACAACACCCGGACCGATAAAAACCGGTGACCGGGTTGTCGCTGCAAAGCGCCAGCGCACCGCCGAGAACATTTTTCTGTGCGCCGCCGCCGCCGCCTGACCGATCGTCGCGAAACGCCATCATCAGTGTCCACCTTCTTCGTGCACTGTCGCCGCCTCAATCGCCGACCTGACGATCGCGTCGACGACGACGGCGCCCGAGTCCGCGAATTCGAGCGTCAGCGCGCTTGTCTCGCCGACCCGCACGGCGCTGGCGAGGCTCATCAGCATGGCGTGCTTGCCGCCGGGCTCGAAGACGACCAGTTCGCCGGGCGCAAGAATGATGTCGCCGGTCGGCGCCATCGAGACAATGCCGGCGCTGTCGCGGCTGGTCTCGTGGAGTTCGACAAGGCCAGCGACGGCGCTGGCGACGCCGGTCAGCGTCGCCGGCTCCATGGTCCCGTTGCACACCGTGAAATAGGCGGCTGTCATCGCGCCGGGATCGCTTTGCTCACGGATCCACGCGTTGCTGACCGAAAGCGCGCCGTCCGGCGCGGCCGCGCAGGACAGCGCCTTGGGCGCGGAGGCCTCGGGCGACCCATCTCTGGCGCAGGCCGCAGCCAGGGCGATAATCGACAGCAATAGGAACACTTTCATGCGCGGCCTTCTTTCGGTTGCGGCGACGCCTTGATTTACGCCTTGCCGGGACAGATCGCAAAGCGCTTTGAACGGCCGATATTTGCGTTCAGCGGCGATCCCGCTATGACAGGCGCTGCAAGCAGGGATCCGAGCTCATGGACGCTTTCGAAATCGCGCGCCTTCAGCAATATTTCCGGGCGAAATTCGGCCTTGGAAACCTCTCGGTGCGCGGCCGCCCGAACAAGGATGACTCAGCGGAGGTCTATTTCGGCGACGAGTTTCTCGGCGTCATCTTCCGCGATGACGAGGATGGCGATCTTTGCTACCAGTTCAACATGGCGATTCTCGACGAGGATCTTCCTGAACGTCGCGGTTGAGGCGACAAAGCGGAAACCGGTTTTTGCAGATCCGGCGTGCAAGACGACATGATGGACCCGCAAGCGTGAATCGCCGATTGGGCGTCACACGTTAGGGCGGGCTGACGAGGAGACGCTTCCTTTGGGCGAGAGGGCGGCTCTTTCGGGCCGGAGCGCAGCGCCGGGGCTTATCGGCGGCATCGCCGCGGGTCGACCGCTGCTGGGATCGTCCGTGCTCGTCTTCGGCCTTGCAGCGCTGACGGCGCAGGCCTACAGGACAGCGACCGCCGCCTATGCGGACGCATCGATCGCCTACATGGTTGCGCTTTTATTCACAATGGCGGCCCCCGCATGCGTTGCAGCGGTCGCGCCCCGAAATTTCTGGCTGCGCGTGCTCTATGCGGCGCTGGTCGCGGGCGTCCTGCTGGCGCTGCGCCGCGTCGTCCT
>JBGSSK010000187.1:0-7784 GCA_041737095.1 Parvularculaceae bacterium | reverse complement strand
CCGCTGCGCGATGACCGGCGTTCGCCGCCCTTGCCGCGGCCGCGTTCCGGCCGCGGATGACGGTCGCCGCGGGCTTTCAGCGCGTCCGACGCTTCATTGAAGAAATCACCGAGGTCGAGTTCCTCGATCTCTTCGGCGCGGATCGACTCGAGGATTCCGCGGTAATTCTTCGCATCGGACGGGGCGAGGAGCATGTAAGCGGTCCCGAGCCGGCCAGCCCTGCCGGTTCGGCCGATGCGGTGGACATAATCATCCGAATGGAAGGGCGCATCGAAATTGAAGACGTGGCTGACGTCCGGGATGTCTAGGCCGCGCGCCGCGACATCGGAGGCGACGATGAACTTGACGTCGCCGGCGCGGAATTTCTCAATCGTTTCCGTGCGGAAGGATTGCGGCAGGTCGCCATGGATCGGCCGTGCGTCATAGCCATGCTTCTGCAGCGACTTCGCGACGACATCGACCGTCGTCTTGCGATTGCAGAAGATGATGCCGTTGCGGACATCCGCGCCGTCGAGCAGCTTGCGCAGGGTCATGCGCTTCAACTCGTCTTCGCCGGAGGGGAGGCGAATGACTTTCTGGGTGATCGTCGTCGCGGCGGTCGCCGGTCGCGACGCTTCGATCAGCGCCGGATCATGAAGGAAGGCGTCGGTCAGGCGCTTGATCTCCGGCGGCATCGTCGCCGAGAAGAACAGCGTTTGTCGCGTCATCGGCGTCAGTTTGAAAATGCGCTCGATATCCGGAATGAAGCCCATGTCGAGCATCCGGTCGGCTTCGTCGACGACCATGACTTCGATGCCGGTCAGGAGCAGGCGTCCGCGTTCGAAATGATCGAGCAGCCGGCCCGGCGTCGCGATCAGCACATCGACGCCGCGCGTCAGCTTCGCGTCCTGGTCGCCGAACGAAACGCCGCCGATCAGCAGCGCCATCGTCAGCTTGTGGTATTTTCCGTATTTCTCGAAATTCTCCGAGACCTGCGCGGCGAGCTCGCGCGTCGGGCAGAGGACGAGGGTTCGCGGCATGCGCGCCCGCGCCCGGCCCTTGGCGAGACGCTGGATCATCGGCAAGGTGAAGGAGGCGGTCTTGCCGGTGCCGGTCTGCGCGATGCCGAGGACGTCGCGGCCTTTCAGCACTTCCGGGATGGCGGCTTGCTGGATCGGGGTCGGCGTCTCGTAGCCGGCTTCGAGCACGGCTTTGAGCAGGTTCGGCTCGAGGCCGAGGTCTTCAAACTTCATAGGTCTCTTTCAATGATCCCGAGCGCGCCTCGTTGGTCGAGCGTCGAGCCGGGGAACGGTCAGCGGGATCTGGTTAAACGCCCCGCTCTTCCGCTGAGAAGACAAGCGATGCGTCGTCTGGCGAATGTCGCGGCATTGGAGGGCGGCGTCGTCTTACGCATTTCGACGCCGGAGGCGTCAGGCTGCGCGCGCGTGGCTGCGGCATTTCGCGGCGGGAAATAGGTGCGTTCCCGCGATGAGTCAATGTTTTTAGGATGAAGGTGCTGTAAACGCCGGTCGGTTCCGCAAATGTGTGGCCGAAAATCAGCGCCCGGACGGCCTTTCGGCGGTCGGCCTCAGCGCGTCCAGCCTTCGGTCGAGCCCGGTGCGGACCTGCGGCCATTCCGCCTTGAGGACGCTGAACCAGGCGGTATCGCGCAGCCGCCCGTCCGGCAGCACCATATGATGGCGATGCACGCCCTCCGGAACGGCGCCGAGCTTTTCGACGGCGCGCCACGAGCGCTTGTTAGTCGCATCGAGCTTCAATTCGATGCGGTTGAGCTCCAGCGCGTCGAAACCGTGCCCCATCATTAGCCGCTTCGTCGCCGGATTGACCGCGCCCGCCCAGAAGCGCTTCGGATACCATGTCCAGCCGATTTCGAGCTTGCGGTTGGCGAGGTTGATCGCAAGAAAGCTCGACGATCCGGCGCAGGCGGAGGACGCCTTGTCGGTGATGACGAAGCATATCTCTCGACCGTCCGCGGTCGCGGCGAGGCGCTCGTCGAACCAGGCGTTGAAATCCCCATTATGCTGATTGATGGAGGCGAACCGCCAGAGATCCGGGTCGTCGCCCGCCTCGCGCAGGGCGGCGCGATGCCGCTCGGCGATCGGTTCGAGACGCACGAACGCGTTTTCCAGAACGACCGCCTCGATGCGCATCGGCGCGCCTACCAGATTTCGACGCGCTCGTCCGGCGCGAGATAAAGGGCGTCGTCGGGCGTCACGCCGAACGCGTCGTACCAGGCGTCGATGTTGCGGACGACGCCGTTGACGCGGAACTGCGCCGGGGAATGCGGATCGCTGGCGATCTGGTTTTTCAGCTGCTCCTCGCGAACCGCGCGTTTCCACACCTGCGCCCAGGCGAGGAAGAAGCGCTGATCGCCGGTGAAGCCGTCAATCACCGGCGCCTCGGCGCCGCCGAGCGACAGCTTGTAGGCGTGATAGGCCATGGCGAGACCGCCAAGATCGCCGATATTCTCGCCCATGGTGAGGCCGGGATTGACCGTGAATCCCGCGATCGGCTCATAGGTTGCGTATTGCGCGCCGAGTTTTTCGGCGCGGGCGCTGAAACGCGCCGCGTCCTCGGCCGTCCACCAGTCGCGCAAGACTCCGTCGCCATCCGATTTTCTGCCCTGATCGTCAAAGCCGTGGCCGATCTCATGTCCGATGACGGCGCCGATCGCGCCGTATTTGACGGCGGCGTCGGCGTTCGGATCGAAAAACGGCTCCTGCAGGATCGCGGCGGGAAAGACGATCTCGTTGAGCGTCGGGTTGTAATAGGCGTTGACGGTCTGCGGGGTCATGCCCCATTCGCTGCGATCGACCGGGCCGTCAAGGCGCGCGACTTCGTAGGTCCATTCGAATTGCTGCGCGCGCCGGGCGTTGCCATAGGCGTCGCCCGCGATGATCTTGAGCGCACCGTAATCGCGCCATCGCTCGGGATAGCCGATCTTGGCAGTGAATTTCGCGAGCTTTTCTTCCGCCTTCGCGCGGGTCTCCTCGCTCATCCAGTCGAGCCTCGACAGGCGGTCGCCGAACGCGCCGCGCAGATTGGCGACCAGCGCCTGCATCTTTTCCTTCGATTGCGGCGGGAAATGGCGCGCGACGTAAATTTCGCCGACCGCCTCGCCGAGCGCGCCGTTGAGGGCGACGGCGGCGCGCTTCCATCGCTCCTTTTGTTGCGGCGTGCCGCGCAAGGCGGTTCCGTGGAACGCGAAGTGCGCGTCGTCTAGCGCTGACGGCAAGATATCCGCGTTGGCGTTGAGGAGATGGAATTTGAGATAGGCGCGGAGCGTTTCGGGCGGCGTCTCGGCGATGATGGCGAAGGCGCCCGCGATCGCATCGTCCTCGCGCACGATGACCTCGCCGATCCGTTCAAGGCCGGCAGCGGCGAGGATCGTCGGCCATTCGGCGGCGGGCGCGAAAGCGCCCAACGCGTCGATCGACTTCAGATTGTAGGTAAGATCGCGGTTGCGGCGCTTGGCGGGATCCCAGTGCGCTTCGGCGATCCGGCGTTCGAGGGCGTCGATCGCCATCGCCGCCGCAGCGGGATCCGCGATCCCGGCCAGTTCAAGGACGGATGCGATATATGTTCTGTAGGCGGCGCGTTTGTCGGAGAATTTTTCCTCGAGATAATAATCGCGGTTAGGCATGCCTAGACCCGACTGCGTGACATAGACCGCGTAGCGATCCGGCCGCTTGGCGTCGACGCCGATATAAAGGCCGGCCGGCGCCTTCGCGCGCAAGCCGGGATCGAAGAACGCGGCGGCGAAATCCTCAGGCGTCGCAAGGGCGTCGATGCGCGCGAGATCGGCCGCAACCGGCGCAAGACCCAGAGCATTGATCGCATCAATGTCGAGATACGCGCTGTAGAAATCGCGCATCTTCTGTTCGGCGGATCCCGCGGCCGCGCGCTCGTCGAGATCGTCGACGATCGATTTCAGGCGCGCTTCAGACCGTTCGGCGAGAATGGTGAACGAGCCGTAGCTCGAATAATCCGCCGGCATTTCGAAAGTCGCGAGCCATTGGCCGTTGACATAGGTGTAAAAGTCATCGCCGGGCGCGACCTCCTTGTCGATGGCGGCGAGGTCGACGCCGAAGGCGCCGAGTGCGGGAGCGTTCGCGGCCGCGGCCGCGCTTTTTTCGGCCGGGTTTCCGTCAGACTGCTTCGCACAGGCGCCAATGGCCAGCACGGCGCAGGCGGCGAAAATTGATGTTTTCATGGCGGTCTCCTCAAGCGGTCCGAATCTCCGCCCCTTTCCCTAGCGGCCGCGAATCGCACGGGCAATCGTCGAACGCCCATCCGCGCCGACAAGCGGCAATGCAAGCGCCTTGCTCCGTCCGGCCGATTGCGTCATCAATCCCGTGAAGGAAAGGCGGGGCGTCGCATGGATCTGAAATCGGTCATCAGGACAATTCCCGACTATCCAAAGCCCGGCATCATGTTCCGGGACGTGACGACCCTTCTGGCCGACGCGCGCGGGTTTCGCCGCGCCGTTGATGAACTGGTCCAGCCGCTCGCCGGCGCCAAGATCGACAAGGTCGCCGGCATCGAAGCGCGCGGCTTCATCCTCGGCGGCGCGATCGCGCACCAATTGTCGATCGGCTTCATTCCGATCCGCAAAAAGGGTAAACTGCCCTTCTCGACGATCGCCGAGAAATACCAGCTTGAATACGGCGTCGACGAAGTCGAGATCCACACCGACGCGATCGTCCGCGGCGAGCGCATCCTGCTCGTCGACGACCTGATCGCGACCGGCGGCACGGCGAGCGCCGCGATCAAGCTCATTGAGCGGGCCGGCGGCGCGGTTGTCCTTTGTTCTTTCGTGATCGACCTTCCTGATCTCGGGGGCGCTGAAAGGCTGCGGGCGATGGGCAAAGAAGTCGTATCCCTCGTTTCATTCGAGGGTCACTAAGCGCGCGGCGGAGGCAGCCCCATGACGATCATGACCATCGGACTTGCGATCTTCTTCGCGACGCATCTGTGGACGACGCTGGCGCGCGACCGCCGCGCCGCGCTGATCGACAAGATCGGGGCGGGTCCCTATCGCGGCCTTTATTCGCTGGTCGCCATCGCCGGCTTTGCGCTGATTGTCGTCGGCTGGCGCGGCGCCGACGCTTCGCTGCTTTACGCGCCGCCGGCCTTCCTGCGCCACGTCGCGTATCTCCTGATGCTGATCGCGCTCATCATCCTCGCGTCAGCCTATGCGCCGCGCGGCCGCATAGCCGCAGCGGTCAAGCACCCGATGCTCGCGGCCGTCAAGATCTGGGCGTTCGCGCATCTTCTCGCCAATGGCGAAGTTCGGTCGGTCTTGCTTTTCGGCGCCTTCCTCGCTTACGCGGTGATCGACCGGATCGCCGTGAAGAAGCGGGGAGAGCGGACGCCGCCCGCCGGGCCCGCCGCCAATGACCTGATAGCGATCGCGGCGGGCGCCGTCGCCTGGGCGGCGATCTATTTCTTCCTCCACCGCTACATCGCGGGCGTGCCGCTCCGGCCCTGATTACTCCGCAGTCGGAAGATCGGGCGCCGGCGGCTGCCGGGTGAAGCGGAGTTTCGCAGCGTCATAGCCGAGCGCGTCGAGCCGGGCGAGCGCTTCGGCGCGCGACGCGTCGCTTATCGTCGGCGTCCGCGACAGGATCCAGAGATAGCGCCCGGAGGGCTCGCCGACGATCGAGCGTGAATAATCATCGGTCAGGTCGAGTATCCAATAGTCGCCCCAGAACGGACCAAAGAAACTCACCTCGAGTTTGGCGTTCGTCGCGGCGTCGGCGATGCGCGCCTTGCCTTCGGCGGCGCGGATCTTTCCGTCCGGCGCGCCGACCCGGCAGGCGTTGACGACCTTGATGCGGCCGTCATCGCGCCTCGAATAATCGGCGGTGACGCCCTCGCAGTTCTTCTCGAAACTGTTTTCGAGGCGCGCGATCTCGTACCAGCGGCCAAGATAGCGATCGAGATCGACGGCGCTGACGACTGCGAGTTCTTCGCCGGGCCGGCGGTTCACGGGCGGCGAGGCGCAGGCGGCGAGGGCTGCAAAACCGGCGATGGCGATCACAATCCGCATAGAAACTCCGTATTCCCTTGGCTTGCCGGCTGGCGGCGGGCGCGCCGGCATTGTGCCGGCTTGCGTTCTCCATATAGTACGCGCGCCGAACAAGGACAGTTCTCATGTCGCAGCAAGCAACGATCAAGCGCGTTACGACCGCCGATATCGCCGCCCGCAAAGGCGGCGAGCCGATCGTCTGTTTAACCGCCTATGACGCGCCGACCGCGGCGATCCTCGACGAGGCGTGCGATCTCCTGCTGGTCGGCGACAGCGTCGGCATGGTCGTGCACGGACTGCCGTCGACCGTCGGCGTCACCATGGAGATGATGATCCTGCACGGACAGGCGGTGATGCGCGGATCGACGCGGGCGCTGGTCGTCGTCGACATGCCGTTCGGCAGTTACGAAGCCTCGCCCGAACAGGCGTTCGAAAACGCCTCTCGCCTGCTCAAGGAAACCGGCGCGCAGGCGGTCAAGCTCGAAAGCGGGCGCTACGCGGCGAGCGCCATCCGGTTTCTCGTCGAGCGCGGCGTGCCGGTGATGGGTCATGTCGGCCTTCGTCCGCAGGCGATCCATGTCTATGGCGGCTTCAGGGCGCGCGGCCGGACGACGGCGGAACGCGCGGAGATTCTCGCCGAGGCGGAAGCGACAGCCGACGCGGGCGCCTTCGCTGTCGTCATTGAGGGCGTCGCCGAGGACCTCGCGCGCGAAATCACCGAACGGATCGCTGCGCCGACCATCGGCATCGGCGCCTCTTCGTTCTGCGACGGCCAGATTCTGGTGACGCAGGACATGCTCGGCATGTTCGACTGGACGCCGAAATTCGTAAAGCGCTATGCGAGCCTCAGAAGCGCGATCCGCGACGCTGTTGGCCAATACGCCAGCGAAGTCCGCGGCCGCAGGTTTCCGGAAGCGGCGCAGGTCTATCGCCTCGACGCCCCCGGCCGGCCCGGAAAATCGGGCGCCTGAGCCGCCGGTTCCCGATGCGTCCGCGTCGTTGCGCCGCCCCCTAAACGTCGTTAGAACCCGCGCTTGCCGTAAAGAGGCCGTTGTCCGCCGTTAAGGCCGCGGGACAAAGGCGCACCAATTTAAAGGGCGAGGCGTGACCAACGACGACACTATCCTGCGCGAAGTCGACCAGGCGCTCGCCGCGGACAAGGCTTCGGACCAGGTCCAGAGAAATCTGCCGGCGCTGATCGCGGCGGGACTGCTCGTCGTCGCCGGGGTCGGCGGCTGGCAGTTCTGGTCGGCGCAGAAGGAAGCGTCCGCCAAGGCCGCCTCGGCGCGCTACGATGAGGCGCTGCGCGGCGCCGGCTCCGAAGAGGCGATGAAAACGCTGCAATCGCTCGCCGATAGCGGTGGCGCTTATGGCGCGCTCGCGAGGCTTCGGATCGCCGGCGAAAAAGCGGCGTCGGCGGACGGCCGCGCCGAAGCGCTGGCGCTCTATCGCGAAGTCTATGAGGGCGGCGGCGCCTCGAAGCGGCTGAAAGACATGGCGCGCCTCAGGGCTGCGTATCTGGCGCTCGACACCGGGCGCGACGCGGTGCTCGCCGCCATCGGCCCGCTCGACACCGATGCTTCCGCGATCGGTTATCACGCCCGTGAAGCGCTCGCGCTTGCTGCCCTCAAGGCTGGCGATTATCAGAGCGCGGAGGAAATGTTCCGCAAGGCCGCCGCGGCGCCGGAAGCACCCGAAGCGGTGCGGGTGCGCGCCGGAGAATTTCTGGCGCTCGCCGCCGCCGGCAAGGCGG
>JBGSSK010000056.1:0-2317 GCA_041737095.1 Parvularculaceae bacterium | reverse complement strand
GCCGCCGGATCGTCGCCCGCCGCCATCGCGGCGCTGCGCCGCGCGGCGATTTCCTCGAACAGCGCCCGCTCATGCGCGGCGTAGCCTTTGACGGCGCTGACCAGCAACGGGATCAGGTCCGCGCGGCGCTTCAATTGCACGTCAATGTCGGACCAGCCGTTTTCGGTCAACTGCCGCTTGCGGACCAGTTGGTTGAAGATCGCCGCAGCGCCGACCGCCAGCGCGACGAGCAGGATGACCAGTATTGCTGCGCTGTCCATTGCCGTCTCCGCTCTTCGCGCGTCCCCGCCAGTTTGCGCGTGTTCGCACGCTGATTCAATTGTGGCGGGTCAGGGAAAGAACAGGAGTTTCACCGCCATCGCGGCGAGCACCAGGAACAGCGCGCGCTTGATGAAGGGCGCGCCCTTGTCGATCGTCGCATGAGCGCCGAGCCAGCCGCCGAGCGCATTGCCGAGCGCCAGCGCCGCGCCGGCCTCCCAGGCGATTGCGACCTTCGACGCGAAGACGCCGAGCGCCACGAAAGAGAAGATCAGCGCAATGAAGACCTTGTGCATGTTGACGCGGACGAGGTCCAATCCCATCACGCGGTAGAGGATCGGCATCATCAGGAACCCGACGCCGATCTGGATGAAGCCGCCCCAGAATCCGGCGCCGACCATCAGGAGATGCCCAAGGACAAGGTTCTTCGCCCGCGACGACGCATCAGGTTCCGGTTTCGACTTGTCATCGCCTGTCGCCATGATGACCATGACGGCGATCATGACAGCGGCGACGGTGCGGTTGAACCAGACGCCGTCGAGCGTGACGCCGATCATCGCGCCGCCGTAGGCGCCGACCGACGCCGCCGCGGCGAGGGTCGCCGACAGGCGAAAATCGGAAAAGCCGCGCGAAAAAAACGCGCCGACCGATGTCAGGTTCTGCGCGATGATCGCGATCCGGTTGGTGCCGTTGGCGACGGGACCGGGGAGCCCCATGAAGACCATCAGGGGAACCGTCAGCAGCGAGCCGCCGCCGGCGATCACATTGATCCATCCGGACGCGACGCCGGCGACGGCGAGCAGAAAAAGATCGAAAGGCTGCAAGAACCGGCGCCCCGCTCATCCCCGCAACGGCGGGGCTTCGTCGTTTCTCTTACGGGATTCCCGCCGGCGCGGAAATGCGCGCGGCCGTTCGGCTAGCGCTTGCCGCTGAGGGCATAGAGCGCGACCGAGGCGATCGCGATGATGGCGAAGGAGACGACCACTTTCAAAAGATCCGCCGTCAGGCCGACCCACAGCGCGGTGACGCCTGCGCCCGCCAGCACGATCACGGAAAAGAACAGAACCCAGCGCATTGGTCCGATCATCGGGATCTCCGTCTGAAAGCAAGGGACACCTAGCACGAGGGGGACGAGATTTCGTTAACGGCCTCGCCCATTGTCAGAGAAAGCGCGTCGCCATCTCCGCGTCCGGCGCAAGGCAAGTCGCGCGCGTCCCGAACCACGCAAAGCGATTCTTCTGGATGACGTCATAGAGGAAATCGCCGATGAACGCCGGGACGATATGCCCCGCCATACCGAGCCAGCGCCAAGGCGGCGGCATTGTTTTCGCCGCCTCCAGCCAGCCACGATAGCGCAAATGGGGGACGCCGTCTTTCAGCAGCATGAAAGTATCGAACCGGTCGGGGTCGAGGCCGTAATGCGCATAGATCGCGCGCGCCAGCGGCGACTGCACAGAGAGGAAGCGCGTCGTTCCCTTTGGGTCGCGCTGCATCATCCATTTGACGCCCGCGGAGCAAAGGACGCAGAAGCCGTCGAAGATGAAAAGGGGTTCGCTGTCGTCGAACGCCGCGACAGCGGGATCGCTGCGGTAGCTGTGGGCGCGCGCCGTCTTGGTCATCCCCTTATTCCCGCGGCGAGCGCGACAAGAAACGCCACCTCGATCAGCACCGTCAGCGGGATGCGGACGCCGAGATACCACGCCGGCGCCCCGTCGCCGCGGCGTGTCGCTTGCAGATCGTCGATCAGCAGCATGATCATCAGCGCCATGACGGCGAGCATCTTCGCCGGCGCCGCGCCGCCGACGAACAGCGGCAGTGCGGCGATCATTGGCAGGCCGGCGCCCAGAAGCGCCCGCGTTGTCGGCCCCTCCGGCTTCATTACCGCAACGCCCCAACGAACGCCGCCGAAAAAGATCAGTAGCGCGGCGCCGTAAAGAACGAGGAAGTCCTCGGCGGCCGCATTCAAAGGCTCGACAATCATCAGCAGCGCGGCGGCGAGCAGCGGCGCTGCGCCTAGATAGGCAAGGAGACTTGCGGCGCCGGTCATCGCCGGCCGCGC
>JBGSSK010000051.1:0-2815 GCA_041737095.1 Parvularculaceae bacterium | reverse complement strand
GCGCTGGCGCGCGGCTTCGAACTGGCGACGGTCGCCGACCTTCGGCCCCCGCGCGCGCCGATGACCGCCGCGCGCTGAACAATCATTGTCGACGACTTGTCTGTTCATTCCTTTCGGCCTCCTGCCGCTCGCGCCTTGCCGCGCTGAAATCAGGACGCATGATAAGGCCGCGCAAGCGGTGTAGGATAAGTGTGGGGACAAGGTGGGGGACAAGTCCGCCCCAATAACGCGAATTAACCATCTTTGTACTGATGAATCAAAGGCTTGAAATTCCGCATCCGAAACGAAAAATGACGCCTGTCAGCGCAACCCTGATCGTGTATTTTGGAGGTTATGGCTCAACCGGCGAGGGAAAAATCGGCGCCCGATCATCAGCGATAGCGTTATGACCGTCCTGACTGCGATCGGCCTGATGAGCGGGACGTCGCTTGACGGCGTCGACGCCGCGATCCTCAAAACCGACGGCGAGAGCGTCATCGAGGCGGGACCGGCGCATTTCGCGCCCTACAGCCGCGATCTGAAGATCTTCATCCGCCGCGCCATCAAGGCCGCGCTCGAAGGGCGCGACGGCGCCGCCGATATCGGCAAGGCGGCGGTCGAAGTGACCGAGGCGCATGCGATCGCCGTCGCCGAACTCCTCGACAAGGCGGGGCTGAAACGAACCGCGATCGACGTCATCGGATTCCACGGCCAGACGATCCTGCACCGACCGAAGCGCACGCCGGAAAGCGTCGGCCGGTCATGGCAGATCGGCGACGGCAAAACGCTCGCCGAGGAAACGCGCATCGATGTCGTCAGCGACTTTCGTCGCCACGATATCGCCGAAGGCGGCGAGGGGGCGCCGCTGGCGCCGCTCTATCACGCGGCTCTTGCAAGGCGCTTTGAGTGCGATCACGCAATCGGGATCATCAATATCGGCGGCGTCGCCAACATCACCTATGCGCCCAAAGGCGGCGGCGATCTCGATATCCTTGCGTTCGATTGCGGACCTGGAAACGGCCTTCTCGATGAATGGATGGACCTCAAAACCGGCGAGCCGTTCGACCGGGACGGCGCCATGGCGCGCTCCGGCAAGGTTCACTCGGATATTCTGCGCATGATGCTGCTCAATCCCTATATTCGCCGCAGACCGCCGAAATCGCTCGACCGTTATGATTTCCGGCTCGACCCCATTCTTGCGCTGTCGGTCGCCGACGGCGCGGCGACGCTGACGGCGTTCACCGCGGCGTGCGTGCGCGCATCGATCGCGCATTTGCCGGAGCAGCCGGGCGAATGGATCGTCGCCGGCGGCGGACGGCGCAACCCGGCGCTGATGGAGGCGCTCGGGAAAGCGCTCGAATGCGACATTGAGCCGGCCGAATCATTGGGCTGGCGCGGCGATTTTCTTGAGGCGGAGTGTTTCGCCTATCTTGCGGTCCGCTCGCTGCGCAAATTGCCGATCAGCTTCCCACGAACGACGCGCGCGCCGCGGCCATTGCCAGGCGGCGTTTATCATCGGGCGCCGGTTTAAGCCGAATCGCCTCCGCTTTTCCCGGCGGGGATTTTGTGCTGGCCCCGCCCGCCCGCATCCTGCTATCCCGCGCAGGAAGGGCCGGCTGAAAGGATCGAAGGATGGATCAGGTCACACGCGAATTCGAACGCGCGCTCGGACAGGCGGCGGCATATCTGCCGAATGTCCTGATCGCGCTCGGACTGACGGTTGCGGCGCTGGTCATCGCACGGCTGGTTTCTGAATTCGTCCGCCGGCGCATCGACAAATCGCAGATCGGCGTCGTCGCCAATCGCGACGCCTTGGGGCCGGGATCGCCGTCGCTCGGCAAGTCGCTCGGCTCGGCGATATTCTGGCTCATCCTGCTAATGTTCATCCCATGGATTTTGACGTTTCTCGGCCTGTCGGAAATGCTGGCGCCGCTCAACAGCATGCTGACGATCCTGATGGAATATTTGCCGCGCGTCATCGGCGCGGCGATCATCGTCGGCATCGGTTTCGTGATTGCGACGGTGGCGCGCCGCGCCATCGCGAGCCTCCTTTCCGCCGCGCCGATCGATCATGCGGCCAAGCGCGTCGAGATCGGCGATCTCATCAAGGGAACCGAGATCGCGCGCGCCGCCGGGCTAATTGTTTATGTGCTGATCCTCATCCCCACCTTTATCGTCGGCCTCGAAGCGCTGGCGATCGCCTCGATCTCGCAGCCGCTGACCGCCATGCTGCAGACGATGCTCGGCGCCATTCCGAGCATCATCGCGGCGGTCCTTGTCCTTTTTGTGTTCACGCTCTTTGCGCGCGCCGTGCGGTCGCTGGTCATCTCGTTCCTGACCGGCATGGGCTTTGACGGCTTCTGGGACCAGCTCGGCATCGCGATCGAGCATCACGAGGATGAAGCGGCGGCGAAGGAAATGCGACGGCCATCCGCGATTTCGCCGACCATCATCGTCGCCAATATCGCGATGGCCGCGATGCTGATCGTCGGCGCGATCACCGCCGCCCAGCAGCTCAACATCGAACCGGTCTCGACCGCGCTGACCGAAGTCCTGTCGGTCGGCGGGCAGATCATGCTCGGCTCGATCGTCATTCTTGCCGGCATTCCGGTCAGCCGCTTCGTCGCCAACATGATCCGCCGCACCGGCGATGCGCGTTCGGTCCTGCTCGCAACCGCGGTGCAGTGGGGGATCCTCGTCCTGGTGACCGCGATCGGGATTCGCGAAATGGGGCTCGGCGAGGACATCATCTTCGCCGGCTTCGTCTTGATCCTCGGCGCGATCGCGCTCGCCGCCTCGCTCGCCTTCGGCATCGGCGGCCGAGGCGCCGCGGCGC
>JBGSSK010000037.1:0-7275 GCA_041737095.1 Parvularculaceae bacterium | reverse complement strand
TCGCGATCGCGCCGATGGTCCTCGAAGCGCGCGGCCTCGATGTGACGCCGGGGATGGCGAGGCGCCTGGAAGTCGCCGGCGATCCGGTCAGCGCCAGCCTGCTCTCGACCATCTATGCCGATGAAATCAACCATGTTTCGGTTGGCGTCCGGTGGTTCGAGTCGATCTGCGCCAAACGCGGCCTTGATCCTCACGCCGCGTTTTCACGGCTGGTCGCCGAGCGATTTGATGGAGGCCTGAAGCCGCCTTTCAATCGCGTCGGACGATCAGCCGCCGGCTTTGGCGAGGCCTACTATCGCGTATGGAATGAGCCTTGCGAGGTCGGCAACGCCGAAAGGTCAACAAGTGGTTAAAAAAGTATGGTTATTTCATCACATAACAGTTGCGAAATGCCGGCAGATCGGCTGCAATATGTTAAGGGGTGTCAACGTATAACGCTTGTGGGCGTTTATCAGGGGCGACTTTGAATGAGCCGCAAGAAATCCGGCCAAACGAAGCGTATTATCAGCCGTTGGTTTAAGGAACGGCAGATCTATCACCGTTCCGACGGTGTCGTTCACTTCATTTCGATGTCGACCCGCACGCAGATCGCGCTAGCGGCGGTGATCGGCGCGGCGCTGCTGTGGGTCGCATACGCGTCGGTCAACGTTGTCTTCAAGGAACAGATAATCGTCGCGAAAGAGCGCGATCGTCGCGTTATCGAAACGGTTTTCAACAAGCGAATCGCGCAGTCGCAGCGCGCTTATGACGACGTCAGCTCCCTTAACGTCATCATGCAACAGGAATTCGATGCGACCATGGCGGAGATTTCCGCCCGGCACCAAACCCTGAAAAGCATGGTCGAGCGCAAGGCATCGGCCGACGCCGACCTCGCGACGCTCGCCAAGGGCCTTTCCGAGGCCGGCTCGCCGAACGGCCAGAAACCGTCGAACGGCAACCGCATCATGATCGATGTCGCGCCGGCTGAGCCGACCCCACGGCAGTCGCGGGTTTCGCTGCTGCGCCAGTTGGCGACGAAGGAAGCAAGCGCCGACGGCGCTCAAGTCCCGCCAAACAGCCCGGCCGCGCCAGCCCTTCAGCAAATGCGGTCCGCTTCGGCGGACCTTTATGTCGAGCAGGTCCTGCTGCTGGCGTCGCTTGAAGAGCGCGCGGAAAAGCAGGTCGATGAACTTCGTCTTGTACTTGCCAGCACAGGCGTCGGCGCGGAAAGTCTCGTCCAGGCGCCGAAGATTTCCAACGTGCTCCTCGCGCAGGGCGGCCCCTTCATCGATGCGTCGAACCTTTCAAGCGCCGCTTCGACATTTTTCCGGCACGCCAATCGCGCCGGCCTCGTCGTCGATGAACTCCGTGACGTGCAGAACGCCATCAACTCGGTCCCGCTGTCCTCGCCCCTGACGGTCAGCCGCAAATTCACCAGCGGTTTCGGCGTCCGGCGCGACCCGATCAACGGACGCGCCGCGAGCCATCACGGCATCGACTTCTCTGCGGCTTGGGCGGCCCCCGTGACTGCGACCGCCGCCGGCGTCGTCAAATATGCAGGGACGCGCCAAGGTTTTGGCCGCGTCGTCGAAATCGATCACGGCAACGGCTTCCTAACGCGTTACGCCCATCTTAACCGGATCTCGGTACAACAGGGTCAGAGGATCAAGCTGCACCAGAAGGTCGGCGAACTTGGAAGCAGCGGTCGCAGCACTGGTCCGCACGTGCATTATGAGGTTCTTTTCCGGGGGCAACCCAGAAACCCTCTGCGTTTCATAGAGGCAGGCAGGTATGTTTTCGAAAGCTAAGCAGAAGTCGCCGACCGACGAGCGCTCAAATTCGTTCGCGTCGGAAATGAGCACGGCTTCGCAGACGCCGGCGCCCTCCCAGTCAAAAAGGTCGAGTTCCATGAAGGCCGCGGGCGTTCCTTCAATCATCTCCGCCGACGTCGTCATGCGCGGCACCATCAACTCAGCGGGCGAAGTTCAGCTCGACGGCGCGCTGGAAGGCGACATCAAGGCCGCGACGCTGATCGTCGGCGAAAAGGCCTCAGTAAAAGGCGAAATCATCTGCGAAAGCGTGATCGTACGAGGACGCGTCGAAGGCGGGATCCGCGCCAAGCAGGTCTCGCTCGCAGCAACGTCGCATATTGTCGGCGACATCCTGCACAGCTCGCTGTCGGTTGAAAGCGGCGCACATTTCGAAGGTCATTGTCGCCATTCCGACGATCCGCTGTCGGAAGCCTCGGCGAGCGATTTCCGCAAGTCGCGTCCGACCGGCGGGCCAGCCCCACGGCCGATCGCCGCGGCTATGGCGGATGAGGCGGCCGGCCGCGCCGCCGCCAATGAGGCGCCCTCTTTCCTCAGCCCGTCGCGCTCGCCGCTCCGCTAATTCTGACGGAAAACCCGTTGATCGCGAGGCGTACGGGTCTGTCGGCGCCGCTGCGCATTGCCTTGTCGTGCTGAATTAGGCGCCTTTTTTCCGGGCGGCGGCGCCGAACATCTGCAAGTCTCAATGCGCAGAAACGCGCGCCGATGTCCGCGGCGGCGCGCTTCTTTTGAACCTTGCGCGACCAGCCTTTGTGGCCGCGACGCGCAAACACCCATACTTTTCAAGCCGGGATCAGCCGGCCACCTTTCGCCAGGTGGTGCGCCTCGCCGTGGTTTCAAGCCGCGATTTAAGTGAATCGTCGCGCTGCAATTCGCCCGGAGCGCGAACCGGCGCGTGTCAGCTAGCTGGTGCCTCAGTCGCGCCGATCACCCGCTGCGCCAGCGCCGCCGCCATGAAGGCGTCGAGATCGCCACCGAGCACTCTGTCCGGGTCCGGACTTTCAACATCGGTCCTGAGATCCTTGACCATCTGATAGGGCTGCAGAACATAGGACCGGATCTGATGCCCCCACCCGATATCGGTCTTGGCGTCTTCGGTCGCTTTCGCCGCGTCTTCCCGCTTCTGCAATTCGAGCTCGTAAAGGCGCGCTTTCAGCATGTTCCAGGCGGTCGCCCGGTTCTTGTGCTGGGAGCGTTCATTCTGGCAGCCGACGACGATCCCGGTAGGAATATGCGTGATGCGAACAGCTGAATCCGTCGTATTGACGTGCTGTCCTCCTGCGCCGGATGAGCGGAACGTGTCGATGCGGCAATCGCTTTCTTTCACCTCGATTTCAATTGTGTCGTCAATGACCGGATAGACCCAGACCGAGGCGAATGACGTGTGACGCCGCGCATTGGAATCGAACGGCGAAATGCGCACGAGCCGATGGACACCGGATTCGGTCTTCATCCATCCATAGGCGTTGAAACCGGATATCTTTACGGTCGCTGATTTTACGCCGGCTTCTTCGCCGGCCTGCTGCTCCATGATCTCCGTCGAATAGCCATGCTTTTGCGCCCAGCGCAGGTACATGCGCAGCAGCATGCCCGCCCAGTCGTTCGATTCGGTGCCGCCGGCGCCAGGGTGAATTTCGAGATAACAGTCATTGGCGTCCGCTTCGCCCGACAGGAGCGCTTCGGTTTCCGCCTTGGCGGCGCGCTCGGCGAGCGCCGTCATCATCGCGCGTATGTCGTCGGCGCCTATTTCGTCGCCCTCCTCCGCTGCAATGTCGGCGAGACCAGCCAGATCCTCGCGCTCGGCGGCGATGTCGGAAATCGCGTTGATTTGCGCATCGAGCGCCGTGCGCTCCTGCATCAACTTGCGCGCGGCCTGCGGATCGTTCCAAAAGTCGGGCTCTTCCGCCCTGGCGTTCAGTTCGTCGAGCCGTGCTTTCGCCCGATCCCAGTCAAAGACGCCTCCTCAGCAGATCAAGCGATTGCTCGATCCGCTGGGACAGGGTTTCGATATCCGTGCGCATATGAATTCCATTTTGGTTGCGGCCGCATGAATGGAGAGACTATTCATGCACGCCGTCTAATAGAGTCCGCTGAGATCGTCCGCTGGCGGTTGGACCGGTTGCTGCGACGGCGTTGCGCCGAAAGCGTCAATGTTCAGATCGTCCACCGATGGGGCGTTCGTCAGCGAATCTTCCGCCTTGAACGCTTCGAGGATGACATTGGGATCGCCCGGCGACGCCGGCCGGCCCGTCTTGGCATTGACGCGCACGAGGCGGATGCCGGAGGGCACCCGGAACGGGATGCCGGCCTTGTCCTTCAACGCTTCCGCCATGAACTCGCCGAAGATCGGCGCCGCGACGCGGCCGCCTGCCTCGCCCTGCCCGAGCGGCTGCGGCATGTCGAAGCCGACAAAGACGCCAGCGGCGAGGTCAGGCGCGAAGCCGACGAACCAAGCGTCCTTGTAATCATTGGTCGTGCCGGTCTTGCCGGCGATCGGTTTGTCGACGGCTTTCCTGACTGCCGAGCCGGTGCCGCGGGCGACCGCGCCTTCCAGCATCGAGACGATCTGATAGGCGGTCCGCGGATCCATGACCTGCTCGCGGTCGTCGGCGAGCTGCGGCTCGGCCTGTTCCGCCCACAGTTGATCCTTGCACTGAGGGCACTCGCGCGCATCGTTGATGAAGACGGTTTCGCCATGGCGGTCCTGGACGCGGTCGATGACGAAGGGGCGGATATGCTTTCCGCCATTGACGAAGGTCGAATAGCCGGCGGTGATCCGCATCAGGGTCGTTTCTCCCGATCCGAGCGAGATCGCAAGCTCGCGCGGCAAGGCGTCCGAAAGATCGAATTTCGCGACATAATCGACTATGCGGCCGATGCCGATATCCTGCGCGAGGCGCGCCGTCATCGTGTTGCGCGACTGCTCGATGCCGAGGCGCAGCGTGCTTTCGCCGTAAAAGCGGCCCTCGGCGTAATTGCCGGGCTTCCACCAGCTGTCAACGCCGGGCGCGACGAAGGGCGCGTCTAGCACGATGCTTGAGGGCGTGTAGCCGCTGTCGAGCGCGGTTGCGTAGACGAAAGGCTTGAATGTCGAGCCGGGCTGGCGCTTGGCCTGTATTGCGCGATTGAACTCAGACATCTGGAAGGAAAATCCGCCGACCATCGCGAGGACGCGGCCCGTATGCGGGTCGATCGCGACGAGCGCGCCGTTGACGGCGGGCGGCTGGCGAAGCGAATAGGCGCCGTTCGATCCAAGCGCCTCGACATAGACGACATCGCCGCGCTTCAATACTTCGCTGACGGTTTTCAGTTCGGGGCCGATCGAGTCGACCGAATTGAACCGCCGCGCCCATTTCATGTCGTCAAAGGCGATTGCGCCTTCGGTTCCGTCGGCAAACCCGATTTTCGCAGTCTTGGCGGACGCCTCAAGGACCAGCGCCGGCTTCCAGGGCGAGAGATCAGTCGGCAGGCGCTTGTTGTCGGCGAGCGTCTTCTCGACGCTCTTCAATTCCTCGGCCCAGTTCTCGGTGACCGCCATGGATGAAATCGCGCCGCGCCAGCCATGGCGCTGATCATAGTCAACTAGCCAGCGACGAAGCGCGTCACCGGCTTCCCTTTGAAATGTCGGGTCAATCGTCGTGCGGACGGCAAGCCCGCCGTCATAAAGCGCGTCGCTGCCATATTTCTCGGCGATCTGCTTGCGGACTTCCTCGGCGAAATATTCGCTCGCCCAGTCGCGGGCGCCGAGCGGCGGCGCGATGAAGGCCGCGAGCGGTGCCGCGCGCGCCGCTTCCATCTGTTCGGCGCTGATCTTGCCGTCTTCCGCAAGACGTCCGATCACCCAGTTACGCCGCTCGACCGCGCGATCATGATTGAGCACAGGGTGATAATTGCTCGGCCCCTTCGGGATCGCGGCGAGATAGGCGGCTTCTTCGATCGTCAGCTCGTCGAGCGATTTGTCGAAATAGTTCAGCGCCGCGGCGGCGACGCCGTAAGAGCGATTGCCGAGGTAAATCTCGTTCAGATAGAGTTCCAGGATATGCTCCTTGGTGAATGCCTTCTCGATGCGGCGCGTCACCAGCCATTCCTTCATCTTGCGCTCGAGTTTCTGTTCGCTTGAGAGAAGGAAATTCTTCGCGACCTGCTGCGTGATGGTCGACCCGCCCTCGAGGCGGTGGCCGCGGATCAGATTTCCGACATTCGATAACTGGGCCCGGACGATGCCTTTGAAGTCGAGACCTTCGTGGACATAGAAATTCTTGTCTTCGGCCGAAATGAATGCGTCCTTGACGAGATCGGGGATCGATTCAATCGGCACGAACAATCGTCGTTCGCGGGCAAACTCCGCAACGAGCGAACCGTCATTGGCGTAAACGCGAGTCGTCACAGGCGGCTGGTATTCGGCGAGCGCCTCGTATTCCGGCAAATCCTGGCTAAGGCTGTAGAGGTAAACGCCGAAAGCGCCGACGGCGAGGAGTGACATAAGGAATCCGGCCGCGACGACGCCGCCGAATATTTTTAAGGCGAGCGGCAGACGTCCGATGGCGGCCCTGATCGGGCGCGCCGGCGCCCGCAATTTCTCCATCGGCTCATCTTCGGCAAAAAGATCGTCAGACATAACCGGCTCTCATTACCCAGCGGCGCTCCGCGAGCACCGCGATACTTCCAAAAGATTATGGTCGATTAAAGGTCGCCCAGACCCGCCTTATACGCGAATACCATGGGATGAATCGAGCCTCACCGCGGGGCCGCAGCGCCGCTGTTGCTGGCGTGCTTGGCAAGTCCTCGCTGCTGGAAATAGGCGTCGATCGAGGCGACGACTGCGCCCATCGACCGTTGGCGCCACGCGGCGGATTTGAGGTTCGCCTCATCGTGCCTGTTTGAAATGAAGGCTAGTTCGAAGAGCACCGCCGGCACGTCGGGGGCAAGCAGGACACGAAAATTCCCGCGACGATGCGTGTTGTTGAGAAGCGGCGTCACGCCGGCGAGCTTACCGATTAGCAATTCAGCGAACTTGTCGGATTCATCACTCGTCTTGCGCTGCGCGAGATTGTACAAAATGCCGCCAAGCTGAGGATCGGTGTTGCCGATATCGAGATCGAATACATGATAATCGCCCTGCGCCAGGGCCTCGCGCGCCGACCGTTGCGTGCCTTCGTCGGAAAGCGTGTAGATTGATCCTCCCCGCACTTTCGGGTTGGCGTGAGCATCGGCGTGCAACGAAATGAACAGGTCGGCCTTGGCGTCTCGCGCTATACGCGAGCGCTCTTCATGCGCCAGCCGTTCGTCCGCGGCGCGGGTCAGCACGACCTCATAGCGTCCGGTTTCCTTCAGGGCCTCGGCGAGAACAAGCGCCGCCGACAGGGTCAGCATGCTTTCCTTTGAGCCGCCTGGTCCGGCGGCGCCTGGATCCGAGCCGCCATGGCCGGCGACGACGACGATAACCGGCCGATCCGGCGCCGGCGGC
>JBGSSK010000388.1:0-5022 GCA_041737095.1 Parvularculaceae bacterium | reverse complement strand
GAGGCCGGCGGCGCGCTTTCGGGCGGCGAGCGCCAGCGCATCGCGATTGCGCGCGCCTTCCTTAAGGACCCGCCGATCCTCCTTCTCGATGAAGCGACATCGGCGCTCGACGCCGACTCGGAGGCGGCGATCCAGGGGGCGCTCGCCCGCCTGTCGCGCGGACGGACGACGATCGTCATCGCGCACCGGCTGTCGACCATCCGCTCGGCCGATTTCATCGTCGCCATGGACAAGGGCCGCGTGATCGAAACCGGCGCGCATGACGACCTGATATCGAAAGGCGGCTATTACGCGCGGGTGACGAAACTGCAGGCCGCGGCGCCATGAGCGAGGACGCAAGTTCAGGATGCGCCGCCCCCCATCCCGTCGAAATTCATTCCCGCTTCAACACGCGCTCCGTCAGGAGATTTCCCCACCAAGAGCCCATGAAGGCGCGCTTGATCGCGGCCGGGTCATAGGCGTCCGAGCGCGCCCAGTCGAAAAACGCCTCGACATCATCAAGCGCGATATTCTTCGCCCGCGCATGTTCCAGATAAAGGTCGAAGGCCGCGTCGATGACGCCGGTCTTCCCCTGCTTCACATGGCCGTAGCGCAACGACAATTGCTTCAGCGCGACGTCGAGCGGGCGCCTTTCTCGAAAGAAGAGATAAAGCGTCGCCATTACGCCGACGCGGTCAGCGCCCGATTTGCAATGGAAGAGCGCCGGATAGTCGATGCGCTCGAACAGTGCGCGCGCGCCTTCAAGCATTTCGAGGCTCGGCGCCTCGCGCGAGAAGACGCGGAAATTTTCAAGCGCGAGGCCAAGCCGTTCGCAGGCTTCCTCTTCGAGAAACAAGGCGGCGCTCGGCCGCGGCCCGCGCAAATTGACGACGGTCTTGAGGCCGCGCTCGGCCCAGACCGAGAGTCGCTCCGGCGAGGGCTGGTAGGAGCGGAAAACCCCCGGCGAGATTTCGTGCGTGTTGTCGTAGCAGGCGCGGATGATCGCGTGATCGGCGAAGAGGAAACTGCGGCCTGCACGGCGCCGGCCGGCGGGCGTCCGGAATTCCTCGCGCGTCAGGGGCGCCGGCAATCAGAATTTCCCGTCGCCGTCGGGATCGAGAAGGCGGTGCAGGTGGACGATGAAATACCGCATAAGGGCATTGTCGACCGTCGCTTGCGCCTTGGCGCGCCACGCCTTTTCCGCCTCGGCGTAATTCGGAAAGACGCCGACGACATCGACCTTGGAGAGGTCGCGGAATTTCACGTCGTCGAGGTTTTCAAGCTCGCCGCCGAAAACCATGTGCAAAAGCTGTCTGTCCGGCACGCCGCCAATCCCTCCGCTACTCGCCCGCAATCGTCATTGCGCCGACAAACAGCGTCGGCGCATTGGTCGCGCCGCGAAACTCCAGATCGTCGGCGGCGATGATGTTCGCATACATTTCGAGCAGATTGCCGGCGATCGTTATTTCGCTGACCGGATAGGCGCGTTCGCCCTTCTCGAACCAGAAGCCCGAACAGCCGACGGAATAATCGCCGGTGTTGGAATTGACCTGCGGCCCGAACATGTCGGTGACAAGGAGCCCCGTCGACGCCTCGCGCATCAGCGCACCCGGCGAAACCGTCCCGGCTTCGAGATAAAGATTGGTCGACCCGGATCCCGGCCCGCCGGAGGCGCCGCGCGACGCCCGCCCGTTGGTTTCCATGTTCAATTGCCGCGCTTGCGCCGAATTCAGGAACCACTGCGTCAGGACGCCGTCGTCGATCAATTTGAACGCCGTCGCCGCAACGCCCTCGCCGTCGAACGGGCGCGATCCATGCCCGCGCTTGATGAAAGGATCGTCGACGATGGTGAGGCCGGCCGGAAAAATCCGCTCGCCGCGCTTTGTTTTCAGGAAGCTGACGCCGCGTGCGATCGCCGCGCCGTTGGCTGCGCCCGCGAGGTGGCCGACCAGCGAATTCGACAGGCGGTTGTCGAAGATGACCGGCGCCGTCTGGCTTTTGACGCGGCGCGGCGACAATCGCTCGACCGTGCGCTTGCCGGCGCGCGCGCCGATCGCTTCGGGCGCGCGCATGTCGTCATAATGGGTTTTCGAATCGTAATCGTAATCGGTCTCCATGCCGCCCGCGTCAGAGGCGATGACGCTGACCGAAACGGAATGATGCGAGCCGCCCGATTCGCCGAAAAATCCATGGCTCGTCGCAAACCATTTTCGCCCTTCGCTGTAATTGGCGCCGGCCCCCGATGAATTGACGACGCCCTCGACCGCGAGGGCCGCCGCCTCGCAGCGCTTCGCGCGATCCTTCAGGACTTCGGCGCCCGGCTCCCGGTAATCGCCGAGATCGAGATCCGGAAATGGCGGCCTTGCAAGCCGCGCGGCGGGGGCGAGCCCGACATAGGGGTCTTCGGGCGCCGCCTTCGCCATCGCCGCGCAGCGATCGACAAGCGCCGCCAGAGCGTCCCTTGAAATATCCGTCGTCGAAACGCTCGCCTGGCGCCGCCCGAATATCAGCCGGACGCCGAGATCGAGCGCCTCGGCGCGTTCGACATCTTCAAGCGCGCCCATCCGCCACGAAACGCCATGGCTGACCGAATGATAAAGGACGCTGTCGGCGGCGTCCGCGCCGGCGCTTTTGGCGCGTTTCAGGACGGCGCCGAGAATGTCGTTGGCTTCAGTCTGGTTCATGCGCCGGGAGATAGAGCCTCACGGGCGCCGCCGCAACAGCAGCTAAGAGCGTCGGGCGAAAAAGTGGAATCGCCGGTTTTTCGCAAACCCGAAGCGACCAATCAAAGACCGGAGCTTCGAGCGATCCGGAATTATCGCCCGAAGGTCTAGCCCAATTCCGCCCGGGCCCCGTCGCCCCATTCCCTCATCGCCGGCAGCGCCCGCATGTGATCGCGCCATTTCGCCGCCAAAGGCGGCAAGTCGACCGGCCCATAGGTAACGAAGCGCGACACGACCGGCGCGTACATCGCATCGGCGATCGAGAAGCGGCCGAAAAGGAAGGGGCCCGCATCGCCGAAATCGCGCCGGCAGGTCTCCCAGATCTCCGCGATGCGGGCGATGTCGCCTTCAACGCCTTCGGTCGACCGGCGAAGCGATTCCTTCGAGAATTGCATCGGCCATTTCGTACGCAGCGCCTGAAACCCCGAATGCATTTCCGCCGCTGCGGCGCGTGCGACGGCGCGCGCCCCGCGCTCTTCCGGCCACAACGGCTCGTCCGACTGTTCCGCGAGATACTCGCAGATCGCGAGCGAATCCCAGACCACGAGGTCGCCGTCGACGAGGCATGGAACTTTCGATGACGGCGACACCGCGCCGATCGCCGCTTTCGTCTCCGGCCGGTCGAGGCGCACGATCCGCTCCTCGAACCCGATCCCCGCCATTTTCATGACGAGCCAGGGCCGAAGCGACCAGCTCGATAATTCCTTGTCGCCGATATGGAGAACGAGGCTGCTCATCCTACCGTCTCCCGGTGAAGAAATTGACGATCCACTGTGCGATGATCCGGCGATCCGATCCGTTTTTCAGGGTTTGAAGGCCCTGATCGGACAGCGCCTCGCCGAAGCGGTTGCGGCGAATGCCGATCAGGTCGGCGGCGTACTGATGATCGAATTCGGGATGCATCTGGAACGAGATCGCCGGCCCTTGCGCGTAGGCCAGCGCGCCATATTCGCAGAAATCCGAGCCGGCGATCGTCCTGGCGCCGGGCGGCGGCCGGGTCACCTGGTCCTGATGCGAGACGGCGCAGGAAATCCTGCCCTGCTGCGGCGACATCCACGGCGCGGGCGCGATGACGTCGTACTCATGGACGCCGACGCCCCAGCCCTTGTCGGACTTGCTGACGGTCCCGCCGAACGCCTGCGCCATCAACTGGTGGCCGAAACAGATGCCGACCTGCGGCTTTCCGGCGGCCGCCGCGTCGCGCACGAGATTTTCGAGCGGACCGATCCAGGCATGGTCTTCATAAACGCCGGCCGGCGATCCGGTGATCAGCATGCCGTCGAAATCGCCGGCCTTCGGCAATGCGCCGTCGCGATAGGTCGGATAGGTCGAGAAGGAGAGGCCGGGCGCCAGCGGCGCCAGCATGCGCTCCATCATGCCGGGATAGGTCGGATGGGTCCTGAGGAGCGGTTCCGGCGGCGCGCCGGTCTCAATGATGGCGATGCGCATCCGCGCGACATAGCCGCCCGCGCCGCGCTGATCAATCGGGGCCGCGCCCTTTGCGGCTATTCCGCCGGGACCGCTTCGGGATGCGTCTTGTCGATAGTCGACCGGATGACCGCCGGGAACCGGTCGCGATGGCGGCGCAGCGACACGTCGACATTCGGCCATTTCCGCCGGATCGCACGCACCAGCTTCTGTACCGGCTTCATATAGGGGGCGAGCAGCGCAAGGCCGATCGTCAGCATGATCAAGCCGAACGGGATCGGCGTCGGCGTAAGGATCGCGCCAGTGATCACGAGAAAGACGCCAAGCGTCTGATGGAAAAGCGGCAACATGAAACCAACGCTCCCGACCACGCCGACCCGAATGGCAGCGTTGCGCCGAATAGCGACAGAAATAGGGACGCGGTGCGGCGGTCGTAAAGTAACTTCGCCGAAAGAACCCCAAAAATCGGTGAACAATTTCGCGTCATCGCCAGGATGAGCCGCGCCGCGGCGCCGCGAAGCCTTCCGCCGCTCCCGCCGGCCCTCTAAAGGGTTGGAAGAAGCAATCTCCGGCCGAGAATGAGCTACAAATCCTTGCGCGACTTCATGGCGACGCTGGAAGCCGAGGGCGAACTGGTGCGTGTCGCGCACCCGGTCTCGACCGTCCTCGAGATGACCGAAATCCAGACGCGGCTGCTCGCCGAAAAGGGCCCGGCGGCGCTGTTTGAAAAGCCGCTGCGGGCCGACGGATCGCTCTCGCCGATCCCGGTCCTCGTCAATCTCTTCGGGACGGTGAAGCGCGTCGCCATGGGGGTGACGCTGGGCCGCGGCGCCGGCGGCGCGGCGCTCGGCGACGAGGAAGCCTTGCGCGAGGTCGGCCGGACGCTCGCCTT
>JBGSSK010000386.1:0-3257 GCA_041737095.1 Parvularculaceae bacterium | reverse complement strand
GCCGCCGTGCGGGCTCGACGATCGCGGGAGTTGCGGGCGCGCTGGTCGGCGGCTGCGGCGCGACCGATTGAATGACTTCAGTGATCGTTTCGAATTTCTTCGGAGGCAGGCTGGCGACGAGTTCCGACGGCCTTGCGGCCACGAGGTCAATGACCAGCCGATGGCGTGGATTGCCGGCGGCAGGCGGGATGACGAAAGTTTCTTTGATTTTCGCCGGCGTCTTCAAGTCGACAATCGCCGTGACGGCGTCCTTAGCGGACTGACTGGCGGTCAGGGCGCCGACGAGGCCGACCGGCTTAGTTACGCTGGCCAAACCGCCAGCGAGGCGCGAGGAAGCGAAAATTATTTTGAGGCGTCCAGCCCCGGATTCGTCAGCGTCCAGCGAGTACTCCGGCAACCCACTGGAATCAAAGACGATTCTGGTCTGCGTCGCTGACGTCTCGCCGAGACGCACCGCAACGATCTCGGCAGCCGAAAGCCCCGTCGCCCCGACTGACCAGACGAACAGGATCGTCAATATGCCGATTAGGCCGTTGATATTCCTGGAAAACACTCTGACCACGCTATCCGCTCGCCTGTTCTCACCCTGGACTCTCAGGGAATAGTTTCGCCCCCTCGTTAACGCTCCGTTACCGAATTTTCTATCGGTCAATCTCAAAGTGAGTCGGCGTTAACCAGCGCTTTTCTTTTTCCACGCGCTAATGCATTGTCAGGTCAGCGTGATTTGCACCGGCGCTTTGCGGCGCCCATATCACGTGAGGAATTTCTGTTCGCGGGAGCTTTCTGCGGGCGATGGAACCACGGCCAGGGTAGGGCGATGCCTCCCGACGCCGGTGCAGCGCTAGGGTCAAACGCCAGGAATACGGGCGGAGATCCGGCGCGCAAGGTCGATCGACGGGCTTCGCCCGATGATTGATTGTTGAATGGCTTCTCCTGGCGCTTCGGCGTCGGAAAAGTATGAACCGCCGGGCCTTTCGGGCGCGGCATGAGATGAACCAGGAGCCTATGACGCTCGATATCGCATCTGTCGCACCGGCCGTTCGCTTGTCGAGCAGCCTCGGCGTTGCGCGGCGTCCAATGCTCAAAATCAAGGACGGCAGCCGGCCTGACGGTCGGCGCTGCAAACGAGAATTTAATGACAAAGACGATGCTAATCGATTCGGCGAATCCGGAGGAAATCCGGGTCTGCCTTCTGCAAAACGGCAAGGTTGAAGATTTTGATTTTGAATCGGCCTCAAGAAAGCCGGTTCGCGGGAATATCTATCTCGCCAAGGTGACGAGGGTTGAACCCTCGCTTCAGGCGGCGTTTGTTGAATTCGGCGGAAACCGGCACGGTTTCCTCGCCTTCAGCGAAATCCACCCGGACTATTACCAGATCCCGATTTCTGACCGCCGGCTCATTCAGGAAGCCGAGGCCGAAGAGACGGCGATCGCCGCGGCGCTCAACATCAACGATCACGGCGGCGACGACCTCGAGGATATTGACGCCGAACTCAGCAAGGAAGAAGGCGCCGAGCACGAAGGCGGCGCAGGCCGCGATGACCGCGACCCCGACGAACCCGCGGCCTCGACTGACGCGGACGCCGACCAAGCGCATGCGGCGTCGACCGACGCCGGCGAGGCGTTCGAAACGTCAGAGAGCGAACCGGTCGCCGACGATGAGGCCGACGCGATCGAAAGCCCCGACCCTGTCGAAATCGACACGATCGACGCCGAGACAGCGCCCGACGACGCTTCTGAAGACGATGTCGAAGAGGACGAAGATGAAGACGACCGGCCGCGTAAACCGGTCGATGAAGCGC
Source organism: Parvularculaceae bacterium (assembly GCA_041737095.1). Taxonomy (GTDB): domain Bacteria; phylum Pseudomonadota; class Alphaproteobacteria; order Caulobacterales; family Parvularculaceae; genus Amphiplicatus. Next base: position 1,455 of record JBGSSK010000386.1, on the reverse strand, counting down.
TGGCCAAGCTCACCCGTCCGCAATTGATCGAACGCTACAAGGAGGCGCGCCGCAAGCGCGCGCGTCTTCTGCGCAATTACAAGATCCAGGAAGTCATCAAGCGTCGCCAGATTCTCCTTGTGCAGGCGGTCAAGGAGGAACGCGGCAACAAAGGCGCCGCGCTGACGACGTACCTGTCGCTCGCCGGCCGCTATTGCGTGCTGATGCCGAACACCGCTCGCGGCGGCGGCATTTCGCGCAAGATCCCGGTCGCCGCCGATCGCAAGCGTCTGCGCCGCGTTGTCGACGGCCTCGATGTGCCGACCGGCATGGGCCTCATCATCCGCACAGCCGGCGCCAAACGCACCAAGGCCGAGATCAAGCGCGACTACGACTATCTGATCCGGCTCTGGGAGAACATTCGCAATCTGACGCTGAAATCGATCGCGCCATGTCTGATCTACGAAGAGGCGAGCCTCATCAAGCGCGCGATCCGCGATCTTTACGACAAGGATATCGGCGCCGTGCTCGTCGAGGGCGACAATGGCTATCGTGAAGCAAAAGACTTCATGAAAATGCTGATGCCGTCGCATTCAAAGAATGTGCAGCCCTACAAGGAAAAGACGCCGCTCTTTCTGCACTACGGCGTCGAGCCGCAGCTCGATGCGATGTACCGGCCAACCGTTCGCCTGAAATCCGGCGGTTATATCGTCATCAACCAGACCGAAGCGCTGATCGCGATCGACGTGAACTCCGGCAAGTCGACGCGCGAGCGAAATATCGAACAGACGGCGCTGCGTACCAATCTCGAAGCGGCCGACGAAGCCGCCCGGCAATGCCGGCTCCGCGACCTCGCCGGCCTCATCGTCATCGACTTTATCGACATGGAAGAAGGCCGCAACAACCGCGCCGTCGAGAAGCGCCTCAAGGACGCGCTGCGCGCCGACCGTGCGCGTATTCAGCTTGGCCGTATTTCCGGCTTCGGCCTCCTTGAAATGTCCCGCCAGCGGCGGCGCTCAGGCATCGTCGACGGCACGACCCATATGTGCCCGACCTGCGGCGGCGCCGGGGCGGTGCGGTCGCATGAAATGGCGGCGCTGCGCATCCTGCGTTCCGCCGAGGTCGAGGCGATTTCGAGCAGCGCCGGCAATCTCCAGATCAAGGCGGCGCTCGACGTCGCGCTCTATATTCTCAACCACAAACGCGAATGGCTGCGTCGAATCGAGACCGATTACGGGGTCGCTGTCGAACTGACCGCGGATCCGGCGAAAGCGGGCGACAATTTTGAAATCGAGAAAACCGGCGTGCGCAGCGAAATCGATGCAGCGCCGGTCGTGGTGCGCGCCGATACGACGGAGACGATCGAACCGGACGTTGAAGAGGCCGAGGATGTCGCCGTCGACGAGGATGAAGGCGAGACCGAGCGCGCCGACCAATCGGGCGAGGAACGCGGCGGACGCCGCCGCCGGCGGCGGC
>JBGSSK010000271.1:0-3039 GCA_041737095.1 Parvularculaceae bacterium | reverse complement strand
CGCGCATGACCGCGGCGGCGGGCGGCGGCTTCGATGTCGAAATCGACCCGGACGCCGCCGCGGCGCAGCGGCGCCGACAGGCGGAAGGCGATTCCCCCTCTCCCTTGGAAATGAGAGAAAAGATCCGCTTTTCCTTTTCCGGCGCGGCGTCGCGAGGCGGGGTTCGCCTTGAGTTGAATGGCGCGGCCGTCGAGGCGACCATTGTCCCCCATGGGGCCGGCATGCGCGTATTCATCGGCGCCGAACATTATGATATTCAGTACCCGGATGTTCTTGCAGGCGTCCTCGCCGGCCATTCTGCGGTGGGTTCGCTCGCCGCGCCGATGCCGGGCGTCGTCACGCTGATCAGGGCGAAGCCAGGCCAACGCGTCGACGCCGGCGCTGTTCTCCTCGTCATGGAGGCGATGAAGATGGAGCATGCGATCAAGGCGCCGCATGACGGCGTCGTCAAATCCTTCCGCTTCAAGGCGGGCGATCAGGTGAAAGACGGCGATCTCCTCGTTGAGTTCGAGGAGAGCGCCTGAGCGACGATCGCGAATAGCAGGGATGTCTGGCGGAATGAACCGTTCGGGATTAGTCTGGGCGTTAAGAAGATTGCAGAGGAGAATTCGATGTACGACATGCAGCACATCAAGAAACTAGGCCAGATCGGCGATCTGGCGCCGGACGCAATGAAAGCCTTCGCGGCTTTCGACAAGGCGGCGCTCGCCGACGGCGTCATCCCGGTCAAGTACAAGGAGCTGATCGCGCTCGCCGTCGCCTTGACGACGCAATGCCCCTATTGCCTCGAAATTCACCGCGGCGCCGCGAAAAAGGCGGGCGCCAGCGACGCGGAGATCGCCGAGACCGCTTTTGTCGCTGCGGCGTTGCGCGCCGGCGCGGCGGTGACGCACGCGACGCACCTGATCGACGGAAAATAGGAAGCCTCCTTGGCTGATCGCATCGATATCGTCGAAGTCGGACCGCGCGACGGCCTGCAGAACGAGAAGCAATTCGTCAGCGTCGATATGAAAATAGAACTGGTCGAGCGGCTTGCGGCCTCGGGCCTCAAGACCGTCGAGGCCGGGGCGTTCGTCTCGCCGAAATGGTCGCCGCAGATGGCGTCTTCCGGCGATGTGCTGATGGGAATTGCGCGCCGGCCGGGCGTTTCCTACCCGGTGCTGACGCCGAACCTCAAAGGCTACGAAGCGGCGCGCGCCGCCGGGGCCGATGTTGTCGCGGTGTTCGGCGCGGCGTCGGAGAGTTTTTCGCAGAAGAACATCAATTGCAGCATTGCGGAAAGCCTTGAGCGTTTCCAGCCGGTCGTCAAGGCGGCGAAGAGGGAGGGCGTCAAGGTGCGCGGCTATGTCTCCTGCGTCCTTGGCTGTCCCTATGAGGGGAAGATCAAGCTCGCCGATGTCGTGCGCGTATCGAAGGCGCTCTACGACATGGGCTGCTACGAGATTTCGCTTGGCGACACGATCGGCGTCGGGAGTTTTCGCGAAGCCGCCGCGATGATCCGCGCGGTTGCGGGCGAAGTTCCGGCGGCGGCGCTCGCCGGCCATTATCACGACACCTATGGCCAGGCGCTGTCGAACATCTGGGCGTCGATCGCCCAAGGCGTCCGCGTTTTCGATACGTCCGTATCCGGTCTTGGCGGCTGTCCCTATGCGAAGGGCGCGTCCGGCAATGTCGCATCGGAAGATGTCGTTTACGCGCTCCATCATTCGGGGGTAGAGACCGGCGTAGATCTTGAGGCGCTGATCGGCATCAGCCAGTGGATTTCCGGTGCGCTCGGCCGGAGGCCCGGCTCGAAAGTAACGCTCGCGAGAACGGGCGCCTGAAGCGCCGCGCGGGCGCTGGCGGCCGATGCGGTCATTCAGGGTCGCGCCAACGATTGGTGATCGGATAGCGGCGGTCGCGGCCGAAATTCACTTTCGTCACTTTCGGACCCGGCGGCGCCTGGCGGCGCTTGTATTCGGCGACATAGAGCAGGTGTTCGACGCGGCGCACGATCGCTTCGTCAAAGCCATCGGCGACGATGTCGCGAACCGCCATTTCACGCTCGACGAGCCGTTCGAGTATGCCGTCGAGAATGTCGTAAGGGGGAAGCGAGTCCTGGTCGGTCTGATTCGCACGCAGTTCCGCCGACGGCGCCTTCTCAATGATCCGTTCCGGGATGATCTCGCCGCTCGGGCCCTTGAGGTGCGGCGCGCTGGCGGTGTTGCGCCAGCGGCAGAGCCGGTAGACATCGGTCTTGTAGAGATCCTTCAAGGGGTTGTAGCCGCCGTTCATGTCGCCATAGAGCGTCGCATAGCCGACCGACATCTCGGATTTGTTGCCGGTCGTCAACGCCATCGCGCCGAACGTGTTCGAGATCGCCATCAGGATGACACCCCTAATCCGCGACTGGATGTTTTCCTCCGCGACATCGGGCGCGCGGCCCGCAAAGGCCGGCGCCAGCATCGCGTCGAAGGCGAGAACCGCCGGCTCGATAGCGATCTCCTCATAGGAAACGCCGAGGCGCCGGGCGCAGTCTTTCGCATCTTCAAGGCTGTCACGCGCGGTGTAGCGCGACGGCATCATCACGCAGCGGACGCGTTCAGGGCCGAGCGCGTCGACGGCGATCGCCGCGGTCAGCGCCGAATCAACGCCGCCGGAAAGGCCGATGACGACGCCTGGAAAGCGGTTCTTCTGGATATAGTCGCGCACGCCGAGAACGACGGCGCGATAGATCATTTCATCGCCGCGGACCCAATGCGCCGCAGGGCCTGCGACGCATTCCCAGCCATTGCCGCGCTCTTCCCAGTCGGAAAGGAAAACTCCGGCCTCGAATTGCGGCGCGCGATGGATGATTTCGCCGACGCGATCCATGATGAACGACGCGCCCTCGAAGACGACCTCGTCCTGCCCCGCGAGCTGGTTGACGAACATCAGGGGTCTGCCGGTCGCGCGCGTGCGCTCGCGCGCCGCCGCCTCGCGTTCGTCGAGCGACGTCGTGCGGAACGGCGAGCCGTGCGGGACGATAAAGAAATCGGCGCCGGCGTCGGCGAGCGCCTC
>JBGSSK010000263.1:0-1866 GCA_041737095.1 Parvularculaceae bacterium | reverse complement strand
CCTGCTGGTGCGGGTTCTCGCCATAGCGCAGGATTTGCGCGCGCTCGCCGGCGACCGGCCGGATCAGGAGCCCCGGCGCCGCGGGATCGGGAACGCCGCCCGCCGCCAGCACGCGCAGGTTCTTTTTCGCCCTGACGACCGCGAGCGCGTCGTCGTCGATTTCGGGGGCGATGATGACTTCCGAAAAAATCGCGGTGATTTTCTCCGCCGTCGCCGCATCGAGCCGACGGTTGAGCGCGATGACGCCGCCGAACGCCGACACCGGATCGCAGCGCAGCGCCAGGTCATACGCCTCGGCGAGCGTCGCGGCCGCCGCGACGCCGCAGGGATTGGCGTGCTTGATGATCGCAACCGCCGGCTTTCCGGTCCCAAGCTCGGCGATCAGTTCATAGGCGGCGTCGGTGTCGTTGAGATTGTTGTAGGAAAGCTCCTTCCCCTGCAGCTGGCGCGCCGTGGCGACGCCGTAGCGCGCGGCGCCGCTTTTGTAGAACGCCGCCTGCTGGTGCGGGTTCTCGCCATAGCGCAGGATTTGCGCGCGCTCGCCGGCGACCGCGTAGCGTTTCGGGAATATCTCGCCGACCTCTCCCGCAAACCACGCCGAAATCGCCGAATCATAGGACGCCGTGCGCGCATAGGCGGCCGCGGCGAGGCGCCTTTTCGTCGCGAGCGAAAGCCCGCCGGCGGTTTCTATTTCAGCGGCGACCGCCGCGTAATCGTCGGGATCAGTGACGACGCCGACATGCAAGTGATTTTTCGCCGCGGCGCGGATCATCGCCGGGCCGCCGATGTCGATATTCTCGACCGCCGTCTCGTAATCGGCGCCGCCGGCGACCGTCTGCTCGAATGGGTAGAGGTTCACGACGAGAAGATCGATCGGAAGGATGTCATGCGCCTTCATCGCCGCGAGGTGATCCGCCTTGTCGCGCAAGGCGAGAAGCCCGCCGTGAATTTTCGGGTGCAGCGTCTTGACGCGACCGTCCATCATTTCCGGAAAGCCGGTCAGATCGGAGACATCGCGGACGGCGAGCCCCGCCGCGCGCAACGCCGCCGCCGTGCCGCCGGTCGAGACAAGCTCAACGCCCGCCGCCGCAAGCCGCCGTGCGAAATCGAGAAGTCCCGTCTTGTCCGAAACGGAAACGAGGGCGCGCCGAACGGGCGAGAGGGTCATGAATGGGCTCCGGAGATTGCGCGGGAGGTTTAATGGAGGCGGGGTGGCGGGACAAGCCGGCCTTGTGAGAGCTGCGGCCGCTCCGTGGCGCCAATTGATAGCTGGAGCGCGTTTCGTGAATGGGTCCTTATCGCAGACGCTGGCTGTTTGGCAGTCGGCCGTCATAGTCTCGACCGATTCAGGTGGACAACGGGTCAATAGGCCAGTTGGAAAGAGAGCGAATCGGGCACACTTTTGTCGTCATGCAATCGCGATATCCAACCCGGGATGTGAAATTACCTTGGCGACCTACCGACAAATGCCCATGTGGCAGCAATCAACCATTTGGCTTTTGTTGCGCTTGGAAAGGCGATGGTAGACCGATAGGCAGGCAACCACGCCTACTGCCACCACTTCCTAAGACAAAATTTTCGCACTCGAAGTGCTATTTAGCGCATACGGAAGACTGTTCTACCAAAATAACTGGCGAACACTACGTTTCCAACTCAATCTTAAAGCAATATCTCCAGCCCTTGCCCATAAGTGGAATGCCCTGGCAAAAGCCGGGCGAGGTGGAATGGTAATCCCCCCGGGAATTCGTTGGGTTGAAAAATAGACTTCTCCGGCCTTGGATAGGCAAGGAGGAGACGATGAAGAAATCGAGATTTACGGACGCGCAGATTCTGGCGGTTCTGAAGCAGGGCGAGAACGGCGTGGCG
>JBGSSK010000250.1:0-62527 GCA_041737095.1 Parvularculaceae bacterium | reverse complement strand
GGCCCGACAAAGACGACGCCGCTCGCCTCGCATGCTTCGGCAAAGGCGGCGCGTTCCGACAGGAACCCGTAGCCCGGATGGATGGCGTCAGCGCCAAGCCGCGCCGCGGCTGCGATGATCGCGTCGATCCGCAGGTAGCTTTGCGCCGCTTCGGCGGGCCCGATCCGAACGGCTTCGTCGGCGACACGGACGTGCAAGGCGTTTTCGTCGGCGTCCGAATAGACTGCGATTGCAGCAATGCCGCGCGCCCGGGCGGTCCGCATGATCCGGACAGCGATTTCGCCGCGATTGGCGATCAGAAGTTTGCGGATCTTCTTCATGCCTCGGAACGCTCCGCGAATGTCTCGGACCAGGGCGGCGCAATCTTCTTCGCAAAGGCCGCAGCGCCTGATTTGCCGGCGCCGCGCAGGCATGCGGCGAATTCCCGCGCCGCTTCGTCAAGCGCACGCGGATCGACGGCCGGCCCCGCACGGTTGAAGATACGCTTCGTCGCCGCAATCGCCGCCGGCTCGCATCGCCCGATGTCGTTGAGCGTCGCCGTGATCGCCGCCTCGATCAATGTCGGCGGCGACGCGCGATCGATCAGCCCGACACGCAACGCTTCGGCGGCGTCGAAACGCGCGCCGGTCAGCGCCAGGCGTCGCGCATTGAAAAGACCGATCTTGCGCACCACGAATGGCCCGATCTGCGCCGGCGGCAGGCCGAGCGTCGTTTCCGACAGGGAAAACCGCGCATCGGCCGCCGCGATCGCGACATCGCTGACCGCAACGAAGCCCATCGCCCCACCGAAGGCCGCCCCCTCAATGACGCTGACCAGAACCTGCGGCAGCGCATCGAGCGCCAGCAGGAGATCGCCGAACCGGCGATTGGCCAGAGCCGCCGGATCATCAGCGCCGCAGACAGGATCGTCAGTCATCAACTGCGCCGTGAATTCCCTGACATCGCCGCCCGCGCAGAACGTTCCGCCAGCGCCGCGCAACACAAGCGCGCGCATTGACGTGTCGGACCGCAAATGATCGCAGAGTGCGATCAAGCCCTCGACCATCGCGCTGTTGAGCGCATTCTTCACCGCCGGCCGATTGAGCGTTGCAACAAGGACGGATTGACGCTGGTCGAGCAGTATGTCGGCGAAGACGGGACGGCTCATCGCTACATCCTCGCGACGCCGAAGACGTTCGGCCGCAATGCGCGCGCTTTCGCTTCTGCCGCCGTGTCGAGGCAGAACGCCAGGACCTTGCGCGAGTCGCGCGGATCGATGAGGCCGTCGTCGAAGAGCCGTGCGGTTGCAAAAAGCGCCCGGCTCTCCTCGTCATACTTGTCCGTGATGGTCTTCGCCATGGCGTCGAAATAGGCGGCGTTCGGCTCTTCGCCGCGCGCCCGCGCGCCTTCCTCGCCGACGATGCGCATCGTCTTGGCGGCCTGTTCGCCACCCATGACGGCGACACGGTTGTTCGGCCAGGCGAAAATGAAATCCGGTCCGAACGCCCGGCCGCACATGCCGTAATTCCCGGCGCCGAACGACGCGCCAACATGCAGCGTGATTTTCGGAACCGTCATGTTGGTGACCGCCTGGATCATCTTCGAGCCATGCTTGATGATGCCGCGCTGTTCCGCGTCTGTCCCGACGAGATAGCCGGTCGTATTCTGGAGAAAAATGACCGGCGCGCCGGCCTGGCATTGCAGTTGGATGAACTGCGCGGCTTTGGCGGCGCCGTCGGCGTCGATCGGACCATTATTGGAGATGATGCCGACCGCATGACCGGCGATCGTCGCATGGGTGCAGACGGTCGCAGCGCCATAGCCGTCCTTGAAACCGAGAAGATCCGATCCGTCGACGATCCGCGCGATCAACTCGCGGCTGTCATAGGGCGTGCGGTAATCAGCCGGCGTCAATCCGAGAATCTCTTCTGGGTCAAAACAGGGTTCGGCAAAGCAATGCGCTCGGCGAGTCCCGCGATCCCATTTCAGCTTGTCGATGATCTCGCGCGCCAGCCGCAATCCGTCCGCGTCGTTCTCGGCCATGTAATCGGCGACGCCTGACACATGATAATGCATTTCCGCGCCGCCGAGGTCTTCATCCGTCGCGATCTCTCCCGTCGCCGCTTTCAGAAGCGGCGGCCCTGCGAGAAATATCTTGGAGCGACCGCGGACGACGATGACATAATCCGAAAGGCCGGTCTGATAGGCGCCGCCTGCCGTCGACGATCCGTGCACGACGGATATCACAGGACAGCCGGCGGCGGAAAGTCGCGCGAGATTGGCGAAAGTCTGGCCGCCGGGCACGAACATGTCAGCCTGTCGAAAGAGATTGGCGCCGGCGCTTTCGATCAATTGCACGAAGGGAAGCTTCTGTTGCAGGGCGATTTCCTGCGCGCGCAGCGCCTTGTGAACGCCCATCGGCGTTGCGGCGCCGCCCTTGATGCCCGAATCCGACGCCGTCGCCATCACCCGCGCCCCGGCGATGAAACCGACGCCGGCGATCGCCCCGCCGCCGGCGATCGAATGATCGCCGTCATCGTCATGCATCTTGAGCCCGCAGAGGGTCGACAATTCAAGAAACGGCGCCCCGCGATCAAGAACCAGCGCCAGCCGGTCGCGCGGCAGCATTTGACCGCGCTTTTCAAACTTCGCCCGGGCGCGCGCCGAGGTCTCGACGATCTTGCGCTCGAGGCCTCGGAACTCCTCAATAAGGGCCAGATGCGCCGCCCGATTGGCGGCGAACTGGTCCGAGCGAACATCGATCTTCGAGTCAAAAAGCGGCATAGGCCTCGTCAGGGAACCGTGAGCAGTCTCCCAGATATAGCCGCCGGCCAGAACCCCCGCCATCTTTGAAGACAGATGAAAACGGCGAAGCAGGCGACGGGAGAGCCCGCCTGCCCGACCGACGTCCCTTCGGCCCGAGCCGGCAGCGGCGATCAATCCGGGATTTGCGCACCTTTGCACGCAGGTCGCGATGGCCCGCTTTGCAAAAATGGCGTGAAATTCTTGCGCGCGCCTCCCGCTGGCGGGGCCGGCTCATCGATCGCCGCCCTCGACCGGTTCGGCTCCTGGCGATTGCGGATGGCGCAATTGTCGGGCTCGGTCATTCGCCCCCGGGAACTTCGGGACCCAATTCATGCTTCCGGCTCGCGCCTGATCGGCCATCCCTGCCAGCGATGTATCCGTTCGATGGCCGGGCCTGTCATAATGGTCGTGCCGATCGCCATGATGACGAGCATGGTGAATACGTCTTGCGGAATGTAGCCGAGACCGAAGCCGATATTGAGAACGATAAGTTCCATCAGCGCGCGCGTATTCATCAGGGCGGCCAGCATCGCGGACTCGCCGCTGCCTCGCTTGGCAAATCGCGCAGCAACATAAACCGGCAAGATCTTTGAGCCGATCGAGATGAAAAAGAATACGGCGCACCAACCCCATGCCGTCACATTATCAAGACCGAGCACGTTCGTTCGCAGTCCCGTATAGGTGAAAAACACGGGCAGAAAGAAAACCATGACGAACTGTCCGACATGCTTGCGCCATGCTTCGACGAAGGCGGTTTCACGATGGAAGGCGAGACCGGCCAGAAACCCGCCGAAGAGGGTGAAGACGCCGAGCGACTGCGTGATTATACCAGCCGCGAAGACGATCGCTATGACGACCGCCATCAAGACAGGCGGCAACGCCTCACCGTTCCTGCTGAAAAGCGTGATGAGCATCCGGGCCGCCTGCGCGCCATATATCCACACGGCTGCAACCAGCGCCAGCAGAACCGCAAGCCGGAGTGTGGTTGACGCCGCGGCGAGCCCGGACGACGTCGCCGCGACCGTCATCGCCAGCAGCACCCAGCCGATAACGTCGTTGATCGCCGCAGAAGAGATCGCGATCAGCCCCTGATCGGTTCGCGTCAGCGAATACTCCCGCAAAATCCTTCCCATGATGGGAACCGCGGTGATCGCAAGAGCGATTGCGATGAACAAACTGTATACGAACGGATCGATTTCCGGGGCAAGCGCTTCCGCGCTAAGGAGTCCGAGGACGAATCCCGCCGCAAAGGGCGCAATGAGACTCGCGGCCGCCACAAAAGCGACGGCGCGCCGGAGATCGGCCTCGTCAAGCCTCCTGAACTCGAAATCAGCGCCGATCTGGAACATCAGAAGCACGAGCCCGATTTGACTGATGACGTACATCACTTCGCCGGTTTCGACATCAAAAAGCGACGCGGACATTTGCGGAAAAATCGCGCCGAACAGGGAGGGACCAAGGAGCAGGCCGGCAACGATTTCGCCTACTGCGCGCGGCTGGCGTACCGCCGTGGCGATCGATCCGGCGGCCCGAGCGCAAAGCATGATGACGATGATCTGAACGAGAACCGCCGAAAGCATCTCCTCCGACGAGTGAACCGAAGCGGGCATGATCAATCAGGGGTTCATCTTCGTGGCGCGGCGAGCTTTCTCTTCCGTTTATTGGCAGTCGCTTCTGTTGACAATCCTTGATGCCGCCATCGGCAATCATCGCCCACCGCGGCGACGGTCGAAAGCCCGCGACGGCCGACACGGCTGGCAGGAAGACGACGAAACATTCGTCTCAGTCGTCGCCCCGATCAGATTGGATCGCGAGCAAGCCGCCGCATCACCACAACAAGACATAAAGGCCTACAAGAATGACAACGACGACGCCCGAGAGGACATTGAAGAGTTGGCGGGTCTTGAACGATATATCCGCAAGTTCGACCGGCTGCTCCGATGCGGGCGGCGGGGCCAATCTCGAAACGGCGACGGCAGTCACGAGACAGGACAGAAACACGATCCAGATGCGGATGATGAACGGAACGTCCGGCGCGCCGAATTTAAGGGCGACATTGAACCCGATTGACGCGAACAGGGCGGCGAACGCGCCGGCGGCATTTGTCCGCCTTGAGAAAAAGCCAAGCAGGAAAACGGCGACGACGCCGGGCGCAACGAAGCCCGAATATTCCTGGACCGCCTGGAACCCGCTCGCAAATCCGCCGATGAACGGCTTGGCGAGCAGCAGGGCCGTTCCCATGGCGATAAACGCCGCAACGCGTCCGACCGTCACATAGTGATGATCATCGCGTTTCGCGATGATCGTGCGGTAAATGTCCATGGTGAAGATGGTCGAAATCGAATTCATCATCGAGGCGAGGGACGAGACCACCGCCGCAATGAGCGCCGCAAAAACAAGGCCGCGCAGTCCCGACGGCGCCAGCCTCATCAGTTCGCCATAGGTGCGATCGGATTTTTCCGCCAGCGCGCCGCCATCGATCAACCCCTCGCCCGCCAACGCCACCGCAGCGATCCCCGGGATCACGACGATCAACGGTATCAACAATTTGAGAAACGCCGCGAATGCGAGGCCTTTTTGGGCTTCGGCGAGGCTCTCCGCGCCGAGCGCGCGCTGAATGATGTACTGATTAAAGCCCCAGTACGAGAAATGCAGAACCCACAGTCCGCCAAGGAGCGTCCAGATTCCCGGGAGGTCTCGATAGGCCGGATGATCTTCGGACAGGATCATTTCAAAGTGGCCCGGCATTTCCTTATAAAGGCGCATCAATCCGCCGAGCGCGCCGGAAGCATCGCCGAGCCGGTCAAGCGCGATCCAGGTGATCGCGCAGCCGCCGGCGATCAGGATGACGACCTGGATGATGTCGGTAAGCGCAACCGCCTTCAGACCGCCGTAAAGGGAATAAAGCGCCGCGAACGATCCAAGCAACGCCATGGAAATCATTACCGGCAAGCCGGTCAGCGAATTCACCGCGAGCCCGCCCAGCCAAAGAACCGTTGTCAGATTGACCGCCGTATAGAGAACGATCCAGTAAACGGACATCAACGACCGGACGCCATGTCCGTAACGTTGATCCAGAAACTGGGGCATCGTGTAGATGCCGCGCTTGAGAAAGATCGGGAGGAACCACTTCGCGACGATGACGAGCACGATCGCCGCCTGCCACTCATAGGCTGCGATCGCCAGGCCGACAGCGTAACCTTGGCCGGATTGACCGATGATCTGCTCGGCCGAAATGTTCGACGCAATCAATGAAGCGCCGATCGCCCACCATGGCAAGGCGCGTCCGGCCAAGAAGTAATCTTCGGTGTTTCTGGTCACGCCTTTCGGCTCGCGCGAAACCCATAACGCGATGGCCAGCAAGGCGGAGGCGTACAGGCCGACGATTACAAGGTCGATTGTTGACAATGACATTTGAATCTCCAGATTCGAGGGCGGCTTCCGTGACTTACCGGGAAATAGCGGTCGGACAATAAGTCCTCAGATATGTTTCATGGGACGGCAGTCCGGCGACTGTCTTTTGGACATTTTCATCGATGTGATTCAGAAATTTCAATAATTCGTCCGCACTCATCATTTCTGCCACAGGATGGTGTGATCTGGGTCTCAATCCCTGTCCCAACATCACCTGCGTCCAGGAATTTTCGGCGAACAACTGGTCATTCGCCCGGAATGTCCGACCAGATTCCTCGAACAAACTCATGCGATGCTTCAGACTATCCGGGATGTCCATGTTCCGGCAGTGACGCCAGAACGCCGTGTCTGTCCGGTTGGTCAAATGATAGTGAAGAATGATGAAATCCCGAATGTGTTCGAGTTCGTAGGCGGTCTGCGCATTGAATTCGTCGATGTCGGACGGATTGACGTCGTTGAGCGGAAACATCTGCATCAGCCGCACGACCGATCGCTGGATCAGATGTATGCTCGTCGACTCGAGCGGCTCGATAAAGCCGCTGGACAACCCGATGCAGATGCAGTTTCGATGCCAGTGCGCACGCCTGGATCCGGTTCGGAACCTGATCGGCCGCGGCTCGGTCAGGACATCGCCATCAATGTTTGACAACAGAAATTCCCTCGCGGCGTCATCGTTCATGAACCGGCTGCAATAGACAATGCCATTGCCGGTCCGATGTTGCAGCGGGATCAGCCAGCGCCATCCGGCGCCATGCGCGATCGACCTTGTATAGGGCGCCGGGGGTCGAACAGAGTGCGTCTGCACGGCGATCGCCCGATCGCATGGCAACCAATGCGTCCAATCATGGTAGCCGACCCCAAGCGAGTCGCCGATCAGCAGAGCGCGAAAGCCGGTGCAATCAATGAAGAGATCGCCGGAACATTCTGAACCATCATCGATCGTCAACGCGCTTATGTCGCCATTCTCAGCCAGCTTCACTTCCTTGATGATTCCTTCCCTGCGCTTGACGCCGTGCGACTCGGCGATTTTCCGCAGAAATTGAGCATAAGCTGTCGAATCGATGTGAAATGCATAATTGAGACCGAGGTTCGGCAGGTGAGCGAAGCGATCATTCTCCGCGGCGACAAGCTCCAGACAATATTGCCCGAATTCCTTTGCGATCCCCATCTCGTGGCCTCGGCGCCAGAAATGCTGAAAGCCCGCGGTCCAATGATCCTTCCCGGTAACGCCGAACGAATGGATGTAGCGGTGATTGAGATCAGTCCAGTTTTCAAACGCAATGCCGAGCTTGAAGGTGCCGCTGACAGCCTTCATGAACTCAGCCTCGTCAATTCCAATCAATCGATTATAGGTGACGAGCGTTGGAATGGTGGCTTCGCCGACGCCGACCGTTCCGATCGCGTCGGATTCGATAAGCGTCACATCGACGACCTTGTTCAGCACCTTGGCGATGGCGGCGGCGGTCATCCACCCTGCTGTGCCGCCGCCGGCGATCACAATTTTCTTGCGCTTTGACATCTCGATCATTCGCGCCTCATGAAGTGAGCCGATTAAGAATCGTCGCCCGCATTTGACGCGCTTTGTCCTTTGTCATCGGAGCAAGGACGCTCCGCACATGTTCCGGGATGTGCGCATGGGCGCCGGGTTCATAATCAAAAACATAGAAATTGAAGAACTCTCTCCAGGCTCGTCGTTCTTCCGGACGCAAGCCGCGAATGGTGAGCATCGCATGCGTCAGAACATCCTGCGGCGTGCCGAGATAAGCCGGAACCGTCCGCCACCAATAATTCAGGAGAAAGTTGAAACTCCCCAGCGATTCGACGTGATGCCACCACATTGAGGGTATGAACAGCGCGTCGCCCGGGTGCAGATCGGCAATCTGCGCGGACGCCATCGCGTCCTTGAAGCGGGGAAAGCGACTTAGATCGGGCGCCGAAAAATCAACAAGGCTGATCGGGCGTCCAGCCGGCGTCAGCTCGAACGGCCCAATATAGAGATTCGTAACCTGGTCTGGGGGAAAAAGCGTGAACCGCCGCTCGCCGGCGACCACACAGGCGATGTTCAGCGGAAGATCATTATGCGCTGCGATGCGCGTTTTCGTACCGATCCAAACGCTGGCGAGCGGATCGAGCTCGCCGAATTCAAGTTTGTTTTCTTTGCTGAAGCCCGGCATGCATTCGTCGACATCCGTCGACGCCAGGTAAATAAGAGGCGGCGACACGCCGGCGCCATAATGAAGAACGCGGCGCACGACGTCTTCAAGTCGCGCATTGCCACGGTCGACATTCATGCCAGTGAAAGCATCGTTGTAGAAAATCCGACCATTGAGCGAGGCGGATCCCGCAGTCACCGGCACAATGGCGCCTTTATCGAATTTTAACAGGTAACTCACCAGATCCTCGGCGGAGGATCTCGCCGCAGCAACCGCCGGCCAGTCTGCGATCAGTCCGCGCAGCACAATTGGTTCGGTAAGTGCGGAGAAGTCGCCGGCAGCGAAATTCCGGCGATCGGCCGGCGCCTCCAGCACAGGCTTCCCGAACGCGGGTTCATTCGGCATATGTCTTGTATTCGCCAACAATCAGCTCCGTGCGAGGCGCTTGTTGCGCCGATCGATCAGCGCGCGAAATTGCGCGAGCGCCGCGACCGCCATGTAGATCGGTTGAAGCACGCCAGCGGACTGAAGGCGCCACAGTGCTCCGGCATCAAGGGCGTAAAGGGCTTCCTCGGCGATTATGTAGTAACCGGCGAGGCGCCCCCGCGAGCCATCATCGAGCGTGATATCGAGCGTAAATGGATCGAGAAGACCGAGTTCGTCGAGTATGGCGGAGAATGCGGCGACCGTTTGCTCGGCGTCATGCACCTCCCCCAGCAGCTTCGAAACCTGTTGCAGGTAGGGCGCGTGGCCGCCGTGCTCCAGGAACAGGGGTTCGCCGGCGCTGCGGCTGACTTTGGGATGGTCAAGGTCGATGTGGACTTCCATCTGGCGACCGCCAAGCGAGTCCCCCGAAAATCCGATCAGGAACGGACGCATCCGCATTGCCAGCGGAATGTAATCTGCATCCCATCGATTCTCGCCGCGCAGAAAAAGATTTTCCCCGTCTTCCAGTCCAAAAAGGGCAAGCGGGCGAAATCCGCCGGTGGCGCTGTCCTTGGCGAATACAATCGGGTAATGCGGCTGAAGATTGCGGAATTCGTATGGAAAAACAGGACACGCCATGACGGCGTCGCCCAACGCTTCACCATACCCGTTGATGACGCGAATTTCCGCATGATCGATGTTGTTCAGCTGTGCATTCCTGGCCATTGAAAGCCCCATTTCCTCATATAGCCGTCAGGCCGCGCCGCGCGATATGTTCGAGGAGTTCGCGATTGGACGGCAGGCCGGCCAACATTTTTTTCACCTTGGCGTCCACATCCCGGACATGGCGATGCGCCGAGTCCGCCGTATGTTTCCATCCGCGCACATTCCGCTGCGCCGTTTCGAATCCCATGCCGTAGAGAATATAGGCGTAGCTGGCGGCTGGAAATATCTCCAGCGCGTCGGTGAAGTCTTCACGCGACGGCGGTTCGAATTTCCATTGCGCCAGAAGAACCCGAAGCCGTTCCGGCCAAGTTTTCATATCCCGATGGTCCGCCCAGAATTTCTCGTTACGTCGGCTAAGCACATAGTGCAATTTCAGGAAATCGATAATCCGTTCCCATCGGTAGACGAATCGCTTGTTGAACCTTGCGCCCGCATGCGTCATCGCATCGACATTCGCCGGCAATGTGTCGCTGATCATCGCAGCCGACAATTCAATCATGACAATGGCCGATGCCTCGAGCGGTTCAACGAACCCTTGAGCCATGCCGACAGAGACGACATTCTTGATCCAGGGTTTCTGACGATAGGCGGACCTGAAACTGATCAGTCTTGCGTCCTCGCCCGTGACCCCGCTGTCAGGCGCGGTCTCCTTCAGATATGCGGTCAGATCGTCCCGCGCATGTTCGTCGCTGATATGAGAGGAGGAATATACATAGCCGACGCCGCGGCGTGTTTGCAGGGCGATGTCCCAGACCCATCCTGCGCTGCGCGCTGTCCCATTGGTTTGGGAGGGCAATGGCGCGCGGCCATCGGCGTAAGGCGCCTGCACAGCGAGGGCCCGATCATTGAACAGGACGTCTGAAACGTCTTTCAGACCAGCATCAGGAGCGTCGCCAATAAGCAGCGCTCGTGTTCCTGTGCAATCGATAAAAAGATCCCCCACGACCTCTCCGCTTTCGCGAGTAGCTAAAGAGCCGATACCTCCGTCGTCGGTCCGCACGACTGAGACGACATCGTCGGGAATCAAGAGGACGCCGAGATTTTCGGTGCAGTGCTCCCGCAGCATCGTGGCGAAAGCGGTCGCATCCAGATGATAGGCGTAGTTTGCGACGGCGGCGAATTCGGGCGTGATGATCTGTTTCGGCGCCTTGCCTTGAAGGCACAGCGCCGCCTGATGACTGACGGCCTCGGCGAACGGGGCACCCTTCGACGCGGCCCGCCAAAGGGTCAGGACATCTACCTTGTCTGAGCTCGGCGGCGCTTCGAACGGATGGAAGTAGGCATCGTGCGCTGTTCCATCGACCCAGCCGGCAAATCGCGATCCTTGTTTGAAACTCGCATTGCAGCGACGCACGAACTGCGTTTCGGAAACTCCAATTCGCCGCAGCGTGTCGCGAAGACTTGGCCAGGTTCCTTCGCCGACGCCAAGGATTGGAATGTGGGGCGATTCGATGACGGTGACACGAAGGCCGTCATCATATTTGGCGCGGTGGTCCGCAGCGATAACGCCGGCCGTCAGCCATCCGGCTGTTCCGCCGCCGACAATCACGACATGTCGAATGGCCGAAGACGACATAGCCTCAGTTTTCCTCCCGTATCAGCCGTTTTTCTGAAAAGATACCACGCTCACGGAGAATCGCGAGCGTGGTATCAAGTTCTGCCTGACAAAAGCGCCCTCTCGGGAGGAAAAGCGCGCTCCGCGGCAGACTAGAACGTGTACCGGAACCCGAAATTGTAGCGCGGTCCGGTTTGGGTTGCGAAATTGACATAGGCCGGCGTTCGACCGACCGTCCTGCCCGTTTCATTGAGGACGTTAATGCCCTCGACGAACAGCGTTATGCCCTTTCTCACTTCGTAGCTTGCGCTGAAGTCGAGCTGGCCGAAATCTTCGACGTAAAGCGGATTGTTGGGAGTGCCGCTGACGCCGATGGTCGACGTCAGGAACTTGTCTCGCCAATTATATGCGATCCGCGCCTGCAGCCCGTTTTTGTCGTAGAAACCGATCAGGTTGTACGAATCGCTCAGCCCGGTGAGCGCGAATTGCGGGTCGCCGCTCGACGGCACCTGCAGATTGTCGAACTCAACGTCGCCATTGACGATCGTGTAGTTGGCGATGAGGCCGAAGCCGGTCTCGCCGAAGATGTGCTGGAGCGCAAATTCCCAGCCATGAAGCTTTGCGTCTTCCTGGTTGACCGGCGAAGCGATGTCGAAGGTCAGCAGCGGGTCTTCTCCGGCGACACCGAAAATATTGCCGGTGAAATTGCCCATGGCGTCCGTGCCGGTGATCTGGAAGGTCGCCGGATCGGCGTTCGTGAAGATCCACTGCCGTATCGCGGCGAGATCATCAACGCCGCCGGTTGCAGCATTGGCGGCTTGATATCGCGCGCCGCCGATCGGCGTATAGACGTTGAAGGGCGTCTGCTCGATTACGCCGGAACCAATGAAGTTCTTCACATCCTTGAAGAAGAACCCGGCGGAAATATAGGAGCCCTCATCGTAATACCATTCAGCGGATACATCGATGTTCTTGGACAGAAACGGCTCCAGGTTCGTGTTGCCATTCTGGCCGCTTCCGCCATCGACGCGGAACAACTGCGCGACTGTCAGGCCGCCGGCGATATCGCCATAGCCCGGCCGCGTAAGCGTGTGGCTATAGGATGCGCGCAGCTTCACCCCGTCTATCGGATCGACCTGGAAGTCGATGGCGGGCAGGAAGTAGTCATATTGGCCGTTGAATTCCTGCACCACGATGTTGTTCGGATCGGTGAGGCCGATCAGGCTCAGCTCGTTCGCCGCGACCCATTGCGTTCCGGTCGGGACGGTGACTTGCGACGGTGAAAGGACGCTGGTCGTTTCGTAACGAACGCCGCCGACCAGTTGGGCCGGCGCCGAACCAATCTCGAATTCCGATGTCAGTTCAACGAACCCTGCCCAGCTTTCTTCCTCGATCCGCCGATCGATCAGAAAGTCATCGGACCGGCAGATGCCGTCCGTGCCGCAACGTCCATCGACACCATTAACGTAATTGATCCATCCATTGGGGTCGAAGACGAGAAAGTCAGCTTGCGTCAGATTGTAACCGCTGAACTGATCGAAATTGCTCGCCAGATCGACGCGCCTGAATATATCGTCGGGCAAACCCGCCGCCGTTCCGACGCCGCCCCACGAATCGGTTTGATTGTTGGCGAATGCCGAACGCACATTGTTTTTCGTATATGTCGCGCCAAAATCGACGCTTTTCACGATCGTCGTATCGAAATCGTAGGTTCCGGAGAATTGGACCTGATCGATCTCTGTGCGGATGAAACTGTTCGAAAACACCGATCCTGTTGCAATCATCCTGGCCGGATCAATGTCAGTGAACGGAGCCTGGAACCCGAGCACGAGAACCGGGATGTCATTCTCGAAATTGACAGCTTGGGAGCGAAGCTGGAAATCGGCGGTCGAGACAACCGAGCTCGTGCCGAAAGGACTATTCTGTCCCGACTCGGCGCTCGACATGTGGTAATCGACGCCGAAGCGCAAGCGATCCGTCGCATCCCACTCTACATTGGCCCCGAAGGATCTGTTTTCGCTCTTGGAGCCGTCGCGCCCGGCGCCCATGGAAAGATCCGATCCGCCGTCGCCGAAATCTTCATTGTAGAAGATCGGGCTCGCAATGGGTCCGTCCGTCCAGGCGCTGGTCGTGTTGCCATGATTGAACCACACCGAAAGATCGGACCTGTTGGTCGTCACCTCGTTTTGCGTGTAAAAATAATCAAGCGTCGCGGTCAGGTTTTCAACAGGGCGGAATTGCAGCGCGACCTGGCCGTTGATTCTCTCCCGGTCGAAACTCGAAAGAGAATAGTTGACGTTCTGCGGGACCGAGTAGATATCCGTTGGACCCGGACGATTGGTGACCTGCGTGTCGCCCGGAGGCTGCGGCAGCGTTCCCCAATTATTTTCCGAACCAAGAAACGCGCCCCGCCAGCCGCTCGTCGTGCCGACTTGCGCAACGCCGCCTTCGCGGTCCTGGTAGCTGCCGGCGATGGCGACGCCGATTTTTCCATCCGCGAAAGTATCCGAATAAATCCCGGAGATTTCAGGCGTGACGGTCTGGTCGGCTAGGGTTGTCGTCGACTTGTCGAGAACGGCCTTGGCGCCTAGTGAAAAACGTCTGCCAGGCGCATCAAGCGGCCGCGCGGTCAGGATATTCAGCGTCGAACCGATGCCGCCCGTGGGAATAGAGGCGCGGCCGGTCTTGAAAACGGTGACGCCGGCGATGCCTTCTGACGCGAGATTGCCGAAGTCGAAACTCCGCGACGACGGCGCCCCGCCGGTCAGGAAGGCCGAGGGCATCTGACGTCCGTTCAGGAGGACGAGGTTAAAGTCCGGACCAAAGCCGCGAACCGTGACCTGGCTTCCCTCACCCAGCGACCGATTGATCGAAACGCCGGAGATCCGTTGAAGCGACTCGGCAAGGTTCGTATCCGGAAACTTGCCAATGTCATCGGCAGTGATCGCATCGACGACGCCTTGAGAATTACGCTTGATTTCGGAAGAAGCCCGCAAGCTTTTGCGAATGCCCTTCACGATGACGACATCTTCTTCATCGACAACGCTGGTGTCGCCGTCCGTTTCCTGTGCGAACGACGGCGTCGCCAGAGCGAGCGCCGAAACACCCCCCAGCAAAAGCATCGATAGTTTGTTGTCCTTGATCGTTTTGCCGACTTTCATTCTACCCTCCCGTATTAGGCGTCTAATGGTTTTTCAGCCGCAATCACGGCGCTTGATCGACATTTGGGCCGACCGCATCGCCGTCCCATTGCTGTTTTGAAAGGCAAGCGCGCCCGGTCTCCCGATCGCCGTCGCACTGTTGAACGCGAACCCAATCGACCAGCATTTCCGCCGGGAACGTGTTCGGGTCGAATCCGCGACCATTCGATCTTTCCGCAAGGTTTCCGCCAACCGCCAGATTAATATTCAGGTGGAAGGGCTGGTCGAACGGCGCGTATGGATTTCCCGCGGCGACCTTCGATGCGGTATCCCAGTCCTCGGTCTCCAGTCGGAGAAAGATTTTGTCATCGACAAACCATTGGATGACGCCTTCCGCCCACTCGATCGAGTAGACATGAAAATCGCCGGCCGGGCCGGCTGCTTTCGCATGTTCGCTTTTCGCGGTGAGATAGGTGTTCTTAGGCGCAAGATCGCCAAAATGCAGCGCCGCTGACGTACGATGCTCAATTCCGCCCGCGCATTCCTCGCACGGCGTATCGAGGTTGGCCGCCTCCATGATGTCGATCTCGCCCGACAACGGCCATTCGCCGTAACTGCTTTCAGTCGGCATCATCCAGAAGGCCGGCCAGGCTCCCTGGCCCTTTGGAAGTTTGATCCGCGCCGAGATTTTTCCGTATTTCCAATCGCCGCGTCCACGGCTCGAAACCTTGCCGGAAGTGTATTCCTGGCGGCGCAATTCGTCTGAAGGCGATCGTGCGTGCGCTGGAAACAGCGGCCCCACATGAACCTCCGGCTTGGCGATCAGCCGCAGGAAACCATCGCCGACACGGATGTTGTCAGCCCGATCCGTGTAGCACTGCCGTTCATTATTGCCGCCGCCCCAGCAAGACTCCTCAGGCGACCATTTTGTGCGATCAAGCGTCTCGCCCTCGAAATCGTCGGCCCAGACGACAGACCATTGAGGCGCGGATGGGCTTTCGACGTCGTCGCCGGCAGCGCCGGAGCAGGAATCTGCGAACACTGCAATAAATGCAACCGCCAGAATTCGTATGCCGGTCACTGTCGTCAATGCCGCCCCTTTGGGACTCGCGGTTCCACCCATCCTGACAGTGTGTTGGATGGAACCGTTGCTCAACGACGATGCGGCGAGTGGGAAAGCTGATGCGCCGGATGGGAATTCAACACGACCAAGCGCACCCATATCAGTGCGCCGACGGCGCCCGGAATGCTTACCGCCGGTTGAATTCAGCCCAGGTTGCCCGATTCGAACGATACTCTAGGGGCGGGAAAAACTAAAAGATCTGGTCATTTGCGCAGTCGATGAGCCGCCTACGAAAACATCGAAAACGCCGGGCTCGACAATGAATTCGCCATCACCATTGTAAAATCCCAATTCCCGGTCGGTCAGCGCAAAGGAAATTTCAGCGCTTTGTCCGGGCGAAACG
The DNA here is from genome assembly GCA_041737095.1 of Parvularculaceae bacterium. Taxonomy (GTDB): domain Bacteria; phylum Pseudomonadota; class Alphaproteobacteria; order Caulobacterales; family Parvularculaceae; genus Amphiplicatus. The sequence continues at coordinate 46,863 of JBGSSK010000250.1, read as the reverse complement.
GCAATTTTCCTGAAGCCTTTCAGCTCCCGCACCGGCCGGCTGACGCTGGCGACGCGGTCACGGATATAAAGCTGCACGATCTCATTCCCCGCGCGTTCTCCAACGTTTTTCACGCGCACTCGGACCTCGAATTTATCGCCCTTGCGTTCAATTCTCAGGCGTGAGTATTCGAAGCTGGTGTAGCTTAATCCGTACCCGAAGGGAAAAAGCGGGGCGTTAGACTCATCGGTGTAATGCGACCAGAAAACCTCGTCGCGGGGTCCCGGGCGGCCGGTATTCAAATGACTGTAGTAGATTGGAACCTGGCCGACGGATCGAGGAAAGGTCATTGGCAGTTTTCCGCTCGGATTGACTGCGCCTGTAAGGACATTGGCGATCGCCGGACCCGACTCGTGCCCAAGATGCCACGCCTGCACGATTGCTGGCGCATTTTGCGCCGCCCACGTCAGAACCAGCGGACGGCCGCTCATGACGATCAGAATGGTGTTTGGGTTGGCCGAATGAACCGCTTCCAGCAATTCTTGCTGTACGCCGGGTAGGCTCAAATCCGCCCGGCTTCGCCCTTCTCCGGATTGATATGCGTTCTCGCCGAGCACCAGTATGACTTTGTCCGCTGTTCTCGCAGCGGCGACAGCCGCCTCAAAACCGCTCCGGTCATCCCTGTTGACGACGACTTCGGTCGGAAATTCCGTGTCGCCCATCGCGACAGCGGCGCCTTCCGCAAACTCGAACGTCAGGCCGGCTGCCTTGAACGCCTCAAGAACCGATATGGCCGAACCCTTTTCCGCCGCCGCGCGCCAGTTGCCGAGCGGCGAATCCTTGTCGGCTGCGAGTGCGCCGATCAGCGCAATTTTGTCGCCCGGACGCAAAGGCAGAAGGTTGTCGTCATTTTTCAGCAGCACGATCGACGCTTCGGCCATCTTGCGCGAAATATCCCGATGGTCATTGGTGAAAAGCGATGCTTTCTCGCGTTCCTTGTCGATATAGCGATAGGGGTCGTCGAAAAGCCCCAATTCGAACTTCACCCGCAAAACGCGCCGGACGGCGTCATCGACAAGGCTTTCGGCCACGGCGCCGTCCCTGACCAGCGCGGGCAGGCGCTGGGCGTAAATGAAACTTTCCATGTCGATGTCGGAACCGGCGGCGATCGCCAAGCGCGCTGCGTCGTTCTCGTCTTCAGCATGGCCATGTTCAATCATTTCAACGCCCGATCCCCAATCGGAAACGACCAACCCATCGAACTTCCATTCGCCCTTCAGCAAATCGCGCTGCAGCCGGGCGTCCGCCGTGGCCGGGACGCCGTTCAATGTGTTGAACGCATTCATGACGGTGCGCGCATTGGCGCGTTCGATCGCCGCCCGGAAAGGCGGCAGGACGGTATTGAACAAGGAAACCGAGCCGATATCGGCGGCGTTATAGTCCTTTCCCGATTCCGCAAAACCGTAAGCAGCGAAATGCTTCAGCGTCGCCGCAATCGTATCGGGCGCGGCGAGATCGCTCCCCTGAAATCCGCGAACGCGCGCGACTGCGATCTCGGATCCGAGATAGGGGTCCTCGCCCGCGCCCTCCATCACCCGCCCCCATCGCGGATCGCGCGAAATATCGACCATCGGCGCGAACGTCCAATTCAGCCCCTGGGCTGACGCCTCGATCGCCGCGACGCGGGCGGCTTGCTCAATCAGGTCAAGATCCCAGCTTGCCGCCTCAGCGAGCGGAATTGGGAACATTGTCTTCTGACCGTGAATGACGTCGTAGCCGAAAATGATTGGTATTCCGAGCCGCGACTCATTGACGGCTATCCTCTGAAAGGCTTCGACTTTATTAGCGCCGACGACGTTCAGCATCGAGCCGACGACGCCGGCCTTGACGAGGTTGCGCTTGTTTCGGGCGTTCTTGTCTTTTGGCGCTGGCCCGGTGACATCGCCTGGATCAGAAAACTGGGTCAGCTGACCGGCTTTTTCCTCAATGGTCATCCGGGCAAGCAGCGCATCGATGCGGGCTTCAATCGCAGGCGACCCGTCAGCGCGCGCGTCCGCGCAGAATAAACCGCATATCGCGATCATCGCGGCGGACAACGGCGCCCTCACAAACCGGCGAACCATGGCGGGTGTTGACACGACTGGCATTTTCGTCGCCTCCGGAACCTCTGCCGGCAAACCCCGTGGCCCGCCTAAAACACTTACTAATAACGGGCTGCCGCCCAAAACTCAACACGCCGTGCGGCCGGACGTCCACTTGATGCGACGATCAGGAACCCGATCCGGGCATCGCCCTCCATTATTCGATTATCCCAAGAGATTGCACCGCCTCCTTGTAGGAGCGGCTCGTCCGCACTGACGCGCCATTACTCAACAATATCTGGGCCTCCCCTTTGGGCAGGTACTTGATTTCACTGATCTGGGTTTTTGCGACAATCGCCGAACGATGCACCCGGACGAACAGACCCGCCGGAAGTTCCAGTTCCAGAATCTTGATCGCGAGACGGGCGGTGATTTCCCGGTCAGCTGCATGAAGAATGGAATAGTCGCCAGCAGCCTCGATCCAGATAATATCTTTGTACGGAATGAAATAAAATCTTCCGGCGTCCTTTATTTTTAACACGCCGGATGCATCAGCCGGCGGCGACTCAGAGGCGGCGATCGGGGCGCCGCGCTCACGATCCAGCACCAGTCGCCGAAGCCGGGCCGCTTTCTTTACAGCCTTTGCGACCCTGCCGAACTCGAGGGGCTTCATGATGTAGTCGATGGCGTCAATGCCAAACGCCTCGACAGCGTATTCAGGATGCGCTGTTGCAAAAATCACCAGCGGACGAGGCGTGGCCGTGATGCTCTCATACGCCATTACGCCGCCGATTTCCGGCATTTCAATGTCGAAAATAACGAGGTCTATTCCGCCCCTGTTGATGACATCCAGCGCGTCGTGAACGGACTGGCAAGCCGCCGCAATCTCAATCTCGCCGGTTTCGGCGAGCAAATCCGACATCAGACTCAGCGCCGGAACCTCATCATCGCATATGACAGTTTTCAGCATGAACAAGTCTTCGATCTGAAAAATCCGGCTTCGTGACGTCCTGGCTGGCGCAGATCGCTGATTGTCATATAATGCCGAAGATCGGACGTTGGCGGATTCTATTTGATGCTCAAGCATTCGGACGCGCTCGCGGAAGTCGATCCGGTCGCCAACCTGCCGGGATACTGGACGTTGCAGATTGTCGGCTGGTCCGCGTTCGCGCTGCTCAGCATATTCAGCCTTAACATCTGGTACAACCCTGGCGAGCTGGCGCCGGCGCTCCATAGCGGGGTGCAGTCGGTAATCGGCGTATTTGTCAGCCATCCCTTGCGCTGGCTGGCCCGCCGCACATGGAACACAAGACCAAGCGTTAGAATTGCAGTCAACGGCATCGGCATCCTGATTGCGGCGCAAGTCTGGACAGTATTGCGCCTGCTTGCCTTCACTTGGATGACCAACTTGCCGATCGGTCCTGAAGACTGGGGTGGATGGATTTTTGGCTCCCTTACGGTCTTCTTGTCCTGGTCCCTTTGCTATCATGCGCTGAAATACTATCGCCAGTGGCTGGAACAGCGAGACCTTTCAGCAATCGCCCAAAAGGCGGCTCTTGAAGCTGAAGCTCATGCGCAGAGCGAGAGCATCAAGCGGCTCAAGGCCGAGAGCCTTATGCGTGAGTCGCAAATCCGCATGCTGAACTATCAGCTTAATCCGCATTTTTTCTTCAATGCGCTGAATTCAGTATCCGCTCTCGTGAAACGAGACGACAAGGATGCGGCAGTTGAAATGATCGCGCGCATTGGCGATTTTCTTCGCGTTGCGCTTGAGACCGAGCAGACGCCTCTACATCCGCTGCGAGATGAAATAGACATCGCCAATCTCTACCTCGACATTGAAAAAGTCAGGTTTGGCGACAGGCTTGTTGCGCAATTCAATGTTTCCGAAGCGGCCAATGCGGTCGATGTGCCAAATCTCCTTCTCCAACCCCTTGTTGAAAATTGCATAAAACATGGCGTCAGTCGCAGTCTGACGCCCACCATGATCAGTCTGTCAGCGATGATTGCGGAAGGTAAATTGCGCATAAGAATCGAAGACGATGGCCCTGGATGCGCAATCGACCAACGACGGAATTCCGCAGGAATATCTCGCGGTATCGGGCTGAAAAATGTCGAGGATCGTTTGCGGTCGATCTACGGAGAAGCCTACGACTTGACCGTCGACACGGGCGAAGCGCAAGGATTTCGAATTGAGATTTCCTTGCCGGCAAGAAGCGCTGGTGAAAATCATCATGGCGGGATGTCGCTCGATTTGGTCGCGCATCGAGAGCAAGAATGACAACGCCGGACCGGGAAATTGCGCCGATCGCCAGTCATGTGGCTCGCGGTGTCGCTGAACAAGCCAACATTCGACCCGAGACCGTCGAACGCGAATTGAGCATGCGCGTGGAGCCGCTATTGCTGCGCGGACTAGTTGCGGATTGGCCGGCCGTCGCAATCGCGCGAACCTCGTCGGAGCACCTCCGAAATTATATTGCAAGCTTCGACTCGGGTACGGAGGTTTCGTTATTCAATGGCTCGGCGGAACTCAATGGTCGCATCTTTTACAACAAGGATTTTTCTGGATTGAATTGCGATCTCACACGGACGCTTCTGCCTGATGCGCTTGATAAAATCCTCGCGGCCGGTTGCTCCGATCCGCCGCCGCTTGCTTATATCGGCGCTACGCCGATCGCCGGGCACTTGCCGGGATTTGCGAATGAAAATGCAGTACATTTCAATGAACCAGGCGTATCCGCCAATATCTGGATTGGCGGACCGTCGCGTATTTCGGCGCATTATGATTTCTCTGACAACCTCGCCTGCGTCGTCGCCGGCGCTCGACGATTTATCCTGTTTCCGCCCGATCAACTTCCTAACCTCTATGTCGGACCCATCGACTTCACACCGGCAGGACAGCCGATCAGCCTCATCAATTTCCACGAACCGGATTTCAACAGGTTTCCGCGATTCCGTATCGCGCTCGACAACGCGGTAATTGCGGATCTTGTACCTGGCGATGCGCTTTTTATTCCAAGCATGTGGTGGCATCATGTCGAGGCGCTTGGTGCGTTCAATGTTCTCGTCAATTACTGGTATCGCCGCTCACCGCGATTTTTGGGCGCTCCGATGACCGTTTTGGAGCACGCTCTCATGACATTGAGGGACTTGCCGCCGGAACAGAAAGAAGCTTGGCGAGTGATGTTTGATCACTATGTCTTCGGCAATGAAGACGACCTCGCTGAACATATCCCGGAAGAGGCGCGAGGCGTCTTGAAGCCGATAACGGCCGATCAGGCGCGCAAAATACGAACTATGCTCGCCGCCCGGCTTAACGCGTGACGACTGATGATGGCTCCAGCACCCGTCTCCGAACATATCAAATTGCATCTCATCGGAAACGAGCGGCGCCCCGTTCTGGTGATTGAAGATTTTCTGACGGACCCATCCGCCATTGCGGATGAGGCGAGTGGTGCGGTTTTTCAACCATTTGTGCGGTTCTTTCCCGGTGTGCAGGCCCCATTTGCATTCGATCGAATGATCGATCTGTGTGCGCCATACGCAAAAATCATTGGCGAAACATTCCGCTTGACGAATCCGTCATCACTGATCGAGTGCGGATTAGCACTGGTGACGACGCCGGCGGCGGCGCTGGCGCCATTGCAGCGGATTCCTCATGTCGATACGACTGATCCGGATCGGATCGCGGTTCTCGCTTACGTATCCGGCCCTCAATTCGGCGGCACTGCTTTCTATCGCCACAAGAGCACCAATTTCGAATATCTCGATGACCGGCGCATAGCGAAATACAATCAATCGCTCGACCGTGATATTGCGCAACGTGGCGTTCCGGAGCCTGGATATATTTCCGGCGACACTGAAATATTCGATCTGATCGCAAAATTTGACGCTAACCCTGGTCGCGCAATCATATATGCGTCGAATTCATTGCATTCGGGGTGGATCCAGAACGCTGATCGCCTGTCAACGGATGTGTCGCGCGGCCGCCTAACGCTCAACGCCTTCTTCGGTTCAAGGCAGTCCTGAGCATCCCGTCCTATTTGCAAAGTCGTTGCATTGGCTGAACCCTCCTCCGATATCTTCCGTCTTTCAGGCGGATGATCTTGCAGGAAGCGAGGCACCCCCGGGAAACCGGACGGATTTTAAGGGGATTTTTCCGCTTGTGTTCCCTCGGCCGGGAGGAATGGGAAGGCGTCGAAGTTTTCGGGCGCGGACGGCGTTCATCGTAACGCAGGAACGACAGTCACCAAAAGGCTGCGCGCCGACGGCGTCATCTGTAGCCTTCAGGGTAATGACGTCGCCGCGATTTGTGGGCCTGCGCGCAGCGCGCGGAATACTGCGACTTGTGTTCGAACGGTCAGGGTTCTCGCGGCGGCGAGCCGGTCAGCCGCTTCGATATCGCGCCGATCGGCGTCGAGAACGCTCAGGAAATCTGTGGCGCCGTTCTCGTAACGAAAGCGCGCAAGTCTCGCCGAGTTAGAGCTTGCACGCTCGGCCTCAGCGAGTTCGATAAGCTGTTCTTGCGCGCGCGCCTGCGCGACAAAAGCGCTTTCCGTTTCTGCGAGCGCTGCAAGCACTACCGCTTCATAGTCGTTGAACGCAGCCTCGGCGCCGGCGCGCGCCGCTTTAACGCGCTGCCGGGCGCGCAATAAATTGGTGAGCGACCAGGTCACCGACGGTCCCGCAGAGAAATTGAGCGCGTTTGCGGAAAACTGGTCCTTGAAGTCGAGCGCCTGATAGCCGCCCTGGCCGATAAGATCGATGCGCGGAAAAGCTTCGGCGATGTTGAGCCCGATCGTTTCCGTCACAGCGGTGAGCGCGCGTTCGCGCGCGGCGACGTCCGGTCGCCCGCGCAACAAGGCGGCGGGATCGCCGATGGCGATTTGTCCGTCGAGATTTGGCAATTGCGCCGGAACGGCGACGAGAGCGGTGATTTCCTGCGGCGTCTTTCCGGTTAGCACGCCGAGCGCATAGGTGACGCTGGCGATTTGCGCTTCAAGTCCGGGGATCGTCGCCCGGACGTTGGACAGCTGCGTTTTCGCGAGTTCGACTTCGAGATCCGTTCCGCGTCCCGCGTCCCGGACAGCTTCCGTCAGCTTGAGAACCGCCAATTGATTCTCAACGTTCCGATTGGCGACCGCGAGCTGATCCTGCCGGCCGCGCAGATCTACATAGGCGTCGACGATCTCGGCGACGATCACCGCCTGCAGGTCAGCCAGCAACGCCTGGCTTTGCCCAAGATCGGCTTTCGCCCGATTGATGGTTCGCGTGACGCGGCCGAACAGATCGACCTCCCATGACGCGGAAATGCTGAGGTCCGAAATGTCGTTTGTCGGGAACGGCTCACCTGAACCGATGCCGATATTGACGCCGGTGATTACCGAACTTTGCCGGTTCTGAAGGTAGGACGCAGTCGCCGTGTCGAACGGGATCCGGCTGAGGCGCGACAAGCCCCATTGCGCGCGCGACGCATTGACATTCGCCAGCGCCGCGCCGAGCGACCGGTTCTCCTGCAGCCCAGTCGCCACCAACTCCGACAGCTTGTCGTCGCCAAATTGTGTCCACCATGACGCAACAGGCTCAGACGATTCATAGCTATTGGCGTTGATAAACGGGCCGCCTGCCAGCGCGGCGCGGTCCGTCGCCTTATAGTCGGGTCCAAGGACCGTGCAGCCGGCAAGCATTAGAACCGAGAAATGCGACAGCGGCGATTTTATGGTTGCGGTCATCGCCACTACTCCGCCGGCGCCGACGAATTTTCAGCCGCATTTTTCGGGCGGCTGCGAGCAATGCTGCGCACCAGCACGAAGAAGACCGGCGTCAGCAGAAGTCCAAAGAATGTCACGCCGAGCATGCCTGAGAACACGGTGACGCCGAGCGCATTGCGCATCTCGGCGCCGGCGCCTGATGCGATTACAAGCGGCACGACGCCCAATATGAAGGCGAACGACGTCATCAGGATAGGACGAAGGCGGAGGCGCGCGGCTTCGACCGCAGCGTCTACGAGAGACTTCCCGGTGTCCTCCTGCTGCTTTGCGAACTCGACAATGAGAATTGCGTTCTTGGCCGCGAGGCCGATCAGCACAACGAAACCGATCTGCGTCAGGATATTGTTCGACTGGCCGGCGATGTTAACGCCGGTGATCGCCGACAATAACGTCATTGGCACAATGAGGATGACGGCGATCGGCAAGGTGATGCTTTCAAATTGCGCGGCCAGAACCAGAAAGACGAAAGGGGATTATCCCCTTCAAATATTCAACGTCGCCCCTAGGCGCGGCGCATGCACGTGCATGGATGAGCCCGAAAACATGGCGCCTGAGGAGCGCAATGGAACAGTCGCTGAACCGCTCCTGTGTCGCAGGCAGATGTCGCACCTTCCGCCGCATTCGCGAAACACCAAAACGAAATCGCGAACTTGGCTCCAGCATGTTAGTCGCAAGCCACCAAGAAAAAATCGCGGGATGGAAGCGGTTCGGCGCGCCATTGCCGTTAGCCGCTCCTGAGTTCGCCAAACAAGCAAACCGCCGGAGCGCTGCTCCGGCGATTATTTATTGAGGTGCAAACGCCGGTCCTTTGGTAAGGATAGCGACCATCACTTGCGCGACATCAGTTCAGAAATCGTACCCGACGCTGAAATTGATCGATCTTCCGAAGATCGGCCTGCCGTTCGGCGCCGTCGGATTGCGCGGATCGCCCTCGGTGATGCCGTTCGAGTCGTTGAGATTGTCAGCATGGATCTGGAAGAACAATCCTGAGTCATGATTGACGAGAACGCCGAGGTCGAGCTTCTGATAGGATGGCAGATCGACGGTGTTGGCGTTGTCGCCAAAACGGTCGCCGACGAAAGTAGCTGCGCCGTAGAGCGTCGCCTGGATAGCCCCGAAGGTCGCCGTATACGCCGGCGACAGCCTCGCCTGGAATTTCGGCTGGCGCAGGACCCGATTGCCGATATCGGTCGCGGTCGTCGAATCGCTGATCTCCGCATCCTGAAGCGTGCCGAGGAAACCGAGGGAGAATGGGCCGGAATTTATGGCGCCGTCGACTTCGACGCCGATCGAGCGCGTCTGGAACGCTGACGCGGGCACCGTGCTGCCGACGACTGAGTTGAACGCGTCGTTCTTGTTGTAGAACACGGTCGCGTACAGGCTCAGCCATTCGCCCGCATATTTGACGCCGCCTTCAAGCTGCTTGACGCCGTCGACATTGGGCCTGCCTTCCCGGATATCGTCAAAATGCGGGAACAGAAAACCTTTCGTATAGCGCGCGAAAATGCCGAGATCGTCCGTCACGTCATAATTTCCGGCGAACGTATAGGCCCATTCGCTGCCAGAGACGTTTTGCGCGAGGTCGAGCACGCCGTCGGCGAAACTCGTGCCGCCGGCGCTGAAGTCGACGAGGTAGTCGATGTGTATCCACTCATGCCGGGCGCCGAGATCAAGACGGAAACGATCAGTCGCTTGCCAGGAATCGGCAAGGTAAATCGCTTCTGCACGGGCGCCGCCGTCGGAAGAGAGACCGAACAGAAATCCCGCGTCGCCGCCGGCCGCGGCGATATCGGCCGGCGTGATCGAACCCGCCAGCGGCTCACCGTTCTGGATATTCTGGACCGGTATCGGATTGCCGAGCAGCCAGAAATCATCAGCCGACCATTTCGCCCGGTAATAGCCGAGCGTGACGTCATGCGTCTCAAGGAAGGTCTTGTTCAAGCTGAGATCGTTGATCAGCGCGTCGAGGTCTTTCTGCACGACCCAGTGGCCATAGGTCTGCACGAAATCGGTCGGCGCGAGCGTTGCGCCGCTTGCGGTCAAGACAGGTCCGCCAATGACCGTGCTGAGCGCCGCCGCCGTGACTGCGTTGCCGGACGGAACAAAACCGAATGTGTCGGCGTCGCCGGTCATATAGGTGAACCGGTCGCGAATCGTGACGCCGCCGCCGAGATCGAATTCGCCGCTGCCGCCCGCGACGACGCCCTTCCAGCCCCGGCCGTCGGCGAAATCGAAGTCCCTCGTGGCGCCGGTCGAATCGACCTGAAGCGTCCTGAAGCGCGTTGCATTTCCAAGCTGGGCGAATTCTCCGAGGTCATTGCCAGTATTGAGCGCCATCGGCAGAACCCACTGACCGTGATCATCAGTATACCTGCCAAAGACGTTGATCTTGCCGCGCTCGAATTCCTTGGTGAGGTTGGTTGTGATCTGCCAGCCGTCCTCGGACTTGAATTGCGTGTCTCGCAGTCCGTCCGACTGACGGTAATATCCGCCGACCATATAGTATAATTCATTGCCGACTGGTCCGCTGACGACGCCGTCGACGCGGTGCGCGCCGAAATCGCCATAGGTGTATTTGAAGCGGCCTTCGGTTTCCTCGCCGCCTTCCTTGAGATTGAAGTTCACCGTCAGGCCCGGCTCGCCCTTGCCGAAGACCGAGTTCGGGCCGCCGCGCAGACCTTCGACGCGCGCAATCGTCTCATCGACGCGGAAAATCGAACTCTGCTCGAAGAACGACAGCGTCTCCGTGCCGAAGATCGGCGACCCGTTGATGGCGAGCGTGACGAATGGAGCATCGCTGCCGCCCGGCAAACCCCGAACGTCTATATTGGCGCCGGCGATGCCGCCCGAACTCTCCGACCAGACGCCCGGAATCGCTTTCAGGAGATCGGCGGTGCTCGCCGGTGAGAATCTGGTGATCGCCTCAGGGTCGATTGTCGTGACCGCAAAGCTCGCGTCCTGACGGCTGGCCCCGGCGCCGCCGGGCGTCCCGATGACGATTATCTCATCGGTGGGCGCGCCTTCGTCCTGCGCATGCGCCGGACCGGCCGTCAAAGCAGCAAGGCTCGCGGTCAGCGCGAGAGCGAGTTTCATCCCGCGCCGTGCGGGCATCACAGGCCAGATATTGAATTCCTTCAGCATCGATTCCTCCCTCGCCGTCGCAGGTTCGACGGATCATTGTTTGATATGTCCGATCATGCTGCGGGTTCCGGAATTGCGCAATGGATTGCGCATGCGCGTTCTTGGAAAATGACGACATTGATGCGTTGCTGCAACGAAAATTGCGCAAGATTGCGCAAGAATCGGCTATTTCCGGGCGCCGCAGGATTGGCGAAGGATCAGCTCGGTCGGCATAGTGACGTCGACAGCTTCCTTTCCGGTCAAAGTCGCGAGGATGTTCGCCACGAGCGCGCGCCCGCCCGCATTCGTGTCTTGCCGAATTGTCGTCAGCCCGGGCGACACATAGGCGGCCATGGCGATGTCGTCATATCCCACAACCGCGACATCGTCCGGCACGCGCACGCCAAGATCGGACAGGGCGCGCATCGCCGCGATCGCCATCAGGTCGCTTGCGGCGAAGATCGCATCATGATGGACGCCGGACTGGAACAATCGCCGCGTCGCTTCATAGGCGGATGCGCTGTCGAACGGCATTGAAAGCATCAGCGTCTGGTCGGAAGAAACGCCGGTCCCGGTCAGCGCGGAAACCAGCCCTCGGTGGCGCAGGCCGACTTCGACGTGGTTGACGTCGCCGAGAAAGACGAGGCGCCGCCGGCCGGCCTTTAGCAGATGTTGTCCGGCGAGTTCGCCGCCCAGAACATTGTCGCTGCCGACCACCGCGTAACTGCGGCCCGGTATGCGGGCGCCCCAGACGACGACATTCCGGTGTTTCTCGGCATAGCGATTGAGCGCGTCGGGATTTCGGCCCTGGCCAATGAAAATGGCGCCGTCAGCGCGTTTCACAGCGAGCGCGTCTGCATGATTGCCGTCGCTCCATGGGCTGTAACGCGACAATAGGAGGTCATACCCGCTTTCCGCCAGCGCATCGCCGATCGAGGCGATGATCTGGCTGAAGAACGGATCGGAAAAGTGCTGGCGGTTCGTTTCGGAAATGGCGATGACGACCTCGATCGTCTTCGTCTCCTGGGTCCTCAGACTGCGCGCCCGGCTGTTGATCCGGTAACCGCTTTCGTCGATCAGCCGGAAAATGCGCTCCTTCGTTTCCGTCGACACGCGGTTGCTGCCTGCAAGCGCCCGCGATACCGTCGATTCCGCGACGCCGGCGATCTCAGCGATTTCGGCCATTGTCCGCGGACCGCTCATATCCTTTTTCCCGCCAACGGCCGCGCTTCTTCTCATGACAACAATTCAAGCACCGCGCCGCCATGCGGCGCAAGGCGGAGCGTCCGGCCCGAAAGCGCCGCCGGCAAGCCGTAGTTGAGCAGGCGCGCGCCGCGGTCCGGCAGGTCTATCCGCTCGTCGCGGGCGCCGATATTGAAGGCGCAGAAGAGGTCCTGTCCGGCGAGGCTTCTCGTGAAAGCGAGGATGGGTTCGGGCGCATCGACAAAGGAAATATCGCCGAGGCGAAGCGCAGGGTGGCGGCGCCGGAATTCGATGAATCCCCTAGTCTTGTTGAGCGTTGACGCAACGTCTGCGCTCTGTCGATCGACCGCAAACGCCGCATGTCGGGGATCGACCGGCAGCCAGGGCTCGACCTCCGAGAATCCTCCATTGCGTGCCTCGGCCCGCCACGGCATCGGCGTGCGGCATCCGTCGCGCCCAAGGCTGTCCGGCCAGAACCGAATGCCTTCGGGGTCCTGCAGGCGGTCAAACGGAACATCAGCCTGCGGAAGGCCGAGTTCCTCGCCCTGATAGACGAAAATCGTTCCGCGAAGACACATTAAAATTCCCAGCAACATTTGCGCGAACTGATCGCTCGCCTCGCCGCCGCCCCATCTGGTGCGCGATCGCACGACATCATGATTCGAGAAAGACCAGCTCGGCCAGGCCTCGTCGCTCGTCCAGTCTTCGAGCGCGGAACGGATGAGGCCCGCGGTTAACGGCCCATTTTCCAGCAACATGAAATTATAGGCCGTGTGCAGGCGCCCTTGCGACGTATATTCGATGCTGCGCTGAATATAGGAATCGCTTCCGATCTCGGCGACCGTCATTCGGTCTTTATACTGATCGACCAGCGCTCGGAACGTCTGCATGAATTCCAGGTTTTCAGGTTGTGACCGGTCATACAGATGCCGCTGATGCTGGTAGGGGCGCGCAAAGCCGCCCTCGCGCCGCTTCGGCGGATTGTCGCGCAATGCCTTGTCGCAGAAGTAAAAGTTCGCGACGTCAAGGCGGAAGCCGTCGACGCCGCGATCAAGCCAGAAGCGCGCGGTGTCGAGAATGGCCTCGCGCACCGCCGAATTATGGAAATTGAGATCGGGCTGCTCGCTTAAAAAATTGTGCATGTAATATTGGCGCCGGCGCGTGTCCCACGACCATGCCTGTCCGCCGAACAGGGATATCCAGTTGTTGGGCGGGCCGCCATCGGACCTCGCGTCGGCCCAGACATACCAGTCCGACTTTGGATTGTCGCGCGATCGGCGGCTTTCCCGGAACCAGGCATGCTGATCGGATGTATGGGAATAGACCTGATCGATGACCAGCTTCAGCGAGCGCTGATGGGCGGCCGCCTGAAGCCTGTCGTAATCGGCGAGCGATCCGAAGACCGGATCGACATCCCGGTAATCCGACACATCATAACCGAAATCGCGCATCGGCGACCGGAAAAACGGCGATAGCCAAACGCCGTCGACACCAAGTTCCGACAGATAATCGAGTCGGGACGCGACGCCGCGGAGGTCTCCGACGCCGTCATTGTCGGAGTCGCAGAAGCTTCGCGGGTAGATCTGGTAGATCACGCCGCCCCGCCACCAGTCCTTCATCGCGATCCCTCATCCCGTTCTGGTTGCGCCCATTTGGCTGGCTTACATTACAACAGATTGATTCAACTTGCGCAATCGCTTGTCTTGCCGGATAGTTGCGTCATCTTGAGGATTCGGCGCGCCGGCAGTCGCCGGCCCTTGTCGCAGGGGAATTCGATGGGCGCGGCTTCGGTTCGGCTGAGTTTGTTCTCGGCCTATTTCCTCTTCGCCATCCTGCTCAACAGCGTCGGAACGGTCATCCTCCAGTCGATCGCGACTTTCGGCGTTTCGAAGGAAGACGCGAGCATTCTCGAAGCGTTCAAGGACCTGCCGATCGCCGTCGTGTCATTTCTGGTCGCGTCGTTCCTTCCGCGCATCGGATATGGGCGGGCGATGATGGTCGGCTTCGCGATCGTCTGCGTCGCTTGCCTCGTGATGCCCGTTGCGCCGTCCTTCGCGACAACCAAACTGCTGTTCTTCACGGTCGGCTCCAGCTTCGCGCTGGTGAAAATCTCAGTCTATTCGACGATCGGGCTGCTGACAAAGGACAGCAGCAGCCACGCCAGCCTCCTCAATCTCATCGAGGGATTTTTCATGGTCGGCGTCCTCGCCGGTTATTGGTTGTTCTCCGCGTTCATCGACCCGGTCGATCCGGCGTCAGGGCGTTGGCTGCAGGTCTATTGGCTGCTCGCCGCCCTCGCTGCGGCGAATGTTGCAATTCTGGCGCTAACGAAATTTCCGCCGGCGCCGAGCAGCGGCGGAGGTCGCCGCGTCAGCCGGGATTTCGCGGAAATGCTCGCGCTGATGTGGCGCCCGTCCGTCATCGTTTTCGTTATCTCTGCGTTCTTGTATGTGCTGATTGAACAGGGCATCGGCACTTGGCTGCCGACTTTCAACAACGAGGTGCTGCATCTGCCGCAGGCGATGAGCGTTCAGGCGACCAGCATCTTCGCCGCGGCTCTGGCCGCCGGGCGGCTGGGGGCCGGCGTCATTTTGCGCCGCATGAACTGGTACTGGCTGTTGAACGCCTGTGTCGCCGGCATGGGCGCGCTGATCGTTCTCACCTTGCCGGCGACCCGGGGGCTGGAACCGCAGAGCGACCTTTCCTGGGCGAGCGCGCCGCTCGCCGCCTTTATTCTCCCGATGATCGGGTTGTTCCTTGCGCCAATCTATCCGGCGATCAATTCGGTCATTCTGAGCTCGCTGCCGCGGGAGCGTCATGCCGCCATGGCCGGTCTTATTGTCGTTTTCTCCGCTCTTGGCGGCACAACCGGATCATTTATCACCGGACAAACCTTCGCGCGATTCGGCGGCGAGACCGCTTTCATGCTTTCGCTCCTTCCGATGGCGGCGCTGCTGCTTGCGCTCGCCTTCCTGAAGCGGTTGACGAGCGCGGCGCGCAGCCATTCTTAGCGAGCCGCACCAGCAGGCGACGGCAGCCGGCGTTTCCAGCGTCATGCGCAACGATCAGGCCGTCGACGCCGCCGCCGCCGCCGCCGCCAAGGGCGTTCCTGAAACTGCCGCGGTCCATTTGTCGTCGTATGTCGTCGAGGGACAAGCCCTCATACTTGCAACGCTCAATGGGTTCTGGCCATCGCGGCGCGCTTCGCCTTCGCGGCGACCCTGATCTGACTCGCGCCTAAGCCGCAAGAACCGATCAACGCCCGCGGCGCCCATGGGAACGCAGGACGCATGTTCAAAGCCGATTTTAGCCCCGCCTTGCGTTTCATCTGCGGCGGGACTCTCTCCAGCGGATTCGCCTGGAATGCCTCTGGATATCAAAAGGGCTGACCGAAGAACATGAAGGCCGATCGATCGTTCTCATCCGTCAGGCCCGCGCCGAAGATGAGGGCGCCGAGCGGCGTGTCCAGCGCCAAAAACAGGCTTCCTGAATAGGTCAGCGAATTGACCGTGATCTCATCGATCCGATCGTAAACATTGCCGGCCTCCAGCGACCCGCCGACATAGATCGGCGTCGAGACGAAACCATCGCCGCCGCTAACCCGGCGATAAGCCGCGACCGTTCCAATGACCGCATGTCGCCCCTGTCGCGCATTGCGGGGCAAACCGGAAAGATTGAGGAAGCCGCCGGCGAAGGCGCCGCCAATGTCGCCATTGGAGGGTTCAATTGCGACGGCGCCGCTGAGGATGGGAACGATCGTCAAATCCCCGAAGGTCCGGGCGCCCACAAACGAGAAATCGATAGCGCGGTTGCCCAAAAGCTCATCCCCGCCGGCGAGATCAGCGACCCCGCTCAGCGCCAGCGTGTAGCCGGACTTCGGGAAGGTGAAATCATCAAGTGTGTCGACAATCAGGGAGCCGAACAGGTTCGCGCCGCTTCCCGATTCGGACTCGATTCCCGGAAGGCCGATACCCGGCGATACGCGGGCGACGCCGCCCGCGACGCCGGCGCGCAACTCCGCAGAGCGCCCAAATGTCCGTCCGGCGCTGACGCGCGCGATGGCGCTGTCGATTTTGACAGCGCCGAGCGCAAAGGCGTTTTCATCGAATGCGACCGATCGCTGACGCGAAGCGGCCGCATCGATTGCGACAAACCACCTCTGGAGCGCGTCGAGCGGCTGATAAATCTCGGTTGAGACCGACGGCTCATCACCAACTTTTACCGATGTGCGCCATTCGCCGCCCCAAGCATTTATATTGCGCCGCGTGTAACTGGCCGTCGCATTGAAGATGCCGAGGGTCGAGAAATCTGTTTCATAATCAATGTTGAATCGAAGAAAATTATTGCCGATATCCGGCGCCTCAGCAGTGATCAATATGCCGTCGCCCTCAGGTTCATCGAGAATTTGGTAGTCGATCCGCCGGAAAAGATCATACCCGTAAAGGTCCGTGATATTTTCAGCAAGCTCTTCAAATTCGAGCGGGGCGCCGGTTTCGATATCGAGCGCATCCAATATCAGCCGATCCGGCGAAACCGTACGGTTTTCCAGCCTGACAAAACTGATCAGCGGCAGCGATGGCGTGAGGTCGATTTGATCGGCATCCAATTTCTCTGGACGTTCGCGCGCGAGCGCTCTGATCTTCTCGCGTTGCATCGCCGCCGCGTCGGCGCCGAGCCCGATCAATTCCTCTCCCTGGCCGAACGCAAGCGGCGAGATGTCCTGCAAAGCGGGCTGGATAAGGATATCGCGCTCCGTCAGCGAGGCGATTTCGCGGTTCGCTGTTTCAAGGGTCATGAACGCGGTCAGCTGCAAGATGACATCGGTGAAATTTTTGATGTCCTCCGCTTTCGACGGCGTCGTCCCGAGGTCAACGACGATGACGATGTCGGCGCCCATCTCGCGCACCACGCTGACGGGGAGATTGTTCGCAATGCCTCCGTCAACTAGCGTGCGGCCCTCGATGTCGACAGGAGGCAAAAGGCCCGGAACCGCCATGCTGGCGAAAACGGCGCGCGTCACGTCGCCATGGTCGAAGACGACAGTCTCACGTGTTTCGATGTCCGTGGCGATCGCTCGAAAAGGTATCGCGAGGCGCTCGATCGGCGTTCCGGGCGCGCGCCGATTGATCAGGTCATTCAAGGTCAAACGAAGCTTCTGGCCCTGAATGATCCCCTTCGGCAACACGATGCGTCCGTTCTTCACGCCGAGTTTTATCTGTGTCGAGAACAGTTGGTCGTCGGTCTTTCGCCGAAAGATCAGGCGCTCGCGCGGCGTTGAATCATCAAATAGCTCATTCCATTTGATACCGGTCGCGATTTGGCGAAGTTCCTGAGGCGAATATCCTGCGGCGTAAAGCGCGCCAACAACGGCGCCCATGCTGGTTCCGGCGATGAATTCTGGTCTTATTCCGGCCTCCTCGAGGGCCTCGATTACGCCGATATGGGCAAACCCGCGCGCGCCGCCGCCGCCAAGCACCAGGCCGATCTTTGGCGGACGGTTGATCGACTGGTATTCACCTTTGGCCTCTTGCGCGCCGTGTGCGGGGGTTGGCGCGCCGACGCCGAAAAAGCCCAAGACAAACATTATTGCGACGAAGAAGAAACGTGCGTTTCTCATTTGACGTATACGGATTGAATAATCAATTTGATTGCTTTGCGAACCCGTTCCCAGTCGCTTTCGGAAGACATAGACATGCCGTAAGCGGTCTCTGATGTCGCTGCAGTGAGTACGATGTTTTCAATTGCTGCAATGATCAGCGCATTGATCGCCGGCGCGTCGACATCCTTCGGTATTTCGATCGCGCCGCGCGCCTCGTGCATCCAAACCGCCAATCCCTTCGCACGCATCGCAGTGATCCGGGCCAACTGAGGGCTCGGTTCGGCGAACTCCCACGCCTTCAGCTTCTTCATGAGCGGATCGTCCCGGTAAGCCTGGAGAAGGCCCAGCGCCAGCCTTTCCATGAGTTCCGGATAACTGCGAGACTCGCCGAGCGCGAGCAGCGGGCGAAGACGATCGCGGACCCAACTGGTCAGGTCTTCGCCGATCGCATCCACGACCCCTTCAAGGCCATCGAAATATCTATAGATAAGCTGCTTGTCGCAGCCGGCTTCACGTGCAAGCGCATTGACGCCGAAATTCTGGAAACCCCGCTTTGCAATCAGCGATTTCGCTGCGCTGACAATGGCTTTTTCCGTTTCGGCTCTATCGCGACTTCGGGCTTCTGGCATTACGGTTCCTTCAAAACGCTTTGATAACCCCCGCCCGTCCTGTGATATGTCACCGTTCAGTGAATGGCAATCGGGCACATAAAAACCCGCTTTAATTTAGAAAATGTGGTTCAGGAGAAAAAATTTGTTTTCCCCTCTTGTGGATGTCACTGCGCGGTGATATCTGTATGTCACCAGCAGGAGACTTGTAGAAAGCATGACCGCCGCCCCTCGAAGAATTGATTACGCCGTGACCGGCGACCGCATCGAAATCCTGAATTCGCCGCTTCATGGCGACTCCGGTCCGCTGGTGTTCCGGTGCGTCCTCCGGCCAGGCGCCATCGGCAGCCCTTTGCATGCCCATCGCGCTCTCGTCGAGCGCTTCGAAACGGTCAGCGGCGAGCTTTTCATGGACTTTCCAGGAAGATCCGTCCGGCGGCTCGCGATTGGCGAACGGTTAGATATCGCCGCGGGCGCCTTTCACGGCTTTCGAAATCCAGGTCGCCATGCGGTCGAGTTTCAATCGGTCATAGAGCCCGGCGAGAACTTCGAAAAATTCCTGCGCGTCATGTACGGGCTCGCCAATGACGGTCGGACGGACGGCAAGGGCTCGCCGTCGGATTTGCGGTCGCTCGCGCTTGCGCTCGGTTACGCAGACATTGTGCTTCCCGTCGTCCCGTTCTGGGTGCAGGGACCAATATTGCGAACTCTTTCGGGGATGGCGCGCAGCGTCGGTCTTGAAGAAGAAATGCGCCGCTACTTCGCTGCTGCTCCCGACACGCAGGCGGCGGCATGAGCTGGTCATCGCAATCACTCACGGGCGCCGCAGCCATCTTGCTCGCCGTCGCATTCAACATTCCTTACGTCATTCTTGCGGCGACATTTGATTACCCTGGCATCCTTCGCGACCCTGCATCCGAAGTTCTCAAAAGATTCGCCGAAGGCGGGCCCTCGCTTGTCCTCACATGGTATGCGTTCGCCCTCACGGCTCTGGCGCTCGTCCCCTTCGCCTTGGCACTCTCGCTCACCCATGCGCGGATCAACCGGGCGCCCGCTTTGGCGATCGGCGCCGCAGTGACCGGCGCTCTCGCAGGCATTCTGCAGGCGATCGGCCTTCTGCGGTGGGTGTTCGCCGTACCGCCGCTCGCCGAGCAGGCTGCCACCCCCGACCAGAGCCCCATCATCGACGCCGCGGCGTCCGAAGCCTTTCTCATGTTGAACCTTTATGGCGGCGTCGCCGTCGGCGAGCACCTGGGGCAGCTGCTGACGGCGCTTTTCATGGTGCTGGTCGCCGCCATGCAATTCAGCGAAAAGAGGCGTGCTGCGAGCAGCATCGGAGTTCTCGCGGCAGCAGCGATCATAATCGGATCCGGCGAGGGTGTCGCAATCGCACTCGGCGAAGACGGCGGTTTGTTCAGCATCGCAACAATCATCGGCTTCGTCGGCCTGACAATTTGGCTGATCGCTACAGGCGTCGGGCTGCTCCAGTCGCCAGGGCAGGCTGAGCGCTCATGATGACAGGCTAAACCGCCGATCGATCGCTTCGATGTCGATGATCCGCTCTCGTTCCATCCATGGCTCCCTCTTTGAGGCAAGAGCATTCGTTGATCTTGAAATCACTCAAACCAAATAAGGAAACTGAAATGTTGAAATATCGCAAATCACTACTGACCGCCGCCGCTTCATCCATCGCTGCAACTGCAATGATCGGCGTTTCATCGGCAGACGCCGCCGAAGGGTACGTCGCCGTTGGCATTGGCGCGACGCCCGAATATGAAGGCGCCGATGAACAACAGCTCATTCCATTTCTTGCTGGACAGATCAACTTCGGCCAGCGATACGTCGCGTTTGACGGCCTGACGTTGCGCGCCAATCTTTCGCCGATTGACGGATTCGAGTTCGGACCGGTCGCCAGCTACCGCTTTGGCCGCGACGCCAATATCGATAATCCGACGGTCGCGCTGCTGCCGCAGATCGACGACGCTTTTGAAGCCGGCGCTTTTGCGGCGCTGACCTCGAGAGGCGTAATCGGCGCATACGACGAGGTGCGGTTCGAGCTTCGAGGCTTGCATGACGTCTCGGAGGCGCATGAAAGCTGGATCGTGACGCCGGCAATAAGCTACGCTGCGTCAATGGGGTCGAAAATCCGGTGGAAGACCGAAATATCCGCCGATTTCGTCGGCGATGATTACGCCGCAACCTACTTCACGATCGCCCCGTTGGACGCGCTTGCCAGCGGGCTCGACGCCTTTGAAGCGGAAGGCGGGTTCAAGGATATCGGGCTCTCGTTTCAGTGGAATTACGCCCTTGGTCGGAACTGGGGCCTGACGGGGTTTTCATCTTACAAGCGGCTCATCGGCGATGCCGCCGACTCTCCGATCGTTCGTGATGCGGGCGATGAAAACCAGTTCACCGTCGGCTTCGGCGTTAGTCGTTCGTTTTAGGTTCGCACCATGAGCCTCATTCATATTCATGGAGCCGACATTGATTATATCGATGTCGGGGCCGGCCCGGAAACGATCGTCTTCATTCACGGTCTCATGCTGGCGCGGGAATCTTACGACCGGCAGATTGAAGTCTTACAGTCCGACTACCGGATCATCGCCTATGACCTTCGCGGACAGGGCAGATCGCAAAAATCAAGGGACAGGCTGGACCTGGATTCGCTGACTGAAGACGCCGCAGCGCTCATTGAAAAACTGCATGGCGCGCCCGCTCACATAGTCGGGTTCTCCATGGGAACTTTCATCGCCATGCGGCTTGCGGCACGCTATCCGCATCTCGTCAAGTCGCTGATATTGATTGGCGCGAGTGCGGAAGCGGAGGAGCCGGAAAATATGCCGCGCTATAAAATGCTGATCCGGCTGGTCCGGATTTTCGGCCCGCAGCCATTCGTCAATCCAATGATGAAGATACTCTTTGGCGACACCTATCTGGCGGAACCGGACAGGAGAAAGGAAAGGCGGCGATGGCGGCGAATTCTTGCGCGGCTGCCCCGGTCGCTCCATCACGCAGCCGCGGCCTCCGCGCATCGCAAGTCGATTGCTGATGAATTGCCGCAAATCCTGGCGCCGACGCTGGTCGTCTCGGGCGCGGAAGACCGGCCGATCGCACCGTCGAAATCGCTCGCCGTTGCCGAAGCCATCGGCGGCGCTGAATTCAAATCATACCCAAATACTGGGCACGCCGTAATGATCGAAAGACCGAATGAGTTCAACCAAATGGTTCTGAAATTCCTGCGCCGCTCGTGCTTATCAACATCCTAGATTGGCAAGGATCCGGTCTGCTTCCCGAGAAGTGATCCAGTAGATCTGTAAGTCGCGCCTTTGATTGAAGCGCCCCAGAGAATTGGATCGTCAGCAGGTTGATTTTTTTCGCGCGGCCCGCGGCAGGGTGAAGGCGAACGGCGCGAAAGCGTCGCGAGATTTCCGCCATGAGGCGTTGAATATCGTGAGGCGATAAGGGGGCGAAACGCCGCCCGCCTCAGTCGCTACGGACGTCGCCGGCGCGTCGATCGCGGCCTCAAATGCTGGCGCGCAGGCGAAAGTCGGAGGCTGGCGCGCCGAGGGGATCCGGTTGGTTCTTTAGCGGGAAGCCAAGGGCCCGAGTCGCTTTAGCCGGCGTCAGGGAAAAAGCGAGCAGCCAAAATGCGCGCGAATGAACGACTGTTTTACAGGCTCCGATGCGCTGAGGACTCCGCTGCGCATTTCCGCTTTGGATGTTGCCGTTTCGATGATCTGCACCGCTTCACTCGATTCGGCGCTAGTAAGCGCGGAAGCGATCTTTGCGGCGTAGCAGTCACTGCGATCGGAGGATGCGCCGAGCCGGCTCATTCCGGCGCTGATCCGCGCGGCGCTTTCAGTTTGAGGAACGGCGCCGGCATCAATGGCGGCGGTCATGGTGCAAGCAGGCGCGGTGACGCCGGTCAACAAGATCGCCAAGGCGACTGACCTTCCAGACTTCGAGCCCCGCCTGAACATTCGGACTTAAGGCCTCCAAAGGGCTTGACTGGTACTGTCGGACAAAATCATTTTCCCAAATCTATGCGCATTCGGGCCAGGCGCACAATTCCAGAAAACGGATGCACAGTCGGAATCCTAGCGTTTATACCGGCGGCCGCCGCTGGCGAAGGCAAGACCCGCAATTGCAGACAGCAGTAACGGAGTCACTGCGGACACAAGCGTGACCGGCCGCATTTTTTTGTCAGCGCTGCTGATTTGCGACGCCCCTTCGCTCAACTTGAACGTGCGTGATTTCTCCGTCTCGTAAGCCTCCCCAGCGACCACTTGGCCCGATTGAGGCTTTAAATCCCAGGAGTCGATTTCGCGATGCTGTGATGGGGCCGCACCCGAGGAAGCGACGCTCGCCGAAGCGACCACTGCAAAAATGAGGGAAGATATCAGCATGCTACGCTCTTTCTTACTAAATCCGGAATCTGAAGATGCGGGGCTCTTTGACGGACTTGACTTCAGCCCAACGGTTCGCTGCGCTACTGAGCGCGCCAAAAGACGCGACCGGTAGCCACGGAAAATACTTAAGATCCTCGCGCAGCGTAGCTGCGTCGGCCGTGCGCCCTTACGCCCGTCATTCGCCTCGCGTTTTCGATTGCCTCAGGGGAACAGATTGGTCTCAGGAGTGTTGCTTCTCAAAACAAAGGGCCAGAATCATGCAATCCAAGAGCATTCTTGCAGCAGTCGGCGTCATCGCCATCATCTTCGGCGGCATCTATTTCATCAATCAGTCGCAAAAGAGCGATGCCGAAAAGCTTGGCGACAGCCTTGAAAAAGTTGGGGACGATATCGCGGACGCGGTTGAAGATGCGACCGACTAAGTCCAACCATACGCGCCTTGGCGCCTTCCCTTCAGAAGCAAACTGAACACTCCGAAGCGTTGCGTTTCAACCGGCCGTGATTGCCAGTCGGGCGAGCGCGGGTAACGATTTTGCGCCGGTCTTTTTCATGATCGCCGCCCGGTGATTCTCGACCGTCCGCTGACTGATGCCGAGATCGGAAGCGATATTCTTGCTCGGCTCGCCGGCAAGCACCCGCGTCATGATTTCCAGCTGCCTCAGCGTCAGCTCGGCCAGCCGCCGCTTCGCAGCGGACCTTCGCGCAAAAGTCGCACTTGCGTCCCGAGACTCAGAGAGCGACGTCTCTATGCTTTTGACGAGCGCCTTCCGGCTGACCGGCTTTTCGAGAAAATCTGAAGCGCCGCTCTTCATGACTTCCACCGCGACCTTAATGTCGCTGCTCCCCGTGATCAGGATCGCCGGCACCGGATCGCCACGCTCTCGCAGATCATGCAGGAGATCGATACCGCTAATACCGGGAAGATAGGCGTCGATCAGGAGGCATGCCTCGCCGCCAGGAGCGTACCCGGCGAGGAATTCCTCGCTTGATCCGAAAGACAAGACATCAAAGCCCGACGCACTGAGGACCCGGCTCATGGTTTCCACCATTTCCGTGTCATCATCTATGACATAGACGACGCGCTTTTTATTTGCGTCCGATCTTGCATCGACAGGCGCGTTGAACGTCGCGGCGGTTCGGGGAAGCAAATTTGCAATGACCCTGGTCAGCCGGGAAGTATTGACGGGCTTGCTGAGATGCACGCATTTCTCCAGCGATATTTCGAGCAAGGTCGCCGGCGTGATGTCTCCGGTCAGCACAACGACTGGAATTTCGGCCTGAAGGCTTTGCTGAAGCTTCACGGCGGCCTTGAGGCCGCTTTCGCCTTTTCCAAGATTGAAATCAGCAACGATCAGGTTCGGCACGATCGCCGCCTTCTTGACGCGTGAGAGCGCCGCTTCGCCATGTGGGGCGGCGAAGACGAGATAACCCTCTCTGGAAAGAGTGAGGCTGAGGAGATCGCTCACCTCCGGATCATCCTCAATTACGAGGATCGAAGATGTCCGCGCCGCGTCGAACTCCGTCGCAGTCGCAGGCGGGGCGGTCGCTGGCGGCTGCGCTGCGGCCGCATCGGCAAGATCGGCCTCGATGGAAAAGATCGACCCGCGTCCGGGCACGGATTTCACCTCAACCTTATGTTGCAGCAACTCGCCGACGCGCCGGACAATCGCAAGGCCGAGTCCAAGCCCCGGGGCCCGACCGGTGACGCGGCTTTCAAGTTGGACATGCTCCTCAAAAATCGTCCCTAGGTCTTCCGGCGGTATTCCAATCCCGGTATCGCAGACCTCAAGACTCAGTTTTCCCTGCCGCCGCCGACAGCCGATCAGTATGCCGCCCTCCTCCGTGTATTTGAGCGCGTTCGAAATCATGTTTCGCAGCATTTGCTCGAGAAGCGTCCGATCGCTGAGTATATGTGCACGGCAGGGAACGGCCCGCAGGGACAGGCCCAGCGAGGACGCTTGTACTTCGAATTCCTCCTTCATGCGCAGAAGAAGCGCGCCGACATCGATGTCCTCGATTTCCGGCTGGATGACGCCGGACTCGATATGATTGAGATCGAGCAGCGTGTTGAGCATGTTCGACATCCCAGCCAGCGATTTCTCGAAGCGACCCAGAAGCTCGGTTGTCGAGGGCTCCGTGACCTCATTCGCAACCAGTCCAAGGAGAAGCGACAGAGTCTGCAGGGGTTGACGCAGATCGTGGCTGGCGGCGGCGAGAAAGCGGGACTTTGCAACGCTCGCGAGATCGGCTTCTCGCTTCGCGACGGCGAGGAGGTCAGAAATTCGCTTTCCCTCTGTAATGTCCGTGTAGGTGATTACGACGCCGGCGACGATTTCGGCGCCAGATTCGCGCTGACGATATGGCAGCATTTTCCGAATATAGAATTTTCCGTCAAGCGACCGGATTTCGCGCCCGATCGCTGCGTGCTTTCCAAGCACAGTCTTTGCATCATCGACGAGGTTCGGATCGTCAGCAAGCGAGCTGAGATCGGAAAGCGGACGGCCGATATCGCCCGGAATAATGTTGAACAACAGCCGTGTCGCCGGCGTGGAAAAACGGATATTGAACTTGTCGTCGAGAAACAGAGTTGCGACATCGGTACTGTTGAGAACGTTCTCCAGATCGTTTGACGTCGTTCGCTGGAGATCGAGGGCTTCATGCAGCTGCGCGTTCAACGCCGTCAGTTCCTCATTGAGCGACTGAAGCTCTTCCTTCGACGTCAGCAATTCCTCATTGGTCGACTGGAATTCCTCGTTGATCGACAGCGCCTCTTCATTGATCGCCTTTTGCTCCTCGCCGGAAATCTCGAGATTTCTGATGGCGCCAAGCAATTCAGTCCTCGTCGCCGCCAACTCCAGTTCAAGCTCCGCCGCTCGAGAAGCGTCGACCGGCGGGGTCGTCGGGCTGCTCGCGGCGATCGGGGCAGGCTCGTCAATGAAGCACACCAGGACGAGGTCCGACCCTTCATGAATGATCGGATGCGCCTCAAGCCTGAAACCGCCCGAGCGGTCTCCGGCGGCGCCCTTGACGCCTGGGGCGGAAGCGCGCGCGTTTTCCTCGCACGCCTTGTGAACGACCGCGCGCAATTTCGCGCGCAGGTCCGGGTGCGCCATTGCAAGAAGGTCGGTCGACGGCTGCCCCGCCGTAATCCTCAAATAGCGGCCGATCGGGCCAATATAATAGAGACACTTGAACTTTCGATCGATCAGAGCCGCCGCAGGGGCGTAGTTCTCGCTAATTACGATCGCGCACAATTCGGCGAGCGCCTGTTGGTATGTCGCAGCGGAGACAAGATCGGTCGACTTCGACATCTGGCCGCGCTCGATCTCATAGGCCGAATAGGCGAGCGCCGCAGGCCTTCCATGGCCGATCTTGCGGAAGATGCGATCAGCTTTTGACAACGCCTCGAAGCGGCCCTCCTCCGCGTTCAACGCCTCCGATGTGCCAAGAACTAGCACGCCGCCTTTCCTGAGCGCAAAGTCAAACAGCGAGATCACTTTGGCTTGCGCGTCAGGACAAAGGTAGATCATCAGGTTCCTGCAGCAAATCATGTCGAGCCGCAAAAATTGCGGGTCGTTAAGAACGTCTTGCACCGTGAAGACGACCGAGGCGCGAAGATCCGGCGTCACCCTGTAGCCGCCGTCTTCCTTGCTGAAAAACCGGTTGAGCCGTTTCGCCGGGATATCGGCCGATATTGATTCGGGATAGAGGCCTTCTCGCGCGCGGACGATGGCGTCCGGATCGACATCTGACGCAAAAATCTGCAATTTGATGTTGATGCCGCTCAGTTCGATTTTTTCCCGGAAAATCATCGCCAGAGAATAGGCTTCTTCGCCAGTGCTGCAGCCCGCAACCCAAATTCTGATCGACTGATCGGCGGAAGCTCCCTTGATCAGCATGGGTGCGACATCTTCCGTCAGAAAATCGAAGACCTTGGCGTCCCGGAAAAAACTGGTGACATTAATCAGCATTTCTGTTGCAAGCTGCTCTAGTTCCTTGTTGTCGTTTCGCAGAATGTCGAGATATCTGCCGACGTCTCCGGCTCCCAGAGACAGCATCGCCATTCTACGCTCGAGGCGCCGTTGAAGCGTCCCCTTTTTATAAAGACTGAAGTCATGCGCAGTCCGTGTTCGCAACAGCTCAATCAGCTCCAGCGGAAATTCCCATTCTGCGCCGGGCTTGATTGACGTTTCTGCAAGCGGCGCATTGATAATATCGCGGCTGCGATTCAAAAGCGTCGCGGCGATTTTCGCGACCGGCAATATCAGGTCGACATCGCCAGTCATGATTGCGCTGCGCGGCATGCCGTCAAAGGCCGCCTCCTCCGGATGCTGCGCGATGACGAAGCCGCCTTTCTGCTTGATCGCGCGAAGTCCGAGGGCACCGTCGGCGCCTGTTCCGGAAAGGATCACGCAAATCGCGCGCGCGCCGCATTCCACCGCCATCGATTGCAGCAGAAAGTCAAATGGAAGTCTTGCGCCGTGATGCGGCTGCGGTCGGGATAGATGCAACGCGCCGTCCTTCGTCGAGAGATAGACGCCCGGCGGGATCACGTAAAAGCAGTCAGCCTCTATCGGCATCCCGTCCATCGCTTGCCGCACCTTCAACTGTGTGTGCGACGCCAGCAGATCGCCCATCATGCTTTCGTGGGTCGGATCGAGGTGCTGGACGAGAATGAAAGCCATGCCGGAGCCGATCGGCAAATCGGCGATCAGTCGGCGGCTGGCGTCGAGACCGCCCGCCGACGCGCCAATGCCGACGACCGTCATTCCACTGGATGCTTTTGGCCTTGCACGCTTGTCTGGGCGTGGCACCGGGCGACGCCGGCGGTTTGATTTCTGACTGTCTCTGAGCGGCTCTTGCGGGCCTTTTGTATTCACTAGATTTTCCAGACTCTCCGGAATGTCGTCGGTAATGCGACTGCTCCTTAACACAACCTCCGGTGAATTGCGATTTTTCACGCCCGCGCCTGTCCATCCTGACGCCGCTTTGAATTTGAGTAGTTTCCGAGTCTCTCGGTGCACTTCCGCCTGATCTAATAATATGACGGCTGAAGCGCGCCGCCACTGCATCAGCCCGCCAGCCAGTTGCTTTTTCGGCTAACGGTTCGGTTCGATCGAGAGCGAATGGTCCCTGCTGCCCCGCAGCACCGCGCCTCTCGCAATTACAGCCTTCGGAACGTCTCATTTGGGGGAGGTTCCAAAGAGCGCCCCGTGATTGCCAACTCGCCGCCTCTTGCAGCGTAGATGGGTCAGTCACGGGGCATTTTCGCCGGCTCTCACCGATCGGGGATTGAAATCGATGCATGTGCATGAAGCGATGAACGATAACGAACCGGGCGCCCGCATTGCGGAATGCCAGCCGATGATAGGAGCCTCGTCCACGAACGGATGTGAGCTCGACGAAACGCCCTTTGCGAATTTCAACCGGGCTCAAGAATCGGCGCGGCGGCGGCAGATCGATAGCTCGGCGAACGAAGGCGGCGCCGACGAAAAGAATTCCTGATTGTCGGATCAGGTCATCGACCCCAAGCGCTGCGCAGTATCACGGCTTGAAGCCGCCTTCTGCGCCTCACCTTCGCGACGCCAGAGAACCGCTGACCCCGACAACATGCCGAGGTCAGCGGCTCCCATGGCGAGTGTGATGCATGAAGGGCGAGGGGCGAACCATGCAGCACATTGGTCGCCAAGCGCGGTGGGCGCCGCAATTGGAACTCTACGGACCCTTGCCGCGCTGGGGCAGCCTCGGACTCTACTCATTTTCGAATTTCTGTATCGCATGCAACGGCGGTTGGTCGACAGGTTTCGCGCTATCCCGAGCACCTGACCCTTGCTGCTCCGAACAAGGAATGACGCATTTTCTGGGTAGACTCCGACTCTCTCGCGGTCGCCCGGCGCGCGCTATCACCGGCATTCTCTTAACCATAGCCGCAGACACAGCGGAGGAGATGCGAGGCCGCCATGAACCAGACCATTGACCCGACAGAACTGAGAAATTGTCTTCCAGGACTTTACCGCTATGCGAACTTTCTCACCCGTAACAGCGATCAGGCGCTCGACCTCGTTCAGGACAGCGTCGAGCGCGCTCTAAGCAAGGCCGATCTGTTCGACGGCGTCAATTTGCGGGCCTGGCTGACAACGATATGCCGCCGCGTGTTTCTGAATGAAATCAGGAAGCGGAAATCCCGCGGCGTTGAACTGATCCTTGACGACATTCATCCGAACTGGGGCGCCGTAAAGGCCGATCAGGAGACAAAACTCTACTATAAGTCAGTCATCACGGCGCTTGATGGACTTTCAGAAAATGATCAAAGCGTGATTTCGCTGATCGCATTCGACGGCATGAAGTATGGCGAGGCGGCGGAGCGACTGGACATCCCGACCGGGACGGTCCGATCGCGTCTTTCCAGAGCTCGCTCGCGTCTGCTTGACGCCGTCGATATTCGCCATCCGCACACGGTCACAAGCCTGGAGGATGTAATAGTCAACAAGGTCGGGCTTCGGCGGGCGAGCTGATTTGGCGCCTGAATTGTCGATCAGGCCTTTCGGACGAGTCGAATGACGAACAACAGCACGACGGCGCCGACCGTTGCGCCAAACACCGAGCCTATAATTCCGGCGCCGCTCGAAATGCCCAGCGTTCCGAAAAGCCATCCGCCGACAAATGCGCCGAGAATGCCGACAACGATGTTTCCAACGAGGCCGAAACCGTATCCCTTCACGATGACGCCAGCCAGCCAGCCGGCGACAGCGCCGATCAACAGCCACACCAAGATGCTCTCAACAGCCATGATTGGTCTCCCTTTTTCCGCAAAGATAACCCGGTCCGCGCGTATTGGTTCCTGATTGGTCGGATTCCATGCCGGTTGTGCGCCAGGAACCTACCGCCGATTACCATTCGGATAACTCATCCACAGCGCCGGAACGACATTCTAGCCAGCGTGTTTAGCCCACAACTTAACCACGAATGAGGGCTATCCATGAAAAATCTCATGCTTTCTGCGGCGATCGCCGCGCTCGCTCTGCCTGTAACCGCATGCGCCGGCGAGAGTACAAAATCACAAGAAGCCGGAACTCAGGAGTCCGCCGCTGCGTCAAGGGAACCGGCCAGTATCGACCCCACAGGGTCGGCCTCATCCGCCGAGATGCCCGCGGCGACAGCGTCGACCGAATCCAGCGCCACCGTCAGCTATCCCGGCGCAACCGATATCAGCGCCAAGGCATTCCTCGGCGAGGAGATTTATGGCGATGCCGGCGAGTCTATTGCGCATGTCGCCGACATCCTGATCGGTGCGGACGGATCAGCTGAGCGCATCGTATACAGGACGGGCGGAATCGGCGGAGTCGGCGGGAAGAAAAGCGCCATCGACTTTGACATGGTCAGTATCGGTCTTGACGACCCGGCAAGCTCAACTTCCGAGAACGACCCGCTCCTGCGTCTGTCAATGACCGCGGAACAGATGAAGAAAGGGGTCGACTTCAACCAGGTCGGTGATGATGATTATCGCCTGGCGTCGGAAATTCTGGGGGCGAATATCGATCTGGTCTCGCTGCCTGAACAAGATAGTAATGCGGTCGTCGATGACCTTATCATGGCAGACGACGGCCATGTGAAAGAGGTCATCGTCCAGCGCAGCATGGTCGGTTCAGTCGGCGCCGGCGATCGTTACGCGTTCGACTTCTCGCTTCTCCGGATCGAAGAGGGCGACGGAGCGGGTATCGCGCTCGATGTCACCGAAGCGCAATTCAACAGCGCAAACAAATTCGAATACAAGCGGTCCGACGCGATCAAAGAAGCGATTGAAACCGCCAAGGAACCTGACGGCAAATATTGATTGGCGGATTGCGCCCGCACAGGTTGCGATCGCCCCTGCTGATCGCTTCCCGGATCGGAGAAGGCTGCGCGACCTCGCGGCCTTCTCCGATTTGGCGGAATTCAGGGTTTCCGGCTGCCGGCGGGAACCTTTTGACGCGCCGTGCGTTCTCTGTGGACAGCATGATTTGAAAGCCAGAGGGACCACTATGAAGAAAATGCTACTCGCTATCGCCGTCACGGCCTCCGCCCTGACGGCCTGCGTCTCGGCTTATACGCCGCGCTATCAACAGGCGCGCGGTCAGGACGATGTCGGCTATTATGACACGCGCATCGACCAGAACCGCTATCGCGTGCAGTACAGGCTGACGTCCGGCGATGCGCGGCTCGCGCAGGACTGGGTGTTCCGGCGCGCGGCGGAACTCACGCTCGACAATCGTTATGACTGGTTCCAGGTCCTAAGCCGCAGCCGCGATCTCAGCGACAATACCTTCCAGCGATACGAAACGACCCGATACGACTACGATGATCGCTCGGCGAATGACCGCCCGCCCTATGGCGACTATGGCGACCGCGTTGCGGTGATCGAAATCGTCATGGGGGAAAATCCGCCCCCACGCGCGAGCAGCGTCTATGATGCGCGCCGTGTTCTCGATCAGTCCCGGGACACCCGGCGATAGATTTCTTCGGTCACGCCCACATCAAGGCTGAAACCGCCGACAAAAGCCAGCATTTTCCAATCGCCGGGGCGACAGCGTGATCGGCGGTCGCCTCTGGCGCGCCATAGCCATGCCACTTCTCGCATTTCGATGTATTGAATTGGCAAGTCCTCGCAACTGATTGCGCGCTGATCCACGCAAGGCTGGAACGATTAGCATTTTGACACGTTGATGACGTGCAGCGACAAACGGCGCGACAGAGCGTCAAGGAGAACCAGAGTGCAAAATACAGCGAACGACAAATTTGGCGGCGACCTTCACGCCCGGAACGGCTCCGAAGACGGACTAGCGGAACGCGTCGAAAGTCTCGTTCATGATGTCGGGACCGCAGCGCTGGAGAACAGCAAGGCGGCCCTCCACGATTTGCAGGAGAAGACAGAAGGCGTGACGAAAGATGTCACGGCGCTGTATGAGGACGGAGCGGCTATCTTGCGCAAGCGAGTGGCGAGCCAGCCAATCACGGCAATAACCATCGCAATGGCCGCAGGCGCTCTTTTTGCCGGCTTGATGTTCCGGAAATAGGATGACGCCGCCGATTGAGGCCGCCATCATGAGGCATGTCGGCGCGCCGGCTTTAGCAGCCGTCGTCGCCGCCATTGCATTCGGCGGGACCTGCCTGATCGGGATTGTCTTCCTTGCTTATGGCGCACAATCTGAACTCGCACGCTGGATGAGCGAAGGCGCCGCGGCAATAATTGTCGGTGTCATGCTGCTCGCAAGCTCCCTCCTCTTTCTTGTTCGAAGAGTCCTTGCGGCGAAGGACCGCGTCCCCCCCGCGCAGGCGCAATTGAGCCCTCAGTCAGCGGGGGCTCTTCTGTCTTCAAATCTAAGCGAATTCGCCCGAACCGCGGTCATCGGCATTTCGGCGCGGCGCCCGATCACGATGCTCGCGATCGCCGCCTTTGCAGGGGCGGCGCTGCTGGCGTTGTCCGATGGCGAAAAGGATCCGAGGACCGCGAATGGACGCAAGCCCGCCTGATCCGCTCGCCATTCCGCGTCGAACTTCAAAAGCGAAGGGTGAGAGATATTCCAGAGAGGTCGCTGACCTCCAGGCGCTCCCCCGATATTCTGCAAATTACCAATCTCGCGGCGTAAATTTCAGCCTGGTCTTGATAGCGACTGTCTGCGCGGCGGCGGCGGCGATCGCCGCAAAAGCCGTCCTAGTTCCAATTTTGCTGGCGGCGTTGCTTGCACTCGCCTTGACGCCCGTTACGATCGTTCTGGAGCGACTGCGGATGCCGTCGCCGGCCGCTGCGGTGATCAGCGTACTGACAGCGGCGGCGGCGATCGCCGCGGTAAGCCTATTGACGCTACCGAAATTCGCCGCGCTTGCAGAGCGACTGCCGTCGCTTGTCGAAGCGTTCAATCTCAAGATTCTTCCATTCACCGCCAGTTTTCGCGGCGTCGGCGATGCGACCGAGGCGATCGGCGAGCTTGTCGGCGCGAGATCCGATGCGTCCGACGTTCAGACTGTTCAGATCGCCGGCGATTCAGCGATAAAGACGCTCCTGGAGCTGGTGCCTGGCGTTTTTGCACAGTTCCTGTTTGTTGTTCTGCTCGCGATCTTCCTCCTGTCGGAAAAGCAGAAATACCGCCAAAAGCTCATCGCCATGCATACGTCGATCCGGATGCGTTTGCGGCTTGCCCGCATTTTCCGGGATGTCGGGAAAAAGGTCTCCGGCTATTTCTTTGTCATCACCGTTCTCAACATTATTGACGGCGCGGCCACAGCCGCAGCATTCTACCTTCTCGGCCTTCCAGATCCGATTCTCTGGGGCGTCGCCTTCGGCGTCGCCAATTTTGTACCGATCATCGGCGCAACGTCCGTCATCCTCGCTTCCGCGCTGATCGGCATTGCAGTGCAGGACAATCTGATAATCGCATTGGCCGGGCCTGTGGCGATGACGACGATAAATGCGCTTGAGGCCAATATCATTCAGCCGCTTTTGCTGTCGCGCCGAATGGTCGTCAATCCTGTCGCGTTACTGATCTCGTTCGCTTTCTTCACCTGGATGTGGGGCGCCGCCGCCACTGTGCTGTCAGTGCCAATGGTTGTCTGCTTTTCCGTCATCGCGAAATATACGCCAGGCTTGCAGCCGCTGGCCGTACTCCTGACCAACGAGAAGCCCGTGCGCGGCGGGTTAGCGAAACTCCAGAGCGTCGGGGGAAAGCTGCGAATTAACGGAACGCTCGCAAGGGCGACGCGTTTATGAGTGTGAGCGGCGCCGCGGCGGGATCGCCAAAGCGGGCCGGCTCAAACATTGGAAAATGATTGGAGCGAAATATGAACTGGGACCAGACAGAAGGCGAGTGGAAAAAAATGTCCGGCAAGGTGAAAGAACAGTGGGGAAAGCTCACTGATGATGATCTTGTGAAGGCGGCAGGCAAGCGCGATCAACTTCTGGGCGTCGTTCAGTCGCGCTATGGAATAGCCCGCGAAGAAGCCGAGAAGCAAATCAAGAAATTTGAAGACTCGACGCTGGCGAACTAGGCCTGCGGCGATCATGCGAAGACGCGTCGGCTTGCAGACATCGGGAGCCAGCGGCGCGTCTTCGCTTCTCCTGCAACGGTGTTGCGGACCGCACCCCGACAATCAATCGAACATTACAGAAGGCAGGGCCGCGGTGCGCGGGGCATTGATGAGCGGATCACCACCGGCGTCGAAACGATCGCGGAACTCATTTCAGGACATACTGTTCTTTCAAGGCGTATGAGTTATTGGCCGACAAGTTCGGCGGAAAGAATAAAATCATGGGTAATGCGATTTTACGCGATTCGAGGCGCGTACGCCTTGCAGGCGCCGCCAGCGTCCTCGCTATTTTGACAGCGGGCTGCGCCAGTTATGCTGGCGAGAGCCGCTCCGGATACAGCGATTACAATTATACGCCTGCCTACTACGACAGCCGCGCAGTCGGCCGGACAGATTACGGATCTTCTGATGTCAGCGTTCGCGGGATAGAGGCCGCGCGAGATGCGCATCGGCGCTATTCAGATTATCGTGCAGAGCAACTCGATGGCGACTGCGAGCGTCGCGTCACGATCAGATATGGCGAAACGCTATCCGATCTGGCCGAACTATGCGATGTCTCCGTTGAATCTATTCTCGATGCAAACCCTGGCACTCGAAACCCGCGCAATATAGCAGTCGGCGAACAATTCTATATTCCGACCCAACACGCAACCATATATCACGACGGCGGCGATGGTTTCCATCGCACCAATTCGACCTACCGCAGCGACAACAGGCGCGATGATCGTTATAATGACAGGGGTGACCTGGACCATCATGTCGTCCGGCGAGGCGACACGCTCGGCGGCATTGCGGCGCGATACAACGTTTCCCTTTCCGAAGTCATGGAGCTCAATCGGGATACGCGTCCGCGCAATCTTGAAATTGGCGACCGGATATATCTGCCGGGTTACGCGCGCATTGATCAATCGTATCGCAGAACAGATCGCGAAGCATCAATTGATCATCGACGGCCCGCGGTTTCGTTTTCGCCTGTTCGGGGCCCCCGGAATGGAGAGATCAAGCTGATCGGCAGCAATTTCGGCCGCGGCGAAAAGGTCGCCGTCCTCTATGGGGATCGGCGAGACCGACTCGTGCAGATCCGTACGATCGAAGCGAACCAATATGGTCAGATCAATGAAATTGTAAGGTTGCCGGACGCTTATCAGAGCAACGAGGCCTACTTCGCCATGCAGCGAGGGACGGATACCTATGTCAGCGACAACGCCTATACGGTCGATTATGACGATGGCGGCGGTCGCGTGCTTTCGGAAGGCGACTATGGGCGAGTTCCAAGCCTCCTGCAGCGACCTGGCGGCCAGTCTTCGTCAGCCGTCCTCAGAGCCAACAACAATGAAGTCTATCGGTACGACAGCGTATCTCTGTCGGCTGTCGGATTTCCTCCGAACACGCCGGTCTCGATCTATGGCGGGCCGAGCCGCAACACCTTGAAGAAGATCTCTGAAATCAGGACCGGTCCGACCGGACTCTTCGAGACGGAAGTGCGCGTGCCAGACAATGTCGACGGCGAGACTGTCCTGTTCGTCGCCGCCGTTGAGGACGGCGCACGCACATACTTTACGGAGCGCGTGCGCGTGCGCTCCGACGACCGTGACTCATATGATCGCCGGCGAGAAACCAGCGGCGCCTCGGTAATCTATCCGGACGACAACGGCCAGACATTTGGCCTCGCGGCGAGCGGATCAACGACGCTCGATCGCGGCGTCGAACGACGCAGCAATGGCGGACCGACCTTTATGTCGCGATTTCAAAGGCGCAACGCGACAGATGCTCTGGATATCAACACGGGCGGCCAGGGCGCCATTTCCGGCGTTCTCACCAACGAAGGCAAAAGATGCCCGACGCTGCGCGATGATGCAGGCAACATCTTCTCGCTCCTCGGCGACCTCGGTCGCTTCAGCGATGGCGATCGCGTATTGATACGTGGATCGACAGCTGCGGACAACCGGATCTGCAACCAGTCAGAGACGATACAGATATTCGCCATCGAGTCGGCGCCCTGGTGAATTGAGATGATTTCCCTGGTTATTTTCATTGCTGGCGTGATCATGTCGGGATCAGCGATCATGCAGCTGAATGAGACACGGCTGGTATTGACCGCGCCAAAGCTCCCGTTCGTTCCGTTCCCGGTGTTTTGGTCGCTGGCGGGGCGAACGGGCCGTTCCGGCCATGCCTGACGGAGGACGACCCGGGTTCCATATCAAAAAGCCGCCGCTTCGCCGCGCAAGCAATCAAAAATGAGGCGGCCCAATCGGCGCAGTTGATCCAGCCCTCAGAAGGGTCGAACCTCGGGGCCGCATGAGCCGCCATTGTCTCCGCTATCCCGATTACGGGCGGCCTTGGCCGTAGCTGCGGAATTCTCCGTTCTCCCACCATGTGTCGCCGGTTTTCGGGTCGGTATAGTAAGAGCGCTTGGCGTAACTATCGTAGCGGCTATCTCCGGAGTCACGGGCCCGGCCAAAGCAGTCGTCCGCGCGCGCGCATCCGACAATCGCACCGCCGACAACGCCGACGCCGGCGCCAATGAGGGCGCCTTTGCCTGGGGATCCTGATATCACCTGACCTGCGATCGCGCCTGCTGCTGCACCGGCGGCGCCTCCGTAAATCGCGTTGCGCTCCGCAGTTCCTGAAGTCGTGCATGCGCTCGACAGCAAGATGCCGCCGAGAGCCATCAACAATACCGCTTTCATAACTACCGTCCTGACTATGATCCGCTTAGGGTCGGGCTGACCCACGTAGAAGATTGAACATTTGTAGCGGAGAATCGTTCCCTGCGGACAATCGGCGGACAATCGCAGGCATGATTTCAAGAGTTCCAGCACTCAGCTGGAGCGACATGATCGCTCGACACCGCATGACGTCTTCGCCATCCAATTCTCTTGGGACTTGATTCAGTCCGGGATCGGCAAGCGCCCGAATCCGCGACTGGGTGAAGGCTATGCGTTAATCGAGACTGCGCCGGCTATTCGTCCTCAATCGAATCGTCAATCGTCTCGCCGGCGTCTTCGACGTCGCGGCCGACGCCCTTGATTGTTTCGCACGAAGCGAGAAAAAAGCATGAAATAAATATGATCTGCAAAAGTCGCATGAATTGCTCCCTTAGCGGCGCTATCGCCGCCATAACGGTCAAGAACACCGAAAGTGAGCGGTTGGTTCCGTAAAAACAGGGCGAATATCCGAAAACTCTGGGACGCCGGCTTCCTGAAGCGCTTCGATTCGAATTGCGCCCAGCACCCAGTGGAAGTTGCAGTCTGATTGAAAGGGGTGTTTTCGGTGAACGATTCGTCGTCTCCTCCAGATTCGGTTTTGGCCGGCGTGGCGCGACTGCAACAATCGGACAAGAAGTGATCCGCTCACCGATGATGAATGGGGACGCGAAGAGTTTCTAAAAGGGCGCCTACTCCCCCATTGAACAATGTCATCAACCAGTCCGGCTTCTTTCGGGACGAGATCAATTCCGATTCCAGAACGGCGCGCCGGCGCCTTTCGGTTATTCGGGGGGTCGCCGCCGAGAAACGTGGCGACAAGTTCAAGAAGATGCCCGCCATCGAGCCGAAGGGCGCCAGACCCGAGACAGCCAATCTTGAGCGACGCTGAAACAGGCGCCGTAATGGACGGCGGTATTTCGTCCGGCGCACTGAAATTGCTTTACGGCATTCATGGCGGCGATCAACTCAGTTTCTCTAAAAGGTCGGGCTTCGAATTAAACACTACTAGTTCTATAGACTTATTTCCAGAAATGCGCTAGAGATGTCGTTCCGTTTCCACCGGGGCGTATTCGTGCAATTCCCGGCACGGGTTGAATCAGCCAAATTAGCGTCATCAGGCGAAAGTGAAAAAGCGGGAAGGTGGGCGATGATATCTCAAAAAGCGAAATATGCGTTGCGGGCGCTCGTTGCATTGGCCCGGGCCGAAACGGACAGCGAAGCGCTGATTATCGCCGATATCGCCGAACGCAATAACATCCCGCGGAAATTTCTTGAACAGATTCTGCTGGATCTGAAGCGCCATGGCATTCTGGAAAGCCGTCGCGGCAAGCATGGCGGCTATGCCCTATTGCGCCCTGCCGACAAGATTACGTTCGGAGAAGTCCTTCGGATTGTCGACGGTCCAATCGCGCCCCTGCCGTGTCTCAGCAAAATCGCCTATCGCCGATGCGAGGATTGCAGAGCTGAAGCGTCCTGCGAGGTTCGGCGGGTATTCGCAAGAGTGGCGGAGGCGACCCGCGGCGTTCTAGACAAAACCACCGTCGCCGACGCGATAGATGATGCGCAGTGGTCGGCAGGCGCGCTAAGAAAAAAAGCCCAGCGCGCCTGATGGCGTCGCGGGCGGACTGACCTTCAAATCTGAAGTCTTCGGAGGGAGCGCGGTTTTGGCGCCGGACCATTCGGTAATTCACCAGGCTGGCATAATTCTCATTCTCGCCGCGGCAATGGCGGGCTTTGCGATGACTCGCTGGCGAGCGGAAGTAATCGCGATTTCAGCGCTGGCCGTCGGCGCACTGACGGGAATTGTCGATGCTCAGTCGATTTTTTCGGGTTTTTCCGATCCCGCCGTCATCACGGTCATTGAAATCCTCATGCTCGCCCAATTGGTCGCCAAGTCGGGGCTTGTCGATCATTATGCGCGCCCCGTGCTCGCATCTCTCACGACCGAAGCGCAGCTGAACCTGTTCCTGATAACAGCCGGCGCCGCTCTTTCGGTCTTCATGAACAATATCGGCGCACTCGCCATCATGATGCCGGTCGCCTATTCCGGATGTCGCCGGCTCTCGATATCGCCGCATCGCGTTTTGATGCCGCTTTCTTTTGCGACCTTGCTCGGCGGCATGTGTTCGCTGATTGGAACGCCCGCGAACCTCGTCGTCAGCGCTGCCCGACAGGAGTCATTTGGCGCCTCGCTCGGATTTTTCTCCTTTGCGATCGCCGGCGCGCCCGCCGCCCTTGCTGGCTTGATCTGGCTTGCAGCGAGCCGCGATCTGAAGAATTCACTACGTGGACTGAAGGCCTCGGAAGGACAGGCGCAACGTGGAAGGGATGAGAAGATCCTGTTTGAAGTGGCTGTATCAGAGCGATCTGAATGGGCCGGCAGGCGTCTGATCGAGATCGAAAACGACGAAGATATCAATATCCTGCATGTCCTGCGCGAGGGCCAATTCGTTTTCGCCCGCCGCGACGCCATTAAGGTTTGGGTCGGCGACATTCTTGTCATTGCAGCCAGCCACGACATTCTCGACAAGTTATTCGACGCCGGACTTGTCGTTCCTGACTTTGACAGCAGCACCTTTATTCAAGAAGCGGTCGTGACGCCGTCAAGCGTTCTCCTCGGCAGCACGATCGGCGCTGTTTTGCCGTTTGAGACGCATGACGTCAGGGTAGTCGGCATACGCGGGGCCAATATCCGGGCCGACGGAAGTTTTCATGACATCAGGATATCGCTCGGCGACGTCATAGTCCTTGCCGGCGACAAAACGAGCATCATTGCATCGCTTGAAGGCGCCGGGTGTCTGGCCCTCGCCCCTCGGCGCAAATCGGCGCCCGGAGCGCTGTCGCCGATTTCCGCGATTGTGCTTGCCGGCGGCGTAGGGCTCGCCGCCTTCGGAATAATGCGCACCGAGGCCGCCTTCGGCATCGCGCTCGCGGTGATGGCTATCATTGGCGGCGCTTCCCTGCCTGACCTCCTGCGCCGTCTTGATTGGGGTGTCATCATAATGCTTGCAGCGCTGATACCGCTCGGCACCGCATTCGAACGATCCGGCGCGGCGGCGGCCATTGTGCAGCCGATATTGCTCCTTTCAGACACAAACGAATTTGTCATAATCGGCGCAATTTGGGCGATGGCGACCGTGATAACGCCTTTTCTCAACAATATCGCGACCGCCGCCGTCATGGCGCCGATCGCCATCGCGGCCGCCAAATTGTCGGGTGTGGATTCGAATGCTGCACTGCTGGCCGTTGCGCTTGGCGCGTCCACGGATTTCCTGACGCCCTTCGGTCATCACAACAATACAATCGTCATGGGCGCCGCCGGTTATGAATTGCGGGATTTTCTGCGCCGTGGGGCGCCGCTGACCCTTCTGGTTGGGGCGTTAGGAATTCTCGCCCTGGCAATCACCTTTTGACCGACTCGCCTGCGCAACCAGACGAACCTTTCTTTGATTAACCATGACCCGACATTCAGAAAAATTGTTGTTGACTTATCTCTATCATTTCGATCGACTTTACAGGCATTAAGATGAGCACGATTTATGAAATCGAAATTTGCAATGCTCGCAACGGTTTCTTTGTTGGCGGCCGCCGTGTTGATGCCTGGCGCTGGTCACGCAGCCGAAGTCACGCTCCTCAATGTTTCTTATGACCCAACTCGGGAGCTCTATAAGGATTTCAACTCGGCTTTCGCTAAGCACTGGAAAGAGAAAACCGGCGACACCGTCAAAATCCAGCAATCGCATGGCGGCTCGGGCAAACAAGCGCGGGCGGTGATCGACGGACTTGCGGCGGATGTCGTGACCCTCGCGATTTCCGTCGATATTGACAAGATCGCCGAGGCGACCGGAAAGATTCCCGCGGACTGGCAGGCGCGCCTGCCGAATGCGAGTTCTCCCTACACGACTACGATCGCCTTCCTGGTGCGCGAGGGCAATCCGAAAGGCATCAAGGACTGGGACGACCTTGTTAAGAAAGGCGTTCAAGTCATTACGCCCAATCCAAAGACATCTGGCGGCGCGAGGTGGAATTATCTCGCCGCCTGGGGCTATGCGCTCAGGAAATTCAATGGCGACGAAGCGAAAGCGCGCACCTTCGTTTCGGCGATCTACAAGAACGTGCCTGTGCTCGATACAGGCGCGCGCGGCTCGACGACGACATTCGGTCAGCGCGGCATCGGCGACGTGTTGATCGCCTGGGAAAATGAGGCGTTCCTGTCGCTTGAAGAACTGGGCGAAGACAGGTTCGACATTGTCGTGCCGAAGCTCAGCATACTGGCCGAACCTCCGGTTACGGTCGTCAATGGCAACATCAAGAGCGACGCCGAACGCAATGCCGCCAAGGGCTATCTCGATTTTCTCTATTCGACCACGGGCCAGAAACTCGCCGCCAAGCATTTCTACCGGCCGTCAAAACCGGAACTCGTTGATAAAGCCGATCTCGCGCGCTTCCCGGAAGTGGAGTTGATTCGCGTCGACGACGTTTTCGGAAGCTGGCCGGAAGCGCAAGCAAAGCACTTCGCCGACGGCGGCGTGTTCGATCAGATTTACAAACCTGGCGCGAAATAGACCTCATGGCGACGGCGGTTGCATATGCTGCGGGCGATAGACCGCGCTGGAGGTGGAAACAGCCGAGCGTCATTCCGGGATTCGGACTGACCTTCGGGTTCACCGTCGCCTATCTTGGGCTTTTCATTCTTATTCCGCTTGCAGTGCTGGCGGCCCGTTCGGCGGCGCTCGGATGGAACGAATTCGCGGTGCTCGCAACAGACGAAAGAACGATGGCCGCACTGCGCCTCAGTTTCGGCGCGGCGCTGATCGCAGCGATCGTCAACGTCGTGTTCGGCTTGATCGTCGCCTGGGTGCTCGTGCGATACCGTTTTCCCGGCAAGCGCCTTCTCGACGCCGTGGTCGATCTGCCCTTCGCCCTGCCGACGGCGGTCGCGGGAATATCGCTCGCCGCGCTCTATGGCCCTAACGGCTGGATCGGCGCGCTGCTCGCGCCGCTTGGCGTAAAGGTCGCCTACACGCCGCTCGGCATCGTCTTCGCACTCATCTTCGTCGGACTTCCTTTCGTCGTGCGCACGGTTCAGCCGGTGATGGAGGAAATCAATCACGAAATCGAAGAGGTCGCGGCGACGCTCGGCGCTTCGCGCCGCGCTACGGTTTCCCGCGTCATTCTCCCCGCACTGGCGCCGGCGGTGCTCACAGGCTTCGCGCTCGCACTTGCGCGCGGCGTTGGGGAATATGGCTCGGTGATCTTCATCGCCGGAAATTTACCCTACATCTCCGAGATCGCACCGCTGCTGATCGGCATCAAACTGGAAGAATTCAACACGCCGGGCGCCACCGCCATCGCCGTCCTGATGCTGATGATTTCCTTCGCGATCCTGCTCGTCATCAACCTGATTCAGGCGTGGAGCCGAAAACGGTACGGTCATGGCGCGTAGTCCCGATCATGTCCTGTTGGCGACGACGGAAGCGCCGGGCACGCGAATTGCGCTGATCGCGCTGGCGCTGGCCTTCCTCGCCCTGTTCCTGCTGCTGCCGCTCATCACGGTGTTCTCGGAGGCGTTCAGACATGGCGCCGGCGCATTCATCGAGGCGATCAGGGAGCCTGACGCGATTGCAGCGATGAAACTGACGCTCACTGTCGCTGCTATCGCCGTTCCTTTGAACATCGTGTTCGGCGTGGCCGCAGCCTGGACGGTCGCCAAGTACGAATTCAGGGGCAAGGCGTTTCTGATCACACTCATCGACCTGCCATTTTCCGTTTCGCCGGTGATTTCGGGGCTCGTTTACGTCCTCTTGTTTGGCGCCGGCAGCGCGCTTGGGCCCTGGCTGATGAGCCATGACATCCAGATTCTGTTCGCGGTTCCCGGCATCGTGCTGGCGACCATATTCGTGACGCTGCCTTTCGTAGCGCGCGAACTCATACCGCTGATGCAGGAGCAGGGCGCGACCGACGAGGAGGCCGCGCTGTCGCTCGGCGCCAGCGGCTGGCAGACGTTTTGGCGCGTGACCTTGCCGAACATAAAATGGGGCCTTCTTTACGGCGTTCTCTTGTGCAACGCGCGCGCCATGGGCGAATTCGGCGCGGTCTCGGTCGTGTCAGGCCATATCCGCGGCCTTACTAACACCATGCCGCTTCATGTGGAGATTCTTTACAACGAATATAATTTCGTCGCCGCGTTCGCTGTCGCGTCGCTGCTCGCCGCGCTGGCGCTGGTGACGCTCGCTCTCAAGACGGTCCTTGAAGCGCGCTTCGGCGACGGCCTTTCGTCATCTCGCAAGCACTAAATGAGGAGATAACTCCAATGGATGTGCGCATCAGGAATGTCAGCAAGAAATTCGGTCAGTTCGCGGCGCTGCGCGAAGCAACGCTCGATATCAAGTCCGGCGAACTGATCGCGCTTCTAGGCCCCTCCGGCTCCCGCAAAACGACGCTGCTGCGGTTGATCGCCGGGCTTGAATCATTAAGCGCCGGCGAAATCAGGTTCGCAGATCAAGACGCCTCACGCATGCGGGTGCAGGATAGAAACGTCGGTTTCGTATTCCAGCACTACGCGCTGTTCAGGCACATGACGGTGCAGCAAAACGTCGCTTTCGGTCTGTCGGTGCGGCCGCATCACCGGCGCCCGTCGAGCAAAGTGATCGCCGACCGTGCACGGGGCCTTCTCGATCTTGTACAGTTGAGCGGCCTCGAGAAGCGCTATCCTGCGCAGCTTTCGGGAGGCCAGCGCCAGCGCGTGGCGCTCGCGCGCGCCATGGCGATCGAGCCCGGCGTACTGCTGCTCGACGAGCCCTTCGGCGCCCTCGACGCGCAGGTCCGCAAGGACTTGCGGCGTTGGCTCAGGGAAATTCACGACAAGACCGGCCACACGACGGTGTTCGTGACGCATGACCAGGAAGAAGCGCTGGAGCTTGCAGATCGCGTCGTCGTCATGAGTCAGGGCCGCATCGAACAGGTCGGAACGCCGGATCAAATCTACGACACGCCGAACTCGCCGTTCGTGTTCGGCTTTATCGGCGATTCGTCGGAACTGCCTGCCACCGTCAAGGACGGCGCCCTCTACTTCGCAGGACGGGCTTTGCCGATAGATCCGGAAGACGCCCCAAACGGAGTGGCGCGCCTGTTTTTTCGACCCCATGACGCGGCGCTGGTTGATCGCGGCGGCGTCGGTGGCGTCGTCACCGCAAGCCGACGGCTTTCCGGCGTGCGCCGCATCGAACTCAAGGTCGCGGAGCTTTGCGGGCGCGTAGAGATTGAAGTCCCGCTTTCCCACAATCCTGCGCAAGGCGAAACCATAAGCTTTTTCCCCCGCCGCTGGGCCTTGTTTTCAACTTCATCTGTCAAATCCGGAGGAATTTATGGATCGACACAAGACAACCTTCACGCCGCGAGTGATCTCGCCGGACGCCGATTCAAAACATACGGACGCTGAAGTCATCGACAGCATCATCGCG
Organism: Parvularculaceae bacterium; assembly: GCA_041737095.1. Classification (GTDB taxonomy): domain Bacteria; phylum Pseudomonadota; class Alphaproteobacteria; order Caulobacterales; family Parvularculaceae; genus Amphiplicatus. The sequence goes on along the minus strand of JBGSSK010000250.1, from coordinate 2,861 downwards.
GCGCTGCGCAACATCGCCTATGGCGCCGTAACGATCACCGTGCACGGATCGAAAGTCGTGCAAATCGATGTGACGGAGCGTCAGCGCTTCGGCGCGTAAAATGATCACTATTTTGCACGCGACCGGAAGTCCGGAGGCGTGAGCGATCCCAGCAAATCAGGAGGGTAAATTGATCGCACGTTTCCTTTTGTCTGCCAGTGTTTTTTCGCTTATCGCCACAGGAGCCAACGCGCAGGCAGAGCCCGAACAGCCGGCGGTGCGGATCGCGTCAGCAAGCGCGTCCGTTGATACTGTCACTGTCACCGCCCGCCGCGTCGAGGAAGACGCGCAGGTCGTGCCGATCGCCCTGACGGTCGTTGGCGGCGCGCAGTTGAGCGATGCGGGCGCTTTCAACGTCAACAGACTGAAAGAGCTGATTCCGACTGTCCAATTCTATTCTTCGAACCCGCGGAACTCGGCGATCAATATCCGCGGCCTGGGTGCGCCGTTCGGACTGACCAATGACGGCATAGAACCCGGCGTCGGGCTCTATGTCGACGGGGTTTTTTACGCCCGGCCGGCGCTTGCGACTCTCGACTTCATCGATGTTCAACAGATCGAGATATTGCGCGGACCGCAAGGAACTCTGTACGGCAAGAACACTACCTCGGGCGCAGTCAATATCACCACCAAACGGCCGAGCTTTGATTTCGGCGCCGATGTCGAGGTTACCGGCGGCAATCTCGGGTTCCTTCAGGCGAAGGGTTCCATCACCGGACCGCTCATCGAAGACAAGCTGGCAGGCCGTCTGTCTTTTTCCGGAACGCGACGCGACGGCGTGCTCTTCAATGTCGCCACGCAGGATGATCTGAACGATCTCAACAATCTCGGCGTGCGCGGCCAGCTTCTCTATTCGCCCACCGAAAGCGTCAATTTCGTTCTCGTCGGCGATTATACCCGTCAGCGGCCGGAAGGATATGCGCAGGTTGTTGCGGGCGTCGCGCCGACGCTGCGCTCGGCGGCGCGGCAATATCCCCAAATTGCGGCGGACCTCGGTTACATGCCGCCCAGCTTCGATCCGTTCGATCGCCAGACGGATGCAGACTCGCCTCATCGTTCTTACCAAGACGTGGGCGGCATATCCCTGACTGGAGAATGGGACCTCGGCCCCGGCCAACTGAACTCCATAACCGCCTGGCGGTTCTGGGACTGGAACCCATCAAACGACCGCGACTTTCTAGGTCTGCCGATCACGACCATCTCGGCGAATCCGTCTAAACAGCGGCAGTGGAGTCAGGAACTGCGATATGCCGGCGCATTGCTGCCGAGGATCGATTTCGTCGCCGGCGCTTTCGCATTCTATCAGACGATCGACTCAATAGGGAATCAGGAACAGGGCGAAGCCGCCGGCCGTTTCCTGCTCAATCCTTCATCGCCTGGCGCAAACACGCCGGGCCTGCTCGACGGCTTGCGGCAGACTTCGGACATTAAGTCCGACAATCTCAGTTTGGCCCTTTTCAGCCAGTTGGACTTGCGCATTACCGATCAGTTGCGCTTGCAGCCCGGCGTGCGCCTGAACTACGATGAGAAGTCTGTCGACTTCGACAGTCAGGTCACTGGCGGGCTTGCGACGGCGGACCCCGTGCTGCTGGCCTTGCAACGTTCGATCCTTGCGCCGCAGACTTATTCCGCCGACACCGACGATTTCAACGTCTCCTGGAATGTCACTCTCGCCTACCAACCAGCGGATGCGATCAATTTCTACGCCACCTATGCAACGGCGTTCAAATCGGTCGGCCTCAACCTTTCCGGCGTTCCAAACGATGCGTTCGGGCAACCTGCAATCGCCGCTGCGACAGTTGCACCCGAAGATGTGCGGCATATCGAGGTCGGCGTGAAAACCAGGCCCGTTCCCGGCGTGACCGCCAATCTCAGTTTCTTTGACACTGTCGTCAAAGATTATCAGGCGAACGTCGTGAACTCGCAGGTTGGCGTCTTGCGCGGTTTTCTCGCCAACGCAGAGAAAGTGCGCGTGCGCGGCGTCGAATTCGACGGATCGGCCCAGCTAAGCGACAATTTCTCCTTGTACGGTTCGGCGGCCTATAACGATGGCGAATATGTTAGCTTCACAGATGCTCCGCCTCCGATCGAACTGACAGGCGGCCTGTCGGTGTTCGACGCCTCCGACACGCCGCTTCCCGGCATCTCAAAATGGGCGGCTTCAGTTGGCGGCGAAGCAAGCGCACCCTCGCGGTTTCTCGGCGCGCCAGGCGAATTCTTCCTCGGCGTCGACGCGAGCTATCGTTCGGACTTCTCGTCCTCGGCGACTTTCTCACCATTTCTGGTCGTTGACGGCTATGCGCTGTTAAACGCCCGGGCGGGATTCCGTTCTGATAAAAACTGGGATGTCTTTGTCTGGACACGAAATCTCGCCAATAAGGACTATTTCGAGTTTCTCTCGGCAGCTCCCGGTGGTTCCGGGCTGTTCGTCGGCTTTGTCGCCGATCCTCGCACGTGGGGTGTGACATTTAGAGCTTCGCTTTGAATAATCGCGCGCGCCGACTCAAAGCTGACGGCGGACGAAGCGGCGCGCGCGTTTCCTGGCATTTGCATGAATTGGCGCTCGTCGCGTCGCTCGCCTGCGCGCCAGGGGCATCCGCAGCCGAGGCTTTTCGCGTGGATAAGGCGCTTTCGACGCCCGAATGGCTGACCCTCAGCGGTACGCAACGCACGCGCTATGAATTGGCTTGACGCCGACCGCTTTGAGCCAGTCCTGCAGCGCTTCGGCGATAAACTCGGGGCCGTTGTCGGAACGGACGTATTCGGGCTTTCCGTGCTTGAGCAGCAGCAGATAGAGCGCTTCGAGCACTTCCGCCGATCCC